>JBBRVH010000019.1:0-40135 GCA_038246995.1 Sphingomonadales bacterium
ACCCGCAAGGCGCGGTTGCAACGCGCGCTCGCCGTGGTGCTCGACAACAAGGACCGGATGGTCGCGGCGCTGAGCGAGGATTTCGGCCATCGCAGCACCGAAATGACGCTGATTACCGACATCATGGCCTCGGTGAAGCCGCTCAAGCACGCGATGAAGCATCTTGAAGGCTGGATGAAGCCCGAGAGCCGCCGGCTCGATTTCCCGATGAAGCTGCTCGGTGCGCGGGCGCGGGTGGAGTTTCAGCCCAAGGGTGTCATCGGTATCATTTCGCCATGGAATTTCCCGATCAACCTGACCTTCGGGCCGCTGGCCGGGGTGCTCGCGGCGGGCAATCGCGCCATGATCAAGCCGTCCGAATTCACGCCGGTCACCTCGGCGCTGATGAAGGAATTGCTCGAAGCGGCGTTCGATGAAACCGAGATCGCCGTCATCACCGGCGGGTCGGAGGCCGGCAAGGCGTTTTCGGAACTGCCCTTCGATCATCTCGTTTTCACCGGGGGCACCGCGATCGGCAAGCATGTCATGGCGGCGGCGGCGAAGAACCTCGTGCCGCTGACCCTCGAACTCGGCGGCAAGTCGCCGACGATCATCAGCCGCAGCGCCGATATCGGCGTCGCCACCGAACGCATCGCCATGGGCAAGATGATGAACGCCGGGCAGATCTGCCTCGCGCCCGATTATCTGATCGTGCCGCAGGAACAGGAAGCCGCCATTGTCGAAGGGCTGAAGACCGCAACGGCGAAAATGTACCCGACGCTGCTCGCCAACCCCGATTACACCTCGGTGCTCGGCGCCCGCCATCGCGAGCGGCTGGAAGCGCATGTCGCCGACGCCATCGCCAAAGGGGCGACGGTCGATATCGTCAACCCTGGCAACGAGGATTTTTCGAAACAGAACACCAACAAGATGCCGCTGCATATCATCCGCAACCCCACCGACGAGATGACGGTGATGCAGGAGGAGATCTTCGGGCCGCTGCTGCCGGTGCGCACCTATGCAACCGTCGATGGCGCGATCGACGAGGTCAACCGCCGCGACCGGCCCTTGGGGCTCTACTGGTTCGGGCAGGACGATACCGAGCAGCGCCGCGTGCTCGACCGGACGATCTCGGGCGGGGTGACAGTCAACGATGTCGTCTTCCATGTTTCGGCCGAAGACCTGCCCTTCGGCGGCATCGGCCCGGCCGGGATGGGCAGCTATCACGGGCAGGATGGCTTCAAGGCTTTCAGCCATGCCAAGGCGATCTACACCCAGCCCAAGATCGATCTCGCTGGCCTTGCCGGTTTCAAGCCGCCCTATGGCGCCAAGACGTTGAAGGCGCTGGCGCGGGAATTGAAGCCGTGAAGGCGTTTGTCCTGGCAGCGCTGTTGCTCGCCAGCCCGGCGCTGGCGACCCCGGCAGACGAGGCCGCGATCCGCGCCCATGGCGCGCAATGGGTCAAGGCCTTCAAGGGCGGCGATATCGAAGCGCTTATGGCGCTTTACACCGCCGATGCCGAGGTAGCGCTGCACGGCAAGCCCAAGCTTAAGGGCCTGCCGGCGATCCGTGCCTATTTCACACCGCTGCTGAAAACCCCGCTCGATGCCGATTTCCTGCTCGCTGAGGAAAGCCTGGTCGTCGACCGTGATACCGCGGTGTTCATGAGCAAATACTGGTTCACCATCCGCACGCCGCAGGGTGAGATCCGCGATCCGGGGCGCTCGTTGATCGTCTATCGCAAAGGCGCGGACGGCGTCTGGCGGCTGCGCATGGATATCGACCAGGCGGCGCCCGACGTGACCTATCCGCCGCCGCCCGAGGCTAAATAGCGGTTCAAGCCGGGCGGGTCGCGGCGAGTGAAGGCCGCTCACCAAGCCGGGCGTGCAGCGCCTTGAGCGCCGGATGGGCCCGCCAGTCGATATCGGGCCAGCGCAGATCGAGATATTCGCAGGCGATGATGGTGGCGAGTTCGGTATAGGTCGTACCATCGCCGACGCGGCCGGCGAGCGCCACCAACCCGCGATCGATGGCGCGAAACTGGCGGTCGACCCACATGCCGCTGGTGACGCCCTGCACCATGTTGAAGCGCAGCACGATGGCGGCATCGAGGATGCCATCGACGATCGCTTCATCGGTGCGGGCAATCCAGTGCGCCATGCCGTCACTGGCCATCAGCGCCTGCCCCGGCACCAGGCTGAGCAGATAGCCGGCGATGACGGCCGAATCGAACAGCGCCGTACCATCGGCCAGGATCAAGGCCGGCACCTTGCCCAACGGATTGGCCGCGAGCAGCGCCGCCGGGTCCTCCAGCGCTGCGGTTTCGGTGTAATCGAGCGCCAGCCCGAGTTCATGGGCGATCACCCGCAGCTTGCGGACATAGGGCGAGGTGGCGGAACCGAGGAGTTTCATGAAATTCCCTTGCTTTTTTCTCCCCTCCCGAAACGGGAGGGGAGCAGCTTCAGTTGATGATCGCCCGCGCCGCATCCAGCTTGCCCGCCAGCCGCTCGATCGCCGCCGCGGTGCGTCCGGCATAGACATCGGCATCGGCAAAGCGGCGTTCCTCCACCGCTTCCCGCACCCCGGGCAACGTCTTGGCGCCATAGCCGGTGAAACGGCCCGGCGCATAAAGCGCATGCTTGTACCAGTTGCGCCCCGGCAGGCCTTCGGGGATCAGCAGCGCCTGGTCGATGCCGAGCAATGCGGCGTTGAGCTTGGCGCGTGTGGCCGCGGCCAGCCCGGCGCCCTTGGCCATGAAAGCGGCGTCATAGGCCTTGGCGCTCGCCTCCAGCTTGCCGACGGCATTTTCGAGCGCGGCAAGTTCGATAACCGGCGTCGGCGCTTCGGCAACCGGCGCCGCCACCGGCGCCAGCGGGTCACTGGCCAGCGCAAAACTATTGCCCGACAGCAACCCGGCGCGCTTTTCATCCTGCTTGCGGCGGGTGTCGATCAGCGCCTTCACCTCGGTGAGATAGGTCCGCACTGTCGTCGCCAGATCGCCGAAGCGCACCGGCGGGGTATCGGCATCGGCGATGCGCAGCACCACCCGGCCAACGGTTTTCGACAGCGCCGCGCCATAGGCCAGCCCCGGATCGTCGAAGCGCACGAAATGGTCGTAGCTGTCGTAGATCGAATGGTAGGAGCCGTCGCTTTCCCCCTCCCCGCCGAAGGCGAGGTTGAGCGACGGCACCCCGACATGCTGCAGGAAGGACGAATAATCGGAGCCCGAGCCGAGCGGCCCCAGGGGCAGGTCGCTTCCGGTTTCCGCAGCTTTCAGTTCATCGGCGTCGACGCGGCCGCCATCGAACGCATCGGCGCGCAGTTTCGCCCGGGCGCGATCGAGCACCGACGCGCCGGTTTGCGGATCCTTCACATCGGCGGCGACCTGGTTGACGAGGCGGGTGTACTGGTGGCTGCCTTCGGCGCCCAGGAAGCCGCGGCCATTGCCATCGGTGTTGATGTAGATGATCGCCTTGGCCTTCAATTCGGCTTCATGGGTTTCGGCCCATTCGGTGCTGCCGAGCAGCATCGGTTCCTCGGCATCCCAACTCGCATAGACGATGGTGCGCGATGGCCGCCAGCCGGCCTTCACAAGCTGCCCGAGCGCCTTGGCTTCGGACAGCATGGCGACTTCGCCCGACAGCGGATCGGCGGCACCGAACACCCAGCCGTCATGATGGTTGCCGCGCACCACCCATTCATCGGGGCGATCCTTGCCCTTCAACATGGCGATGACATTGTAGACAGGCTTCAGCGACCAGTCGGATTCGACCTGCAGATGCAGTTTGACGCTGCCGTCGCCGCCGGCGCGATAGGTGATCGGCAGCGCGCCCTTGAAATTATCGGGCGCAATCGGGCCCTTCATCGCGGCGAAAATCTTCATCGCATCGCCATAGGAGATCGGCAGCGTCGGGATCTTCATGATGGTGACGGCATCCTTGCGGTCGATCCGCCGGGCGCCCTTCACCGAGCCATAGCCCGGCGTGCCCGGATCACCCGGATAGGTCGTCATGTCGGCGACCGAGCCGCGCTGCACGCCGGTTTCGGGGCGCGCGCCGCCGTTGGGGTAGGTATCGGCGGTGGCATAGCCATCATTGGCGGGATCGGAATAGATCAGCGCGCCGATCGCGCCCTGTTCCTGCGCCAGCTTGGGCTTCAACCCGCGCCAGCCGCCGCCATAACGGGCCAGCGCGATCTTGCCCTTCACGCTGATGCCGCGCCGCGCCAGCGCCGCATAATCGGCGGGCAGGCCATAATTCACATAAACGACATCGGCGGTGACATCGCCATCGCCCTGGAAGGCGACATAGGGCGGCAGCGCGTCCTTGAGATTGGCGCTGGTCGCATCCTGGGGAATGGTCGGCTCCTGCCCGCCAAGCGCCACGGCGACGGGGGCGACAAGGTTGAGCTGCGTCTTCAAAGGCGTCGGGTAGAGCACCTCGAATTCCTCGATCTTCGCCTCCCAGCCCCAGGCCTTGAACTGGCTCAGGATGAAATCGGCATTGGCCTTGTCATGCGCGCTGCCGACATGGTTGGGGGCGGACGCCATCTGCTTGAGCCAGCCCATCTGTTCGGCGGCCGAGACGCTGGCATCGAGCGCCGCTTCCCGCCTGGCCTGTTCGGGAGAGACTTGCGCGGACGCCAGCGACGAACTGGCCAGCAGCGCGGCCAGCGCGAAACAACGGAAGGTCATGCAGTTGGTCCCCAAGCTATCGTGATGCGCCATCGTGGCACAGATGGCGGCCTGGCCGGAAGGGGCGACGCGCGGTTTTTTGCGGGAAGGGCCTGCGCCACCATGTGAGCCCCCACCCCGCTCGGGCTGCGCCCGAGTCGCCCTCCCCGCAGAGGGGAGTGAGGTAGTCGCGCTTGGCGATTGGCGAAGCCGCTGCAACCCGTTAGGTTTCCGCCATGCGACCTCCCGGCCCTCTCGACGACCTGCTCATCATCGATCTGTCGCGGGTGCTCGCCGGGCCTTATGCGACGATGGTGCTCGCCGATCTCGGCGCCCGGGTCATCAAGGTCGAACGCCCGGGGGCGGGCGATGACAGCCGCCAGATCGGCCCGTTTCTGGGAACGCAGAGCGCCTATTTCGCCAGCATCAACCGCGGCAAGCAATCGATTGCCCTCGATCTGAAGGACCCGGGCGACCGGGCCATCTTCGAGGCCCTGGTCGCCCGTGCCGATGTGCTGGTCGAAAACTATCGCCCCGGGGTGATGGCCAAGCTCGGGCTCGGCTGGGACGTGCTCCACGCCCGCCACCCGCGGCTGATCTATGCGGCGGCAAGCGGTTTTGGCCAGACCGGGCCGGATGCGCACAAGGCGGCGTATGACATGGTCGTGCAGGCGATGGGCGGCATCATGTCGGTCACCGGCTGGCCGGGCGGCAAGCCGACGCGGGTCGGCACCTCGGTCGGCGATATCACCGCCGGGCTGTTCACCGTCATCGGTATCCTGTCGGCGCTGCACGACCGGGCGCGCACGGGGGAGGGCCAGTTCGTCGATGTGGCGATGCTCGATGGCCAGATCGCCATCCTGGAGAATGCCGTGGCGCGCTATGCCGTCACGGGCGTCGCGCCCGGGCCATTGGGGGCGCGCCACCCGAGCATCACGCCCTTTGCCGCCTATCAGTGCCAGGACGGCCATATCGTCATCGCGGCGGGCAATGATGCGCTGTGGGCGGCGCTGCTCGACGCGCTCGAGCTTGGCGCGCTCAGGGACAATCCGCGCTTTGCCAGCAATGCGCTGCGCACCGAAGCCGCCGATGCCATCGCGACGATCCTCGAAACCGCGTTGATGACAGCGCCGGCGGCGCACTGGCTACCGAAACTGGAAGCCGCCGGAGTGCCGTGCGGACCGCTCCACGACGTCGCGCAGGCGCTGGCGCACCCCCAGGTGCGGGCGCGCGGAATGGTGATCGAAACGGCATTTCCCGATGGGACGCCGCTGCTTGCCGCCGGCAATCCGGTGAAATTGTCGCGCCATGCCGATCCGGCCGTGCGCCCCGCGGCACCGGGTCTGGATGCCGACCGCGCGGCGATATTGCAGGAGTGGGGATTGTGATCTGGCGCTGTCATCCAGGGCTTGACAGGAAGCATTGATATGAAACCAGACGATATCGCCCTCGCCCATGCCTTGGCCGATGCCGCCGGCGCGGTGATCCGGCCGTGGTTCCGCCGGCCCTTCCTGGTCGAAACCAAGGAAGATTTCTCCCCCGTCACCATCGCCGATCGCGAGGCCGAAGCTGCAATCCGCGCCCTGCTCGACGAGCATCGCCCGCATGATGGCGTCATCGGCGAGGAATATGGCGAGGACAGGCCCGACGCGGCGCGCGTCTGGGTGCTCGATCCGATCGACGGCACGCGGGCGTTCGTTGCCGGGCGGCCGCTGTTCGGCACGCTGATCGCGTTGATGGAGGATGGTGTGCCGGTGTTGGGGGTGATCGACCAGTGCATTGCCGGTGACCGCTGGGTGGCAGGCCTTTCCCAGCCGGCGACGCTTAATGGCCGCCGCGCGCATGTGCGGGCGTGTGCGGCGCTCGCCGATGCGCATCTGGCGACGACATCGCCCTGGTTGTTCGGCAGCGACGCGGCGCGTTTCGAGACGCTGCGGCTGGCGGCGCACGATGTCTTGCTCGGCGGTGATTGCCACAATTACGGGCTGGTGGCGACCGGGCACCTCGATCTGGTCGTCGAATCCGGGCTGAAAATCTATGATTGGGCTGCACTGGTCCCGGTGGTCACCGGGGCCGGCGGGGTGATGACCGATTGGTCGGGCGCGCCGCTGCGGCAAGGCAGCGACGGCCGGGTGATTGCCGCTGGGGATGCGCGGGTGGCGGAAGCAGTGACGGCCCTCCTCACCGGTTGACACGACGGTGTCGCCTGCGGCTGCGGGAGAGGTCTGATTCGGGCGCAGCCCGAGCCGGGAGAGGGGTTCTCGGGTGGCCTCACTTGCACCCCTCACCCGGGCCGCGCTGCGCGCGTCTCTCGACCTCTCCCGCAGGGGGAGAGGTGGGTTAGCGCTCCAGTACCCCGAAAATCTTCTTCACAAAGGCATCGCGCTCCAATGCCAGTTGCGCTTCGGCTTCGGGTGGCAGCACGAAGTCCTCCACCGAGCCAATTTTCGCTTCCAGCGCCGCCAGTCGCGCGCGGGTGACCCAGGTTTCGCTGGCGAGTTCGAGCAGCATCTTGACCAGCGCATCGATCGCCGGGTCGTCGAAAACCTGCGGCTTCACCCCTCTCGCTTCACTCATGCCCAGGTCCCGTAGACGAACCATTGCACGCCATCGGCGAGACGCCCGGTGTTGCCGCCGATCTGCGCCGCGCCTTTCAGCGCCTCGGCCACCGCGGCTTCGCCATACCAGGCCAGCGACGGCACCACGGTCTGGAAGAAACCGTCCGCGGCAAAGCCGGCTTCGGCACACAGCGCCGCCGGGTCCTGGTCGCGATAGCCCTTGTAGAAGGGCTCGTTATTGTACCAGCAGTCCCAATCGAGATAAAAACCGTCGTACGCCGACAGCTGGTTGTTGGGCGGCAGTTCGTAATGCAACATCAGCCCGCCAGGCTTGAGCACGCGGCGTGCCTCGGCAAACACCGCCTTGATGTCCTTCAGCGGCAGTTCGTGGAGGAACATCGACGAATAGACGAGGTCGAAACTGGCGTCGGGCCAGGGCAGCGCCGTCGCATTGGCCTGGACGAAATGCGCGTCGACCCCCTGCGATTGCGCCCGGCCGTGGGCATAGCGCAAGCAGGCGGCGGCGACATCGATGCCGGTCACGTGCGCATCGGGGTACGCCCGCTTCCACGGCAGGGTCTGGTGGCCGACCGAACAGCCAAGGTCGAGAATGGTCCCGGGGGCGAATTGGGGATGACTGTGGCGCAGCCAGAAGGCGCTGCTTTCGCCGATATCGTCGAGATTCTTGCCCATCAGCCCGAAGGAAAACACCGACAGGCCATTCTCATAGGTGGCGCCGGCGGTCAAATCGTCGGGGCCGCTTTCGGCCGAATAGCTGCCGGGCATGTGGTGGACATCGATCGCCGAGACGCTGCGCGGCACCTCCAGCGCCGGATCGAGGCTGAGCGAGCCGGTGCCGCGTGCGGCCAGCGCCCGGGCGGTTGCGGCCAGACGCGGCGCGTCGCGGTGCACGGCATCGTTGACGCTGGCCCAGACCATCTCCTGCGCGCCGATGCGCATCGCCGAGTAAAAGCGGAAATAGCTGTCGGGCCGGATGGCGGCATGAACGGCGCGGCCATCGGCGGGCGGTTCGGGCAGGCGCGGCGCGATCTCGGTTTCGAAGCGGATCTTCATGGTGGCGGCCATGTGGTTGAGGACATGGCCGCGCAGGCTGGAGGTGAAATCCTGCGCCGCCAACTCGTTGCGGGTCGGCCGCACCGCGAGATCGTGGGTGACAAGGCGAGTCATGCGCAGCGCTCCGGTTGGAATTTGTCCAGACTAATCCGGCTTGGGGGCGCTGTCACCCGCTGGCAGCAGCGGCGGCGGCGACGACAGCGTTGCGTCGGGCACGGTGCGGTCGGCGGCCAGTGGTTTCGATGCCGGCATGGCCGGAACGGCACGCGGCGCGGGCACGACAGACCATGCAAGCCGCGCGCCATAGCGGCCGGCGACCGCTTCGCCCGCGGCATTGCGTGCCAGGGTGAAGCGCGCCCGGCGCTTCGCAGCATCGCAGGTCGTGCGATCGACGACCGCGCTGCCGCTGCTGGCGGTAATGCGGCAGGCGCTGGCGCGGCCAGTCGCGGCAACATCGAGTTCGAAGCTGATGGCATAGTCGCGATCATCGGCCATGGCGCCGGCGGGATAATCGCCGGCTTTCACCCAATCGGTGATCGGTGACAGCGGCTTGAGCGGTGCAGCAAGGCTGGGCGGTGGCGGCGCAATGTCGCGTAACGACGGTGTTGATGCGCGCGATGCCTTCACCCCGGCGGGCACAGCCCAGACGATGACCATGGTGAAGGTGGACGCGACCGGAGCGCCATCGCGGCCCCGCGCCGGATTGAGGCGCGCCCGGCTGGTCACCGCGGCGCAACTGGCGCCATCGATCAGGGCATTGGCGCTGGCGCGCAGGGTGCGGCAGGCGGTAACGCGGCCGGCGGTATCGATGCCGAGCGCAAGCGTCTGGGTGTAGAAACCGGGGCGCGCAAACGCCGCCGGCGCATAATCATCGACGTTGATCCAGCCATCGACCGGGCTGCGCGGCGTTGCCGGGGTAAGGCCCGGCGCCGTATCGCCGATGCCGTTGGCGGCGAGCGACGGGGCGGAGACTGGGCGCTCCGGCGCTGCCTCCCGGCGCGGCGCGGCGCGACCCAGCGTGGCAAACAGCGCCAGGAAGATCATCAGCCAGCCGACCGCCAGCAGCAGCTTGATCCGGCCTTCGGGCACCAGCCGGTTGGCGACATAGAGCAGGATCGCCGCCGGGCTGAGCGCCAGATAGACCGGCAGCACGGCAGCACGCGCCGGCATTTCGCCCGTCAGCACCAGTGCCGTGACCATGACGGCGCACACCAGCGCGACGAGAATCGGCAGCCCGAAGCGCCGGATGCGGCGGCCGACGGCATCAGTGATGGTATCGCCGCCGCGCCACCAGCCAATGACCAGCGCCACGGTCATCACGCTCCACAGCGCCATGTTGGTGGCAGAAAGCAGCGATGTCCCCATCGCGAACAGGATGCCGAAGGGCCAGGCGGTGCGGATGATGCCGCCGATGCGTTCCCACGGCTTGATTTCGTCGCGCAGCGGCAGCGCGATGGTCACCCAGGCGAGCGCCAGCAGCGCAGCGAGGGCCAGCAGCGCCACCCCGATGGGGGTAACCGGCACGGCAAAGGCGATGACCGGCAGCACCGCGAGCGCCAGGATCCAGCCGGTGAAGTGCCAGTCGGGATGGTCCCAGGGCGCATCGGCCCAGTCGCGTTGGGGCTGCTTGACCAGCCTGACCGCGGCAACAGGCGCCGCCAGGGCGACCAGTGCGGCGGCATACAGGACTATCCAGGGCGCATCGATGGCGATCACGAACAGCGCCAGCCCGACAAAGGCGAGCGGGGCGAGCAGCAGATTGCCCGCAGTGATACGGGCGCGGCTGCCGAAATAGCGCCACCAGAGTTCGGCTTGCGGGTTCAACCAGTCACGCACCCCGGGCAGTCCGTTATCGACCGCCGCCAGAATTGCGGCGGCTTCGGCGGGACGGCCGGGGAGCAGGGCGCCCAGCCGCATGCGCCAATCGGCGTGCGACGGCGTGGTCAGCGATTGCCAGCCCAAGTGCAGCGGCGCGTGCGGGCGCGCGGCTTCGGCGGCGAAAATGCCCTCCTCCAGCCGTTGCAGAACGGCGTAAATAGCGTGGCTGCGACCGTGACTCGCCTGTTCCTCCCAGCCGAAATGGTCGACCGCGGGGCGCACCAGCGGGTCGGCACGCGGGATATTGTTGGCGATCACCTCGGCGAGCCAGGCTTCGATGCGGGCGCGCACGGCGATTTCGGTGAGCAAGGGGGCGGCCAGCACAGCATGAAACAGCCCGAGCAATGCATCGGCATCGGGTGCCCAGGGGGCGTCAAGCGCCGCAATCAGGGCCTGTTGGCGGGCGAGAAGATCGGCTTCATCGGCGGCGCGCCGGGATCGGAAGGCGGCAAGTTCAGGGGAAAGCACGGTTTCGGGCGAAAAATCGCCCGGTTTCGGCCCGGAATCACGCGTGAAAACGACCGTCCCAGGGGGCAATTCGCCGGAAATATCGCGATCAGTTGCGGTGCCGTTGCCGTTTTCGGCGTCTTCGGCGTCGAAATTTGCGTCTTCCTCGGCCCAGCGCAGCTGTTCGAGCGCCGCTTCATAGGCCTCGCGCAGCGCCATGAAGCCTTGCGGATCATCCTCCGGGTTGGTGACGCGCAGCTTTCGCGCATAGGCACGGCGCACCGTATCGCGATCGCTGCCCGCCGCGACGCCCAATATCCCCCAGATCGAGCCGTTCACAAGTAGCCGGGCCCTTCGAGCTGATCGAGTGCTTCGGCAAGGCCTTCGCGGGCGCGTTCGACGATGCGCATATCCTGGGTTTCGAGCGCTGCCTGGAATTGCGCGATCAGTTCGCCGACATGGTCGCGCTTGTCGCCCAGAAAATCCTGCCAGCAGCGTTCGGCGCGGGCGAGCGCGGCGCGGTTGGCCTCGCCATCGCGCGGGTGGACCTTCAAGGCGGCGAGCGCCGAGCGGCGGCGTTCGATCTCGGCGGGGGCGACCACATCTTCGGGGTCGGTGATGACCAGCTGGTGGCGCTGGTCGTTGGCCGGGATATGGATATCGACCTCCAGCAGCCCGTTGATGTCATAGGTGAAGCGGCAATCGACCGGCTGCCCGGCCGGCCCGCGCGGCATGGCGACTTCGATCTGGCCGATGCGGACATTGTCGACCACCCGCCGCGCCTCGCCCTGGTAGATGCCGAACACGACCTTGTTCTGGTTGGCCCGGACGGTTTCGTAGCGGTTGACCCGGCTGACCGGCACCGCGGTATTGCGTTCGATGATCGGCGAGAACACGCCTTCCTCGACGCCGCCGCCGGGCAGTTGCCGGACGATATCGACCCCCAGCGAATAGGGGCAGACATCGGTGAGCACGACTTCCTTGAGCGCCGCATCGCGGGCTTTCAAACCAGCCTGGACAGCGGCGCCGAGCGCCACGGCTTCGTCGGGGTTGATCTGGGCGTTGGGGAAGCGGCCGAACATGCGCGCGACGGTGCGGCGCACCAGCGGCATGCGGGTGGCGCCGCCGATCAGGATGATTTCGGACAGGCTGTCGGGGCGGATATCGCTGTCGCGGAGCGCGCGCAGGACGGGGTCGCGCAGCCGGGTGAGGAGATCGGCGGCGGCGGTTTCGAAATCCTCGGTCGTCACGTCGAGCGTGTAGGGCGTGTCGCGCCAGACGACCGAGAGGGTGGCGCTGTTGCCGGTGGTGAGCGCCCGGCGGCCGCGTTCGGCGGCTTCGCGCAGCCGCTGGTAAAGCGCATCATTGTCGCGGGTGGCGGGCCCCCAGGCGGCGGCGAACTGTTTCCTGAGCAAGCCGACGAGGACTTCGTTGAAATCCTCCCCGCCCAGCCGGTTGTCGCCGGTGGACGATCGCACTTCGATGATGCCGTCGAAGATTTCGAGGATCGAGACATCGAAGGTGCCGCCGCCGAGATCGAAGACCAGAAAGCGGGTTTCGGCGTCGAGATTGTGGATGCCATAGGCGAGCGCGGCGGCGGTCGGTTCGTTGATCAGGCGTTCGACCTTGAGGCCGGCCAGTTCGCCCGCACGCCGGGTGGCCTTGCGCTGCTTGTCGTTGAAATAGGCCGGCACGGTGATGACGGCTTCGGTGACCGGCGCGCCCAGAAAGGCTTCGGCATCTTCCTTGAGGCTGCGCAGCACGAGCGCCGACAATTCTTCCGGGGTAAAGGTCTGGCCCGCCAGTTTCACCTCGCGCTGGGTGCCCATGAAGCGTTTGAAGGCAGTGACAGTGGCGGCCGGGTGGCTTGCCTGGCGTTCGCGCGCGGCAAGGCCGACGAGGACGCGGCCGCCGTCATCGATGCTGACCGCCGAGGGGGTGAGCGTGTCGCCGAGCCGGTTGGGGACGAGCACGGCGGCGCCATCGCGCCAGATGGCGGCGGCGCTGTTGGTGGTACCGAGATCGATGCCGAGGATGGTCATGGGGCGAGCGTGGAGCGCAGGGTCATGCCGTCTTGTGCCGGGAGCGGGGGGGATGGCGCAAGACGGATTCGGCGCTTTTGCAGCGCGGGGACGGTGTATGGGAGATCGGCACCGCCCTTCCCCGTCACCCCGGGCTTGACCCGGGGCCCGGCTTTCTTGCGTTTCGAGTAGAGCCAAAAATCGGGATGTCATGCCAGCGAAGGCTGGCATCCGGTCGTGGTCTGCGGACAGAATGGCCGGCACTTGCGGCACGACTGGATGCCAGCCTGCGCTGGCATGACAGGCCCAGGGTCAAGTCCGGGGTGACAGAAGTAACGAGAACGGACGGCGCGCCGGTGCCAAAACTTATCTCCCCCCGACGGGGGAGGTGACGTCAGCCCTCTGTCACCGCAACGACATTATCGTCCGAATTGCGATCGACATATTTGTTGTACGGGTCGACCCCGGCAAAGGCCGGCTTGCGCTTCGTCACCAGCGTGATGACCTGCGTGCCGGTTGCCACCGTGCGGCGTTCGATCAGGTCGACATCGGCCTTGCTGAATTCGCCGATGCCCGGCCGTGCGGCGAACACCCCGACATCGATGCTGTCGGCGAACGCTGCCGGCGTTTCCTTGCCCTTGCCATCGGCATAATTCTTGGTCGCCGTCACCGTCAGCTTCGTCTGCCAGCGGCCATCGGGGAGCTTGGCGATCACCGCGTCCTTGGCTTTCAGGTCATAGATGGTGATGCGTTCGAACAGATCGGCGACCAATTGCCGTTCGGCGTCGTCGCGGGCGATGCTTTTCAGGCCGTTCACCAGGTCGAGCGAGCGGGCATAGGGCTGGCTGCGGAAGCGATAGCGGGCGATCAGGTCGCGCAGCATGGCGTTGACACGATCCTCGCCGAGCCGGTCGGCGAGCAGGTACATGACCACGGCACCTTTACGGTAATGGATATAGCCCTGGTTTTCGACACGCTGCAGCGGCAGTTCCTCGATCGCCTCGCTGCCGCGCGAGCGCAGGTAATTGTCGAGCTCGTACTTCAGGAACCGGCGCATCTTTTCTTCGCCGTACAGCTTTTTCATCACCATCATCGCCGAATATTGCGCCATGGTTTCAACGAGAACGGTGCCGCCCTGCATGTCGGCACTGATGATTTGATGCGCCCAATATTGGTGGGCGACCTCATGGGCGGTCACATAGGTGACATAGTCGATGGCATCCTTGTCGCGGTTGTCGGCGAGAAAGCCGATCGATTCGGAAAAAGGGATGGTGCCGGCAAAGGCTTGCGCAAAACTTTCATAGCCTGGAAATTCGATGACGCGCAGGTGATCGAACTGGAACGGGCCGAAATTGGCGCGATAATAGTCGAGCGAGTTGCGCATCGCGGCCAGCATCCGATCGACGTTGAAGCCGTGCTTTTTATCGTAGAATACCGTCAGCTTGACGCCGGTGGCATCGGCTGATTTTTCGGCATAGCTGGCTGATTGGACCGAAAAGAACGCCAAAATGGGCGCGACCGAGACAAAATGCGCCGTGCGCCGGCCATTCTTGCTGACATCGGAAACTTTGCGGCCAGGCGCGATTGGGGTTTGATCGGCATCGGTGGTGACGGTGATGTCGGAATTTACCCAATCGGCATTGCCAGCATAATTGCGCTGTTGCGCTTTCACATCTTCCAGTTTGGCCATGCGCAGTTCGGCGGGCAGGCCATATTTGCGCCGCTTGGTCCGATCGGTGAGCAGGCCATCGCGGCTCATGCCGATCTGGGGCGCAAAATTGCGGTTATTGAGGAACGTGCCGTTATCAACGACATTGGTGTCATTGTTGGTGGCGCGATAGCCCTGTTGCCAGCGCTTGGTGACGAAGGTGAGCTGACTTTTCGCAACCGGCGCCAGCGGCGTGGTGTAGCGATAGATGCGATAGTTATTGTCCGCATCGTCCATTACAAGCCGGGCTCCGGGGATTTCGATACCGCCCATTGTCGTATCGGTGTCGAGCAGGCGGACATGAAGGTCGGTGACGGGAGCGCCGGTATCATTGACCAATTGGTAGCGGCCGCGCACCGCCATGCGATGTTCGTGCGGGAACAGGTCGACGACCAGCTTGATATCGGTGGTCGAGGGCTGGGCAAGCCTTTGATATTTCAGATATTTCTTCTCATAGGCAGCCTGTTTGGCTTCGACAGTATCGTCGGTGCGGTACTCGTTGATGATGTTGGTATTTTGATAAATATAAGCGCCGCTGGCCCCGGCGATCAACAGAGCAAAGACAATCAGCACGCCGGAGACATCGGCGAGCCGCGCCGGCAGCCGCCGTAGCCGCGGGCGCAGCGCCGCATCGGTGCCGCGTCGCCACAACAGATGCGCCAGCACCGCCAGCACAAGCGCAATCGCCCCCCAATAGAGCCGCAGCCACCACGCCAGTGCACCCCCGACATTATTACCGTTCATGTCGGAAAGGCGCACTTGCCCGGTATCGCCGTAATTATACAGCGGGTGCTCGAAACCCATTGTCACCAGTGTGATGCTGGCGACGAGATAGACGACCATCACCCCCCAGCCGAGATATTTGTTGGGGCTGAGCGCCTGGACGAACACCGCCAGCACGGCGAGGATCACCATGTCGACGCTTTCGGGCAGCAGATACCAGCGCAGATATTCGCCGAAGGAAATGTCGGTGACGCCGCGATAGAGCTGGATCAGGATCGCTGCGACCATGCCGGCCGCCAGCGTCGCCACCAGCACGCCGGCCACAGCCAGCGTCTTGGGCACCAGATAGGCCCAGTTCGGCAGCGAGGTCGCATCGACGATCTCGTGCATCTTGCGGTCGCGATCGCGCCAGACAAGTTCACCGGCATAATAGATGGCGATGATGATCGGAATGATGCCGAACGAGCCGCGCAGCGTGTCGATGAGCGCAAAGGTCAGCGGCCGCGCCGGGGTGCCGTAGATTTCATTGGAAAACAGCAGGCTGCCGCCGGCGTTGAACAGTCCGATCAACAGCAGCACGAAAAACGCCGGGCTTTTGAAGACCAGCGCCATTTCGAAACGCGCCCGGGCCAGCAGCCGGGCGCCCGCCGCTGCCGCCGGGCGCGCCGGCGGCAGCACGGCGACGATCTCGGGCTGGCTGGCTGCCAGCTTTGCGGCAAGTTTGGCCTGGCGGCGCACGGCACGCGCCGACAGGCCCTTTTCGGCAAAGCTGAAGCGCGCATAGGCCAGCGCCAGCGCCAGCACCCCGACCCCCAGCCAGATCAGCCGGTTATACAACAGCGCGCCTTCGAACGCCGGCAGCATGGCGTTCGATTCGGCGGCAGTCCAATAGCGGGTGACATTGCCGAACGCCGCCGCGCCAAAGGGTTCGACGAGCCCGGCAAGTTCACGCAATTCGGGCTTTGATCGCAATGTCGACGAGACAACGAGATAGACGACGAGGAAGACGACGACCCCGACATAGGAATACATCATCGATCGCGTCATCGTCGCCACGGCAAAGAAGATCGCGGCGGTGAGCAGCACGTTGGGCAGCGCCAGCACGAAATAGGCATAAAGATAATCGCCAAGCCGGTTCGGCCCGATGGTTTCAGGGTCGAGCCAGGGCATCAGCGAGCCGAGAAAGATCGCCAGCGGCACAAAGGCAAAGGCCGCGGCGGCGGCGATGGCAGCGCCGGTGAAGCGCGCGAGCAGATAATCGAACTTGGTCACCCGGGTCGATTTGACCATCGGGCCAAAGCCCGATTCATCATCACGCACGATGACATTGGCAACGAACGCCGTGGTCACGAACATGAAGAAGATCGACAGGATGAGATGGATACGCGCGATCGCGGCCGGCGAATTGACATGGACGTTGCCGCCGCTGCCGATCTGGATTTCCTCCACCGTCGTGGCGCCGAAGGTCATCAGGAAAAACAGGATGGCAACGACCCAGAACACCGGGTTGCGCAGTTGATAGCGCAGTTCGAAGGCAGCGATGGAGGCGAACATGCCGGGCCTCAGGCCGCTTGCCGCGCGGCGCGGCGCATGGTGGCGAGCGTGGCGAAATAAACATCCTCCAGCCCGCCCGACACCGCGGTGAAGCCCGGGCCAGGGTCGGTATCCGACAGGACATGGACGATGGTGCGGCCGCCGACGAGGCGCGTCGCGATGACTTCATGGCGCGCCGCGACCTCGGCGAGTTCAGCGCGCGCGATGCTTTTGGCCCAGACGCTGCCGCGGGCGCGATCGATCAGATCGTGCGGCGCGCCTTCCAACTGGATGCGCCCGCCGGCCAGCACCGCCATGCGCGGGCACAGGTCCGCCACATCCTCGACGATATGCGTCGACAGGATGATGACGACATTTTCGCCGATTTCGACGAGCAGGTTGAGGAAGCGATTGCGTTCTTCGGGGTCGAGCCCCGCGGTCGGTTCGTCGACGATGATCAGCCGCGGATTGCCGATCAGCGCCTGGGCAATGCCGAAGCGCTGCCGCATCCCGCCCGAAAAGCCGGCAATGGCTTTCTTGCGCACATCCCACAAATTGGTCTGGGCAAGCAAAGTCTCCACCGTCGCCTTGCGTTCGCCAGCCGACGCAATGCCCTTCAGCACGCACATGTGATCGAGCATGTCGTAAGCCGAAACGCGCGGATAAACGCCGAAATCCTGCGGCAGATAGCCGAGCGTGGCGCGCAGTTTTTCCGGATCGGCGATAATGTCGATATCGTCGAACCGGATCGTGCCGGCCGTCGGCGTCTGCAGCGTCGCCACGTTGCGCATCAGCGTCGATTTGCCGGCGCCGTTCGGGCCGAGCAGCCCGAACATCCCCGTGGGGATCGTCAGGCTGACATCATCGAGCGCGCGGGTACCATTGGCATAGACGTGGCTGACATGCGCAAGCTCGAGCATCGATTTTCCCTCTTTGGAACAAGCGTAGATATACCAAGTGTATTGTTTGGGTAAACCAGTTTTTTCGCTGGATAGTGCCAGCTTGCCGACGCCGGACAGCTTTCTACATTCAGTGCGGGGTGGACGGGGGAATCGACGTGCTGATGGCCGGTTGCCGGCACCTTGTCGCGCGTGATGCCCGCGCGACCGGCGATGCCCGGTGCTGAAGACGCCACCCCCTGCCAGCGCTGCCCCGCTGATCACGACCGAATATGCCATCGGGCTAATGGTGGCGCTGCTGGCGCTGAACAGCATCCTGGCGGCACTCGGGTCTGTCCTGTTCGCGCATTTCCCGTTCTGGCCGGCGTTCATGGTATCGGCGCTGGTGGCGTCCCTGCGACCATGGTGGGGCTTTGCGCTGTTCGTGCTCTCCCCGATCGTGTCCAATCTGCTCGGCATCGGCGGGTCGCCATCGCTGGCCTATCTGCCGGTCGATGCCTTGCAGGCGACGCTGGTTGTGGTGGCTTTGCGCTTCCTGCGTCCCGACCCCGGGCTGCCGACATGGGCCGATGCCGGCCGCTATCTGCTGTTTGTCGCCGTGCTGCCGAGCACTGCCGGCGGCATTGCCGGCTGGCTTATCACGCAACGGGTGAATCCCGGTGGCGCCGGGCTGCCCCTGGGGAATTATGTGCTGTGGTGGACGCTGGAAAACAGCCTGCCGGTGCTGTTCCCGGGCATCTGGTTGAATCGCACCATCCGGCAGATCGGCGGGGGCGCACCGTCGCTGCGCAATTTCCAGCCGCAGCCATGGCAGCAGACAGTGCTGTGGTCGATTGCGCCCTGGCTGATCAGCCTGGTGCTGGGCGGGGCCGTGGTCGTCAAGCTGTTGGCGCGCGAGGTCGCCAACGGCGGCCGAGCCGGCTCGGCAGCGCTGTGGACCCGCGTTTACGACATTGCCAAAGAAAGCCTGGAGTTCCGGCTGAGCATCCTGCTGCTGAGTGTCGCCATCCTGATGTCGATCGGCAGCGCGGTGCGCTTCGCCCGGCGGCTATGGACGATGGAGGAGGAAATTTCGCGGCGCCTGCCCTACCGGATAACCGATGCACCGCGCGACGGGCGTCACCATGCCACGGTCATGTTCACCGACATCCGCAATTTTACCAGCAATTCCAGGCGCTTTCCGGCGACCGACCTCGTCGCCTGGCTCAACCGCTATTTCGACGCGATGTGCGATATCGCGGTGCGCAACAACGGCATGATCGACAAGTTCATCGGCGATGGCCTGATGCTGGTCTTTGGCGTCACCAAGGGCCATTCGGGTTCCGCCGACGCCATCGCCTGCGCCATCGAGATGATCCGCGCGCTCGAACCGCTCAACCGCGGGCTGGAGGCCGATGGCTTTCCGCCGATCAGCATCGGCGTCGGCATCCACACCGGTTTCCTCGTTGCCGGCGAGATCGGCGCCCGCCTGCGGCTGCAATATACGGTGATCGGCAGCACGGTGAACATGGCGGCACGGCTGGAAAGCGCGACCAGGCAATGCCCGGCCGATGCCTGGCCGATCATCCTGTCCGACGATACGGCGGTCGATGCCGGCCTGTTGCTGACCGATGTCGGCGATGCCATCGGCGCGATCGAACTGGGCAATCTGAAAGGGCTCGATACGGTTTCGGCCTGGTATGTCCGCGATGCCGATGCCGTATTGGGGCGCGTTGCGCGCCATCGCAGCGGCCTTGCCCCGCGCGCCGATTGATCGGCGCGCGGGGCCAGCGCATCAGAAGCGATAGCCCGCGGTCAGGCCGGCACGGCGGCCTTCGCCCAGATAGATTTCCGGGATGACAAAGGCGAAGGGAATGCCGGGACGCGGCTGGTTGATCGAGTTCTGGGCATAGGTCACATCAAAGACATTGTTCGCCCAGATGGCGATATTGAACTTGCCATTGTCGACCCCGATGCGCGCATTGGTGAGGGTGCGTTCGCCAAAGCTGATGGTGTTGATCAGGTTGGAAAAGGCACTGCCGGTGTGGTTGACATCGACCCGGCCGGTAATCTGCCAATCGCCGCTGAGCGGGATCGCCGCAGCGACGTGGAGGTTCCACTGCGTCTTGACGCTGCGCTGCGGGCGCAGGCCTTCGAGCGAGGGCACCGCGCGCACCGCGCCGCTGGCCGTGGTCACGACGATCGGTGGCGGGCAACCCTGTGCCGCGGTGGCAGCGGCGCCGGTGCCGACAACGCACTGCGTGACGGTGCCGCCATCATAGACGCCCGCGCCGAACTTGGGGTCGGACCAGGTCAGGCTGCCGCCGATGCTGAACATGTCGGTCAATTGCAGGTCGGACTGGACTTCGAAGCCGGTGGCCTTGATCTCGCCGATGTTGAGCACGATGCGTGACGGGTTCACCGCGGTGGGGTTTTCGGTAAAGCCCGAGACCTGGGCATTCTTCCAGTCGGTGTGGAAAACCGCGGCGTTGAAGGTCAACCGATTGTCGAACCAGCGGCTCTTGATGCCGGCTTCATAGGTCCAGTTGCTTTCTTCGTCATAGGAGACTTCGCTGGCGAGGATGCCAGCAGCGCTGACGGCGTTGGCGGTGTTGAAACCGCCCGACCGCACGCCCTTGGCCGCCGAGGCATAGAGGAAGACCTGGTCGGTGGCCTGGAAATCCACCGTGAAGCGCGGCGTGAAGCTGGTGAATTTGCGTTCGAACACCGGCCCGGCAACCGGGAAGACGCCCGGCGCCGGATCGGTTGCTTCGAGGATCGGCTGGTTGATCCCGGGCTGTGACAGCGGATTGCTGACCGAAAACACCTGGGCGCGCTTCACATCGATATTGTACCGCCCCTCGGCATTGACGCGCACGGGGCCGAATTTATAGCCCAGTGCCCCGAAGATCGACTTGGTTTTGGTGTAGGAATCCGAATAGCTGGTGAACACCTGGTTACGCGTCGAATCATCGACGGTGAAGGCATTGGCGGTGAATTCATAAGCCCCGACACCGGTTGCGAGTGGCGTGCCGAGCTGGGTGACGGAAACAAAGCGTTCATTGGCGGCAAGGCCGGCGCGATCGACCCCGACCCCGCCCGCCGTGAGCGGGACCTGCGAATTGAAATAATTCGCGCCCACCAACCAGCTGAAATCATTTCCATCCCTGGATTGCAGGCGGAATTCCTGGCTGAAGGTGTTGACTCGCTCGCGGCTGGTCGAGATGAAATTGGTGCGAACGAGGCGGCCATAGGCCGGGTTGCCGACGCAGGAAATGCCCCCCGCGCACACCCCGAGCAACGCACCGCTGCTGGTGCCGTCGAAATCATTGAAGGCCTGGTTGGTCGCGCCGGTCCAGCCGGTGATGCTGACAAAGCGGGCAAAGCCGACATCCCAATCGACATCGAACGACACCTGGTGGGTTTCGGCGATGGTATCGGGAACGGTTGCCGTGATGTCGCTGACCTTGCTCGCGGTCAGATCACCGCAGAACAATTGCCGCCGGCCCAGCGTGACTGCCGCCGTGCTGGTGGTGCCGCAATTATACTGGCTGATCGGCATCACCGTGACGGGGGACATCTCGGTCGTCGAATGGGTGTAGAAACCGGACAGCCGGGCGGTAAAATTGCTTGTCGGGGTAAATTCGATCGAGCCGCTGGCGGCGTATTTTTCGGTTCCGCCCAGATTGTCGTCGGGAGCGGCGCTGTTTTCGCCCCAGCCATCATAGCTGAGATAGCCACCGGCAACGCGCACCGACAACCAATCGGTGATCGGCCCGGCGATGGTGGCGCGCAGGCGATAATCCTCGTTGATGCCGACGGTGCCGGAAATATTGCCTTCAAGCTGCTTCGCCGGGCGCTTGGTGGCGATGGCGAGCGCGCCGGCAAAGGTGGAGCGGCCATACAGCGCCGATTGCGGCCCCTTGGCGATTTCGATCTGGCCGATATCGAGCACCGAGATGAAATCGAGCGTGTTGCGGCTGGTCTGGTAGATGCCGTCGATGAACACGCCGACATTGGCTTCGACGTTGAGATCATTGGCGGTGTTGGCCGGCGCCAGGCCGCGCAGATAGATGCTCTGCACCGTGCCGCCGGCAATCGAGGTGATGGCGACACCCGGCGTGCTGTTGCCGAGATCGGCGAAATTGGCGATGTTGCGAGCGGCCAGTTCCTTTTCGGTGTAGGCGACGATCGACACTGGCACCGTCTGGATGTTTTCCTTGCGCAAGCGCGCCGTCACGATGATTTCCTCGACACCATCGGTTTCGGCAGCGGCCGTGGCGGTGGGCGCCGTCTGGGCAGCGGCAGTGCCGGGCATCAGCGCCAGCGTGGCAGCAAGGCCGAGCGCGGTTCCGGTGAGCAGATGCGTGCGAATCATGTCTTTTCCCCCAACAGCCGCCTGCAAGCGGCAACACTAAGATCGATGGCGGGACCGGGATGATTGCCGCTGTCGGCAGCACCATCCCCGGCTCCATATGGTGACCTGTTGAATCGTAAACCTGCCCGATGCGGCCTGCCGAATTATTTTTGTCCATCTGACGACAAAGTGTCGCGGTGTGACATTTTCGCCTCAGACCCGGTCGAGCAGTCCACGGGCCGCGATCTCGCCGGTCGCCATCGCCGCTGCCATGCCGGCGGCAAGCGTGTTGCCCGGCAGCAACGCCGTGGCAGCGCGCGCTCCAGCGCCGGGCAGGCGATCACGGCGGTTGCTGTGCATCGGCATCGGGCCATCTTCAGGGCGATGGCGCGAACATGCGCCTGCAGTGTCGTGACAATGCGCAGCAACCCGGGGTGCCACGCCTGTTGATGGCGGTGTCCCTGCTAAACGTCCAGATTGGCGACGTTGAGCGCATTGTCCTGGATGAATTCGCGCCGCGGTTCGACCATGTCGCCCATCAACCGGGTGAAGATCGCATCGGCCGTATCGGCTTCGCCCTCATCGACGCGCAGCAGCGTGCGCGCCACCGGATCGAGCGTGGTTTCCCACAGTTGTTCGGCGTTCATTTCGCCGAGCCCCTTGTAGCGCTGCACCGAAAGCCCCTTGCGCCCGGCATCGAGGATGGCGGTGAGCAGGTCCGACGGGCGGGTGATGCGCCGGTCGCCCAATGTCGCATTGCCGCGATAGCTGGTGGCTTCCTGCATCGCCAGCGTGTGCAGCCGCGGTGCTTCGGGGCTGGCGAGGAAGCCCGCGTCGATGATGTGATGGTCGGCGACCCCACGCCAGTCGCGGCGCAGGATGTAGCCGCCTTCGGCTGCCGGGCTGGCGGTCCAGCTGGCTTTTTCGGTATCGGCGGCGGTCAGCCATTTCGCCGTCGCGTCGGCCGCGGCAACCGCATCGGCACCCGCAAGCCCCGGGGCCAGCGCGTTGTTGAGCGCCAGCGCCTCGATGACCTGGGCGGGGTAGCGGCGCGGTACATAGGCCATCAGCGCGCGCAATTTGCGGGCATGATCGACCACCGATCGCAGATCATTATCGGTGCGCGGGCCGGCATCGGTCATCAGCACCTGCCCCGACAGGCCGGCATCGATGAGATATTCCTCGAGCGCGATATCGTCCTTCAGATAGACTTCGGAACGCCCGCGCGACATTTTATACAGCGGCGGCTGGGCGATGTAGATGTAGCCGGCGCGGATAAGCTCCGGAAATTGCCGGTAGAAGAAGGTCAGCAGCAGCGTGCGGATATGCGCGCCATCGACATCGGCATCGGTCATGATGACGATCTTGTGGTAGCGCAATTTTTCGATCTTGAACTCGTCGCGGCCGATGCCGGTGCCGAGCGCCTGGATGATCGTGCCGATTTCGCGGCTCGACAGGATGCGATCGAAACGGACGCGCTCGACGTTGAGGATCTTGCCCTTCAACGGCAGGATCGCCTGGAATTGCCGGTTGCGGCCCTGCTTGGCGCTGCCGCCGGCGGAATCGCCTTCCACCAGGAACAGTTCCGATTTCGCCGGGTCGCGTTCCTGGCAATCGGCCAGCTTTCCGGGCAGGCTGGCGATATCGAGCGCACCCTTGCGGCGCGTCAGGTCACGCGCTTTCTTGGCGGCTTCGCGCGCCGCGGCGGCATCGATGATCTTGGCCATGATGGTGCGGGCGAGCGAGGGGTTTTCCTCCAGCCAGATCGCCAGCCGATCGGCGATGAGCGCTTCGAGGGGCTGCCGCACTTCCGACGACACCAGCTTGTCCTTGGTCTGCGACGAAAATTTCGGATCGGGCAGTTTCACCGAAACGATCGCCGTCAGCCCTTCGCGCATGTCATCGCCGGTCAGCGTGACCTTTTCCTTTTTGAGAACGCCGCTCGATTCGGCATAATTGTTGAGCGTGCGGGTCAAGGCGGCGCGAAACGCTGCGAGGTGGGTGCCGCCATCGCGCTGCGGGATGTTGTTGGTGAAGCACAACACCTGTTCGTAATAGCTGTCGTTCCATTCGAGCGCGACATCGATGCTGATGTCGTTGCTTTCGCCATGGATGGCGACCGGCGCTGCGATCAGCGGGGTTTTCGCCTTGTCGAGATATTTGACGAACGCCGCGATACCGCCTTCGTAATACAGCTCCACCGTCTGCTGTTCGGCGTGGCGGGCATCGGTCAGGTGCAGGCGGACGCCCGAATTGAGAAACGCCAGCTCGCGGAAACGGTGTTCGAGCTTGGCGAAATCGAATTCGATGATCTTGAAGGTTTCAGGGCTGGGCAGAAAGGTGACGCGGGTGCCGCGCTTGGTGCCGTTTTCGGTGGCCGGCGCCGGGCCGATAATCTTCAGCGGTGCCTCGGCATCGCCATGGCGGAAGCGCATCCAATGTTCCTGGCCATCGCGCCAGATCGTCAGTTCGAGCCATTCGGACAGGGCGTTGACCACCGACACGCCGACGCCGTGCAGCCCGCCCGACACCTTGTAGGCATTGGCATCGGAGTTTTCGAACTTACCCCCGGCGTGCAACTGGGTCATGATGACTTCGGCGGCCGAAACACCTTCTTCGGTGTGGATGCCGGTCGGAATGCCGCGGCCATTGTCGGTGACCGAAACCGAACCATCGGGGTTGAGGACGATGTTGATCAGGTCGCAATAGCCGGCGAGCGATTCGTCGATGGCATTGTCGGAAACTTCAAAGACCATGTGATGCAGGCCCGAGCCGTCATCGGTATCGCCGATGTACATGCCGGGGCGTTTGCGCACGGCATCGAGCCCGCGCAGCACCTTGATCGAATCGGCATCGTAGTCGGCGGGGGCCTGGTTGGTTTCGTCTGACAAAATGGCTTCCTTGTCGCCGCGCCGGAATATCACGCGGGCTTTGTGACAGGTTATAGACGCTCATCCGCGCCGGCGCGAGGCTTTCGTGCGATTTCGCTGCGGTAATAGCCATAGCTGCACGCCACCGCCACCGCCCCGAGCAGATGCCAGGCGGCATGGCCCTGCCACAGGCTGTCGGGCGCGCACAGCGTGCGGGTCTGGTCGGCAATCCAGATGGCAAAGGCGATGGCATTGGCGGCCAGCCCGGCGAGCAGCAGGCGCGCTTGCACCCCCGGACGCCGCGGCCGCGCCAGCCACCATTCGACAGCGATGGCGACAAGCAGCAGCACGGCGAACAACCAGCGCCGGGTTTCCGGCCACAGCCACAGCGCCGCCACCAGGCTGCCCGCGACCAGGGTGTAGAGCATGATGGCGCCGCCCCGTGACAGGCCGCGCCAGCGCATCACCGCCCAGGCCAGGGTGAAGCTGCCGAGCAGATACATGCCGAGCACATCGGCAAATTGTCCCCACAGCGTCAGGCTGGCATGCAACGCGACACTGCCCAGCCCGATGATCATCGCGGTAAGCCCGAACCACAGGGCGTCGATGCCGGACAAGGCACTCGCCGGACGCGTGCCGGCGCCAAACATGATCCAGACCCCGACGCCGACAAAGCCGAACGACGACCAGCTGTTCGCCGGTTGCAGCAGCAGATCGCCGTGGCGGGGCATTTCGCAAAAGCAGTGCGTCGCCAAACAGGTGGCGGGACGGAACACGGCCCAGTCGGGGCCGATCACCCCAAGGCCCGCCAGCGTCAGCATGATCGCCAGCGTGGTGAGGGCTATCGTCAGCACGATGCGCCGGGCGGTGATCATGCCGTCACCACCCCATCGGCCACGCGCAGCCGCGTCGCCTCCCCCACCGTGCTGAACAGCGCCGCATCGGTGCCGGTCATCCACACCTGCGACCCCGTTGCGGCCAGCCGGGCGAACAGCGCCGCCCGGCGATCGGCATCGAGATGCGCCGCGATTTCATCGAGCAGGAGCAGCGGCGGCCGCCCCATCCGGTCCGCCACCAGATCGGCATGGGCGAGGATGATCGCGATGAGCAATGCCTTTTGTTCCCCGGTGGAGCCACGCGCCGCCGGCTCCCGCTTGGCGGCATGGGTGACGAGCAGGTCGGCGCGGTGCGGGCCGATCAGCGCGCGCCCGGCGGCGGCATCGGCGGCGCGATTGCGCGCCAGCATCCCGGCGAGATCGGGCACAGCGTCACTGCCGAGCGCCAGCAGCGGCCGCGCAAACGGACCTTCGGGCGCCGCCGCCAACCGCTGCGCCAGCGCTGCCACGGTTTCGGCACGCGCCGCACCGATCGCATCGCCATGGTCGGCCATCGCGGTTTCGAGCGCCGCCAGCCAGTGCGGATCGGCCGGCGCTTCGCCGGTCAGCAGCCGGGTGCGCGCCCGCATCGCCGCATCGTAGCGCAGCGTTTCGCGGCCGTGCCCGGGGTGGAGCGCCAGCACCAGCCGATCGAGAAAGCGCCGCCGCGCCGCCGGGGTATCGGCAAACAACCGGTCCATGGCGGGGGTGAGCCAGACCAGCGCCAGCCAATCGCCCAGGGTCGCCGCAGTGCTGGCGGCGCCGTTGATCCGCACCAGCCGGCGTTCCGGGGCGCTCGCCGCGGTGCCGGTGCCGATCTCGACATCGCCGCCAGCGCTGGCCAGCGTTGCCGCCACGCTCCAGCCGCCGGGGCCGTTGCTGCGCGCCGCATCCGACAGCGCCGCGCCGCGCAGGCCGCGCCCGGGGCCGAGCAGCGATATGGCATCGAGGATATTGGTCTTGCCGGCACCGTTTTCACCGGTGATGACGATGGCGCCCGGCGCCGCCACAAGCGCCAGCGCGGCATGCGAACGAAAATCGGTCAGGGCAAGGCGGGTGATCGCGGGCATTGCGGCGTGTGTAGCGTATCTGCGGCGGCTGTCATCACGGCTAACACGCCACCCGTCACCCCCGCGCAGGCGGCGGCCCATCGCCGGCATGTGCCCGCTTGCTGCCGGACGCAGGCTATGGGCCCCCGCCTGCGCGGGGGTGGCGGTTGCAATTCAATACCCCGGCGCTTTCCCCGGCAGGCGCGCCAGGAACCCGGCCACTTGCGCCTTGATCGCTTCCTGTTCCGCCGGCGCAAAGCGATCCCAACCGTCGTACATGCGCAACAGCCGGTGATTGCGCCCCAGCAGGTCGCGATGGCGTGCGAGGAAATCCCAGTACAGGCTGTTGAACGGGCAGGCATCGGGCCCGGTGCGTTCCTTCACCTTGTAGCGGCAGCCGCTGCAATAATCGGACATGCGGTTGATATAGGCGCCGCCGGCGGCATAGGGCTTTGATCCCATCAGGCCACCATCGGCGAACTGGCTCATGCCGATGACATTAGGGGTTTCGACCCATTCATAGGCATCGTCATACACCGCCAGGAACCATTCATGGACCTGGTGCGGATCGGTGCCGATCAGCATGGCGAAATTGCCGAGCACCATCAGCCGCTGGATATGATGGGCATGGGCGTGGCGGCGGGTGGCGCCGATGCTTTGTGACAGGCAGCGCAGGTCGGTATCGCCGGTCCAGTAAAAGCCCGGCAGGTCGCGGGTGGCGTTCAGATGGTTGCGCAGCGGATAATCCGGCCCGGCGATCCAGTGGATGCCGCGGACATACTCGCGCCAGCCGAGGATTTGCCGGATAAAGCCTTCGGCGGCATTTATCGGCACTGTGCCGGCACGGAAGGCAGCTTCGGCGGCCTGGCAGACCTCCAGCGGCAACAACAGCCCGGCGTTGATCAGCGGCGATAGCTGGCTGTGGAACATATGGTCCTGCCCGGCAACCATCGCATCCTGGTAATCGCCGAACTGCGCGAGGCGGTTCTGCACGAAGTCGGCCAGGCATTCGAGCGCCTGTTCGCGTGTCACGGCATGACCGAAGGGCAGCAGATCGCCGAAATGCTGGCCGAAGCGCGCCGCGACAAGCGCCAGCACATCGTTCGTGATCGCATCGGGGGCAAAGTGCGGCGGCCGGGGATAGGCGAGGCCCTTTTTCGGCGGCTTGCGGTTTTCGCTGTCGAAGTTCCACACGCCGCCGGCGGGCTGGCTGCCGTCCATCAACACCCCGGTGCGGCGGCGCAGCAGGCGGTAATAATCCTCCATGACGAAGCGTTTACGGCCGCTGGCCCAATCGGCAAAATCGGCACGGCGGTCGATGAAGCGATCGTCGGCCAGGATGCGGCACGGCAGGCCGGTCAGCGCGCCCCAGCCCTGTTGCATCGCCAGCACGCGCCATTCGCCGGCTTCGACGGTGATGATCCCGCTGGCGGCATGGCGGGTGGCGGCACGGGCGATTTCGCCATCAAAGCCTTGCGTGTTGGCGGGATCGTCGAGAGTGACATAATCGACCGTCCAGCCGGCGGCGCGCAGTTCGACGGCGAAGTGGCGCATGGCGCTGAACAGAAAGGCGATCTTTTTCTGGTGGTGGCCGACATAGGTGGCTTCGGCGCCGACCTCCATCATCAGCACGACAGCGTCGGCGGGGCGCGTGGCAGCAAGCGCCGCAAGGCTGGCGGAAAGCTGGTCACCGAGGATGGGGATGAGGCTGGTCATGCCTCGCCTTTGCCGCAGCGGCCGGCGCGGTCAACGCGGGGCTTGGTCGCATTCACCTCTCCCCTCGGCGGGAGAGGTCGGACTCGGCGCATCCGAGCCGGGAGAGGGGTAGCGCCAGTGGCAACGAGCGAGCCCCCTCTCCCGGGCCGGCTGCGCCGTCTCTCGACCTCTCCCGCGAGGGGAGAGGTGAGCCGCCTTACCGCCGCGGCGACCAGTTCACCATGTTGACCGTATCCTCGACCATCCAGACCTTGCCATTTTCGCCGATGAACAGCTTTTCCATTTCGGCGCGATTGAACGGCCGGGCACCGAGGCGGCCGAGAATGGCGACCTGGTTGCCCGATTCATCGACGGCGCGGTCGCGATCGAGCCCCTTCGATACCGCCAGCGCCGGCTGCTTGGTGCGGGCAAAGGCGATCAGTTCGGGCTTGGGCGGCGGCGAGAAGCCATAGAAGTTCGGCTGGCTTTCGGGGGACATCAACTGAATGACCTTCATGCCGTTGCGGCCATCGGCGACATAGGCAAAGGCCGACGCATTGGTGCTGCCGACGATGACATCCTCGACATCGTTGAGCTTCCCGTCGGCGGTGTAGCGCATGTAGACGCGGGGCATTTCGGGCTGCTTGACGTCGACGATGTACAGCCCTTCGGCCTTGCCGGCGACATAGGCATAGGTGCGCGCCAGATAGACCTTCTGGGCATTGGCCATCGGCACCAGCGCCTGCGGCACATGCACCGGCGCGTCGAGTTTCGTCACATCGAGGAGTTCGAGGCCGCGTGCCGTCGTCACCCAGAGATAGCGGAACTGGAGCGCCGAGGCGCGCGGATCATCGAGCGCCACGGTCGCCCTCACCCGCGGTTTCGTCGGATCATCGAGATCGACCACCACCAGCGCCTTGGGCGTGGTGATAAAGGCGAAATGCCCGCCGAGGATGATGTGGCGCGCCCCGGTCAGCACGCCGCCCGGGTTGAACGCCGTGCTGCCATCGGCAAGTTTCAGCCGCTTGAAGAAATTGTTGCGCGGTTCGCCATCGGCGAGCGTGTCGATATCGGTGGCGATCAGCCCCTCCACCGCATCGGTGATGAAGGCGTAGCGATAGACCGGGTGGAACGCCTGTTCCTGGTTCATGCCGCCGAGCGGATCGGCGGGCACTTCGCCCTTTGCGCGCTGCGCCTGTTCCTTCTGCATCTTGTCGTTGCGCAGCACCGCGATCGGCTGGGTGGTGGCCAGCGCCATGCAGGTGGCGTTCTTCGACGCGATATGGGTGTCATGCCCGAGCGGCGAGAAGGGTGCGCGCACGATCTTTTCGGAAACGCCCTTGTTGCCGATGTTGGCGATATCATAGGCGCGGAAGCCGCCCCGCCCTTCGGCGACGAACAGATATTCGCCGCGATGCTGGATGCAGCGCGCGGCGCCGCCGGCGTCCTGATGAATGTTCCGGATATCCTCGGTCGAATCTGTTTCGCCCGATGCCTTCTTGTCGAAAATCTTGCCGCGCACCCAGTTGATCAGCTCGCGGCCGTTCTTTTCGACATGCTGGCGGTAATAATCGGGATAGGCATATTTGTGGAGATAGGAGCCGAACACCGCCTGAGGCTCGCCGAATTCGGTGACGCGCACCGCCTCGATGCCGCCGTCGAGCCCGATATAGGTGTTGAGACCGACGAAATTGATGAAATTGGTGCCATTGAGCAGCAACTGCGCCATGATCGCATTATTGTCGTTGGCCTTTGATACGTGACAATCGCTGCACTGCTTGGTTTCTTCCCGGCGCACCGTGTGCGGGAAGTGCGGTGCAAAGGCCTGTGACGAGAAACCCGACGCCGAAATCGGCGGCTGCTGGATGTAGATACGCTCGCGGTTGATGTTGGTCGAGGTCAGGATCAGCGCCGATGACGAACGGATCGGTGCGATCACACCGCCCTTGGTGGTCTGGTGGCGGCCGAGCTGGAACATGTCGTCGCGTGCTACCTGGGGATTATAGGTCGCGTAGTTGCGGGTTTCCTGTTCCTCATATTTGTTGGTGTTGGTTTTCCAGTTCGCCTCGATCGGCAAATGGCAGCCACCACAGCTTGTCGTCCACGACAAATGGCAGGTGTAGCACGCCATGTTGTCGTCGCCGTGCGCGCGGTCCTTCACGGCCACGCCGGGGCCGAAGCTGGTGTAATCGGTCTTGCTGATCAGCTTGGCCCGCGCGGCCTTTTCATTGAAATCGGGGTGGCCACGGGTCACCGAATCCTTGGTCAGGTGCATCCGCCATTCGAGCTTGGGATCGCTGGCGGAGCGCTGGATGAGCACACGCCGGCCGTCCTGGACCAGCCATTCGAAGCGCGGCCGGCCATCGGGGTTGCGGATGCGCGTCAGGTCGTTGCCCGCCGGCGCCGCGGCGACATTGGACGTCTTCAACGACGGATAGGCATCGGCGGTACCGTGGCAATCCTTGCAGCCGATTTCGACGGCGTTGGCGACTTCGCCATGGATGAAGCCATTGCCATGGCCGTCCTGGGCGAAATGGCAATCGGCGCATTGCATGCCGACTTCGGCGTGGATCGACATCATGTGGACGCCCTTGCCGCCCTGCGCGCCGCCCGGGGTGGGGGTCGGCTGCGGGAATTGCGGTGCGCCGGCCTTGCGCCATTTTTCGGGGTCGTCGTTGGCGATGATATGGTCGGTATCGGTACCATAGGTCGACATATTGCCCTTGGCATCGAGCAGATTGCCTTCGCGATCGCGCTTGTAGATGGCGCGGAAATTCCAGCCATGGCCGTGATAATCGGCGAACTGGGTGTCCTTGTTCGCCGGGTTGCGATCATTGACGGTGCGCATGAAATCGACATCTTCCCACAAGCCGCGCGGTGCCGCGGCTTCGGGGTTGCGATCGTTGGTTTCGCGCACCTGGGCGGCGGTGGGATAGCGCTGCTGCTTGTAGAGCCGCTGGTAATCCGCGTCGCTCATGCCCTCGGGCTTGGGAGTCTGGTTATCGGGGCCGGGCCACATGCGCGGCGCATCCGATTCATAGTCCCACATCGTGTAGCCATAATAGCTGTTAATGAACATGTTGGGCTGGTGCATGTGGCAGTTCATGCACTGCGCCGACGGCACGGCGCGGGTGAATTCATGTTTGATCGGGTGGCCCGGTTCATTCTTCGGAATCGTCGGATCGGCGGTCTGCGTTTCGCCATCGCGACCGGCGCCGGCATAGACGCTGCTGTGCACCGGGTCGCGATCATTGGCATAGACGACATGGCAGGCGGCGCAGCCCGACGTGCGATAATCGCCCGGCTGGTCATTGGTGCCCATGAACCAGGTGAACGGATCGTTGAGCCGGGTCTTGTGGATGTTGATCACCGGCACGGCGATGCGCAGGCCGGTCCCGGGGCCGCGGTTCGACTGGCGGATATCGGGGCGGCCGGGTTCTTCCAGCCGCTGGATGGCACCCAGCGAATTGGGCAGGCCGATTTCGGGGAAAATCGGGTTGATATTGCGGCCGCCGCGTTCGAACACGCGGAAGATGTCGCCCGGCTGCAGCACCTGCCACGCCGGCAGCGGCACCAGGAACGGCAGGATGCCGCGCGCCTTTTGTGCTTCGCTGAGCGTGCCGAAAGCCGTTGGCGAGGGTGAGAACAAGGCGGTCGGCTCGCTCGGGATGCCGTGTTCGCCACCATGTTCTTCCTTCAGCGCGCCATGGCCTTCACCATGGCCACCTTCGTGCAGTGCTTCATTCGACAGGATCGGCTTGGCCTTGCCATCGCGGCCATAGGATTCGCCGAAAATGTAATTCTTGTACGGCGCGATGCCGTTATTATAGGACGCGCCGCCGAGCAGCATGACGCCTGTCGCCATCATCGAGCGTTCCGCTGCCTCGATCACCGGCAAATGGCAGGCGCCGCAGCTTTCGCGCACGACGCGATAGTCGGACGGATTGACGAAGCGCACGAACTCCGGCGATTCCTTGTTGAGCAGCGTGTAGCTGCGCTTGGGATTGGCCGATCCCTGCCGGTCGGGATGCTCTGCAGTCGGGTAATGCCAGGCTTCGGGGTAGCGCGGCAGCACATGCGCATCGGCTTTCAGCTTGCGATAAGCGGCGGGGTCGCTTTTTTCCATGCCGGCGCTGGCCAGTACGTTGGTGTTGCCGCCGTGGCAATCGGTACAGCCGAGCGTCACCGATTTGGGGGCGTGCATCGTCCATTCGTCGCTGGCGGTATGGCAGGTCAGGCAGCCGGCGCTTTTGGCATCAGCGGCTTCCTGCGACTGGTTGCGCGGCGCCGCCGGCGCGGTGACGAGGCGATAATCGCGCGTTACCGGGTGTTCGCCTTCCGACGCCGGGGCGATGGCGGCAAACAATGTCACCAGGGCGGCGACAAAAGCGAGGCGTAGGGCGTTCATCTTGATCATCAGTATGACAGGATCGCGTTGAACAGCACGCTGTAATAGCGGCTGTTGCGGGGGCTGTTGGTAAACAGGTCCTTGAAACCGGACGCTGGCTGGAACACCGCGCCCGACAGCCGGAAGACGAGGTTCTGGTTGAATTTGGGCCGGTAGATCGCGGCGGTCGAGATATCGGTGCCGATGCTGTTGGGGATGCTGCCTTCGACACGCAGCGCTTCGAGCACCGCGGTCCTGGCGAACCAGAGATGGTTGACGTTCGCCGAAACGCGCAGTTCGGGCAGGATATCGAAATCGGCGCCGATGCCGAGCAGCGCGGTGCCCGGATTGTTGAAGTTGGACTGGCCCTGGTCCTTCGACGAGCGCAGGCTGTTCAGCACGCCGTTGCGGCCGTTGACGCCAATCGCGCGGCCACCGCCGGCAAAGGGTATCGTCTGGCGGATCCAGTAGCTGGTGTCGGACCCGGCAAATTGCGGATTTTCGACGATCGCATCGAAACCGCGTTCGACATCATCATAGGGATTGCTGTCGCCCGAGGCATACAGACCCGAGGCGCGCACCCTGATCCAGTCAAAATCGATCGAGGGTTCGGCCGCGAGGAAAAAGCTGCGGATTTTCGCCGGACGCGACGTGAAGATGCTGTTGCTGCTGGAGCCCAGCGCATAGGTGGCGCTGGCGGTCAGGTTCACGCGGCCGATGCGGCCATCGGCGTTATAACCGAGATAGACGACATCATAATGGCGCGGCCGCAAATCGCCGATCAGCGCCGGGCGCACCGGGAAGCCATTGGTATCGACCTGGGTCGCCGTGCCGCCTTCGCGGTTGCGATTGTAGGTGACGCTCAATTGCGAGGTCAGGCCCGGCACCGGGAAATCCTGGCGATAGACGTTGGCAATGAACACCCAATCCCGGCGGATATCGCGGACGATGTCGTTCAGGCCCGAATTGGTGTCCTTTTCCAGTCGCCAGAAGGCCGCGAGATTATACTGGAAGCGATTATTGTCGCGATCGCCGAACAAACGGATGCCGAGCTGGTTGTCCTGGAACAGGAAGCCCCGGAAATCGCCGGAAAAAGGCTGGATGCCGATGCGCACCGAATCGAAATCATAGCGGTCCGACGTGTTGCGCAGGTGATAATCGAGAAACAATTCCTGCACCCCGACAAAGACATCGGTGCGGATGCTGCCGCGCGACGGTTCGACCTGCAGGATGCGCTGTTCGGAAACATCGACATGGTTGACCTGGAAGGCGATCGCGGTGCGCAGTTCATATTCGGGCGGCTTGAAGGCGGTCGAGCCCTTGGTCAGCGCCGCGCCGACGATGAAGGTTTGCGCAAAGACCGTCGAATGCTGGCGGCCGAAGGTATCGTTATTGCCCGGGCGTTCGGTGGTCTGCACGCCGACGGGTTGCGGGAAGCTGCGCTGTTCGACGATCGTGTCGCTGATGAAGGCGAGCTGGAAGAATTTATCATCCGTGCCGCACAGCGGGCGATCGCCCTTCAGCGTGCTCTGGTTATACGGGTCGAACCAGCGTGATTTGGTCAGCCCCAGCGTTTCGACGAGCCGCCAGCGATCGGGGATCGGCACGAAATCGCGCGGGAAATCGCCCTGCTTCGGCGCCGCCACGGCACCCGGGTTGACCTGGTCGATGTCCGGCGGCAGGTCGCGGCCCGTCGGCCCCGGGCGGCGGCGCCCTTCGACCGGCGCCAGCGCCGGATCGACGCTGCCATTGCCTTCTTCCTCGGGCTTCAGCCGTTCCTTGCCGGGCTCGAGCTTGCCGTAGCAATCGAAATATTTCGAAAACAGCCCGGCCTGCGCCGGCGCGGCGCTGGCCAGCAGCAACGCTGCCAGGGGGAGCGAGCTAGAGCGCCTGGCAGACATTTTGTTCTGCCGTATCGACAAAGGGCGCAAAGGGGCAATTGACGAAACGCAGGCGCACCGAAGCGCCGTTGCTCGCCTTGACGAGCAGTTGGTCGGTGCGGATCGCGGCGGGCGGCAGACCGATGCCGCCAACCCGCAACCCGGCATTATGGACACCAAGGAAAGCCGTCATGTCATCCTGGTCGATCCCGTCGCCCGACACGCCGAGCGCGCCGACGAGGGTGGCGCCGCGATAGATCGGCACCGATCCGGGGAAAATCTGGATGCCATTGGCGAGCCGGTTCGAGCCGCCCGGATGGTTCGGCAAAAAGGTGCAGCGCGGCAAATTGATGTTGGCCAACCCGGCCGCCAGATTCTGCACGATCAGCGCCGATTGCAGCCCGACCGAAAAGGGCGAGAAATTGGCGATCGGGCGCGAAAACGGCCCGTTCGATTGCGCGACTTCGCCATCGGGAAAATAGGGCCGGGCGACAAGGCCGAAAGCGCGATTCGAAACCCCGAATTTGCCGGTCAGGAAATCCGGCCCGATGAACGCGTTCGACCGCGCGACGAAATCGCGGACATTGGCATCGGGCTCGCCGATGGCCGTGTTGACCGCTGCAAGGTCGGATGCGGCAAAACGGCCCGAGAAGAAGGCCGCCGTGCGCGCCTTCTGCAACGAGACGTCGCTGCCGAAAATCGGTGCATCGGGGCCGCGCACAAGACCCAGCGCCACCCCGCGCGTATCGACGACCGTCATCGACACCTGCGCGCGCGAATCGAGCGGCTGGCGGATCTGCCCGCGCGCCCGGCTCATGATCTTGAAGGCTTCTTCCAGCAAGGCGCGCACTTCGGTCTGGCTGAGCGCTGTGCCCACTTCGGCGGCATCGCTGCCGGCGCGCACCGGAAAGCGATTATTGCCATTGCCGTCGGACAACACATAGGCATCGGGATTGTTGAATTCGGCAAGGGTCGCGGGGCGCAGGCCGCTGGCTTCCGAGCCATAAGCCGTGCCGGCGATGATGCTGCCGCCAAAGTAGTTCTGCACCGGCAACAGCGTCCCGGCGCTGCCGTTGAGGCTGGCAAAGCTGCGGGCGCTGGCGGGAACCGATTTCAGCCCTTCGATCAATGCATCGGAAAAGCGCAGCAATGTGCCATCGACGCTCACCCGTTCGGCGCGGATCGTCGCCGGCGCGTCGAAACCGACCGTTCCTGCCAGCGCAATGAATTCTTCATCATCGCTGTCGACATCGATGATTTCGGGATCAAAGCCATAATCGCCATCGGCCATCACGCCGACACCGCCAACCATCACGCCATTTTTATAGAGCGGAAAGCCACCCGGATCAGCCGCAAGACCCAGCGGCGAGCGCTTGGGCCCGATAAAGGCGCCGCCGGGGCCGGCAAAGCGGGTGTTCAGATCGGAACAGGGCAATTGCGAAAACTGCACCCCGAACAAGGGCCCCGATTCAAGCCCGACGGTGGTGCGCGACGGCGGGAAATGCTGCTGGACAATTTCGGAAGCGGTGCGGGATGAAAAGGCATTGCCCCCCGACGACAGATAGGCGCCGGTTATCGCCTTGGCGATGGCACCGAGTTCGGCCGGGAAGGGCACACCCTGGACATCGATATTGCCGCTGGTGCCCGGCCGGGTTTGCGCTGTCGCGCGTGCGCCATTCATGCGGAACACCGCCAGCACATTGCCGACCCGATCGACCACCGCGATGACGGCCGGCAGATTGCGCGCCTGGGCTTCGCCGGCGGCGCGCGCGATAACCGTTTCAACCTCGGCGGTGGTCAACGCTTCGAGCGCCGGCTTGGCATAGACGCTGGCCGGCGTGACGGGCGTCGACGCGCCGCCGCCCGGGCTGGTGCCGCTTACCGGGCTGGCGCTGCCGCTGCCCGATGCACCGCCACCGCCGCCACAGGCCGCAAGGGTCAACGCCAAGGCTGCAAGCAGCGCCGTACCGCGCTGCCGGTCACGCATCATTTGAGGCCCCGGACCTTGGCCGAAACCGCCGCCAGCGCAGCGCGGAATTCGGCAGGTTGCCAGCGGTTGGCGTCGCGGGCCGCGGCATAGGCGCGATCGAGATCGGGACGGATGGCGATCGCGGCGCCGCGATCGACCGCGCGGCTGCTGATCAACGCGGCAATCAGCGTGTCGGCAGCCATCACCGCCTGGGCGCCGCCCTGGTAATCGGTATAGCTCGCGGCATTGCCGACGAGCACGGCATCGAGCATCGCGAACGTCTGCCCCTTGTCGAAGCTTGCCCGTTCGAACGCGCCGGCGAGCGCGTCGCTGGTCCGCGCCAGCGCGGCGGCGGCCTTCATCGTGCCCGCACGATCGCCGGCAAAGCTGGCGTGGAAGTCACGCGACTGCATGGCCAGTTGTTTCGCCAGCCCCGGCGCCGCGACCCGCGCCGCGGCATTGAGCATGATCAGGCTTTCATCGTTCCAGACCACCGTGCCCGGCGCGATCGGCCGGCCGGGATTGGTGCGCGCCGAAATCGCCACCGCCGGATCATCGGAGAAGCTGCGATGGCACGAGCGGCAATCGTAGAAATAGAATTCCGGAAAGCTGCCCGCCGACCGCGCCGGATACAGCGACAAGGCGCGCTTCACCGCCAGCGCCTGGCCGACCGCCCAGACCTTGACGCCGCCGGCCACTTCCTTGCGTTTGGCATAGTCACTGTCTTCGTCATGGTGCGATTGCAGCGAGGTGAACAGGTCGAGTTCGAACGCCACGCGCGGATGGCCCGCCGCCATGATGCGATGGGTAACGAACTGGCCCGGCTTGTCCGATCCGAAATGGCAATCAAGGCAGACATTGGCGCGCACGCCGGGCTTGTCGACCGCCCACAGCCCGCGCGCGACATTCTGTTCATGCGTCGCGGCAACCGCGGTGTGCGAGGCGAGCCAGTTGGTCGACCCGCCATGGCAGGCTTCGCACCCGACGCCATCGGCCTGGCGGAACTGCGGCCCGCGACGCGGCGCCGGGTCACCATGGCAGGCGATGCATTCGCCGCTGGTCGACACATCGGGAATCTTGAGCCGGGCGCCGATGGCCCGGGCGCGGGGTTCATTGAGCACGCTCCAGGCGCGCGAATGGCTGCCGGTCAGGCTCGACGGGCTTTGCCAGGTGAGCAGTTCGTTCTGGCGGACGCGCGGCCCGGTGGCTTCCTGCCGGCCATGGCAGGTCGAGCCACTGCACGTCGCGACGCCGTTGTGAATGGCATTGTCATGCGCGGGCGCGGCCAAAGCCTGCGGTGCCACGACAAGTGCCGAAACCAACGCGATCAGTCGCACGGCAACGACGGCAAAACGCCGCAATGCCCCCACTTGCCCTGCCCCCCAGCTTGTCATCACAACCCCTGACGACGTCTCCGGAAGATACGGTAGCAAAGCCTTGGCCGGATGCAAACCGCAATGGCCGGTTTTTTGTCGGAAAAGACGTTTCGAAAGAATGACGCCGGGGGGCCGGGTCAGAGCCCGAGCACGGTTTTGGCGATGATATTCTTCTGGACTTCGTTCGACCCGCCGAAAATCGTCCAGGCGCGGCTGTTGAGATAGGTCGGCATGGCGAGCTGTGCCGGCTTGCTGCCGATCGGTTCGGGGCTTTCGTTGCCGTAAAGCGGGCGTTCGGTGGCGAGCTGCAGCCCGTCGTAACCGAAGGCATCGACCGCAAGCTCATCGACATGCTGGCGCAAGCTGGAGGCCACCAGCTTGATCAGCGACGTCTGCGCCCCGGGCTTGCGACCCTGCGCCAGCTCGCCGAGAATGCGCAATTCGGTCATTTCCAGCGCTTCGGCCTCGAGCCGCAGCCGCGCCAGCCGCCGGCCGAAATCCGCGTCATGGCCAAGCGCGCCGTTATGGCCGCCGGGTTGCTGCGCCGCCAACCGGTCGAGCCGGTCGAGATCGGCGAGCAGGCGCGGCGCTGCACAACTGCCGCCGCGTTCGTTTTCGAGCAGGAACTTGGCGATCGTCCAGCCCTGTCCTTCGGCGCCGATGCGGTCGGCGACGAGCGCCACGGCATCATCGAGGAAAACCTGGTTGACTTCATGATCGCCGGCCATGCCGATGATCGGCCGCACCGTGATGCCGGGCTGGCGCATGTCGATGAGCAGGAAGGAAATGCCGGCCTGGGGCTTCACATCCGGGTCGGTGCGCGCAAGACAGAACATCCAGTCGGCGTAATGCGCATGCGTCGTCCAGATCTTGCTGCCGTTGACGATATATCTGTCTGCCCCGGAGTCATTGGCGCGCACCGCGCGGGTCTTCAGGCTGGCCAGATCGCTGCCGGAACCGGGCTCGGAATAGCCCTGGCACCATAGGTCCTCGCCGGTCAGGATGCGTTCGAGATAGCGCGATTTCTGGTCGGCGGTGCCGTAGTGCGCGATCACCGGGCCGACGAGTTTCAGCCCGAGCACCGACAGCGCCGGCGCATCGGCGAGCGCGCATTCCTTTTCGAAGATATAGCGCTGCACCGGAGTCCAGCCGGTGCCGCCATGTTCGACCGGCCATTGATAGGCAAGCCAGCCCCTGGCATGCAGGATGCGTTGCCATTCGAGCCCGATTTCGGGTTCGACGAACACCGAGGGCGTGCCGTTCATGCCGTCGCGCAGCCGTTGCGGCAGTTCGGCGGCGAGAAAGGCGCGCACGTCATCGCGAAATGCGAGATCGGCGGCGCTGAAGCTGATGTGCATGATGTTACTCCAGCGTACCCGCTGCCCAGGCGAGGCTGCGGCGCATCAGGTCGTAATAAACGGGATAGTTCCAGCCGCAGCGTTCGGGATGCGGCCAGAACGGTGTGAACACCGCGACATCATAATGGCCCCGGCAATGGCCGAGCGTGCAATAGACAATTTCGCCGCGCCCCTGTTTGCGGCGATAGAGAATCGGCACTTCGGCGTCGTGCCAGTCCTTGTCGACAAAACCCGTCGCCTCGCCGGTGAAGCGGGTGAAGAGCAGGGTTTCGATGGGCGCGGTGGTGCGCGACAGGTAAAGCTCGTCGACGATTTCGAAACTTGTCAGGCCGCGCGTCAGCGGATCATCGACCGGCGCCACCTCAACCGTAAAGGCGCCGATCGGCGGGTGCGCGACGAACTGGCTGCCGAGCATTTCCATCAATTCGGGGGCTTCATCGGGGGCATCGACCAGCCCCGATTCGAGAAAACGCAGGATCGAATTGGTGCCGTGCAGCGCCAGCCAGCGCCCGCCGCGGGCGAGGAACGCATCAAGCGCTGCGACTTCGGCCGCCGTCGGGATCACATCGCAGGTGTAGGTGACCAGGAAATCGCAGGCCGCCAGCCGGTCGGTATTGGCATAATCCATCGCTACCGTCGCCCGGATGCGCGGCTGTTCGGCCATGAGCTTCAATATTTCGAGCCGGGCGAAATCGATATCGTGATATTTGCCGGCAGCGATGAAATGCGCCTGAATAGGCCCGCTCATGCCCCCTCTCCCGCCTGCGGGAGAGGGGAGAGGCGCGCGCAGCGCGGCCCGGGTGAGGGTGTCTTCTCGCGTCGGCGTCGGGCAACACCCTCACCCGCCG
>JBBRVH010000020.1:0-39215 GCA_038246995.1 Sphingomonadales bacterium
CAACAGGCCATTGGCGTGCGGTTCGTTGATCATCGTCTGGGTGAAATTATAGGACGACCCGTCCAGGTTGAGCCGCACCCCCTGCCCCAGCCAGCGCCCGGCGAGCGCATCGATCTTGCGCATTGCCGCCGCTTGGGCCGCCAGATCGCGCTGCGGCGTCTGTGCAACGACCGGACCTGCAACCGCCAGACACGCCGCCAGCACCATCCACCGCATCGCTTTTCTCCCTTTGGCTGCACCCACATTATACCCCGGCCAAGCAGCCGCCGCACCCGCCCGTCGACTAACCGCCTGACGGCCAGCAATTGCGCAAGCACCCGCCGGGCACCATATCATGCGCATGAGTGTAGCCTTCACCAAGGAATCCGACGCCGAAGCCGTTGCTGCCGATCTGCCCGACCGGCCGATCCCGGCGCACGCCAACCTCGTCACGCCGGCTGGCCTCGCGCAGATCGAGGCCGAACTCGGGCTCGCCCGTGCCGCCTATGATGCCGCCCGCAGCGCAGGCGAAATCAGCGCCGATCGCAGCGCCATGGCCCGCGCCACGCGTGATTTGCGCTATTGGTCCGCCCGCCGCGCCAGCGCGCAACTGGTGGAAACCCGCGCGGCCGATGGCAGCGTGCGCTTCGGCAGCCGCGTCAGCTTCGAACGCGATGATGGCCGCCGGCAATCCTATGCGATCGTCGGCGACGACGAAGCCGATCCGGCAAACGGCAGCGTCAGCCATGTCTCACCACTGGCGCGCGCGATGGTCGGCAAGACCATCGGCGACATGGTGACGCTGGCGGGGCAGCAGGTGGAAATCATCGGCATCGAATGAAGGCGCGCGGCGTTGTCGCTCCAATGGCCATTGCCCGATTGACCAAAGCGCTGCTGCTGCTTGCCCTGGCGCTCGTCGCCTTCATCACCCTGCGCGACATGCAGCGCCGCCATCCCGAACGCCTGCCCTGGACGCCGCTGTCGCTCGCCGCACCGATCGGGCCGTTCACGGCCGCCAAGATCACGCGCCTGACCGAGAACGCCCCCGCCTGCCGGCGCCTGCTGCGCTACGCCGGCGCCGCTTTCACCACCCTCCCGCCGATAACCGGGCCACGGTGTGGCTATGCCGATGGCGTGCGCCTGCAACCCGGCCCCGGCGCGCGCTTCGGCCCTGATGCACCCGCGGTCGCCTGCCCGGTTGCCGCCGCGCTGCTCGTCTGGGAACGCGAGATCGTCCGCCCCGCCGCGCTGCGCCATTTCGGCACCGCCGTCACGCGCATCGACCATGTCGGCAGCTTCAACTGCCGCCGCATCGCCGGCAGCGCCAACATGAGCGAGCACGCCACTGCCGATGCCATCGATATCGCCGGCTTCCGCCTCGCCGATGGCCGGCGCGTGCGCGTGCTCGGCGATTGGGCCGGGCCGTCCCCGAAAGCGGCGTTCCTGCGCGACGTGCGCGATGGCGCCTGCGGGGTTTTCGCCACCGTCCTGTCGCCCGATTACAACGCCGCCCATGCCGATCATCTGCATCTCGATCACGCCGCGCGCGGCATGCGCGGCGGCCAGGTCTGCCGCTAGCGCGCCTCGATCACGACCTCGCCGATCGTGCCGCCGGTGAATCCGAAGCCCCCCGCCGCGGGATAATCCGCCACTGGCGAGCCGCGATCGCGCCCCACATCGAAACTTTCGTCGATCGTGTACAACCCCGGCGGGCTGGCGGGGATATGGTCGCTGTCGACGGCGGTGCCATCGACGCTGAAGCGCACGGTACCGCCCTTGCCAAAGCCCCTACCGTCATAATCGAAATCGAAGCGCAGCGTGTGCGCGCCGGGCGCCAACGGCGCGGCCCCGCGCAACGTCACCGTCTGGATGTTGAACAGCCGATAGCTGAGCACCGGCACCCCGCCCTCCAGCCACAACGACCAGCCGGCGCTGCTACCCCCCAGCGCCGCCACGACGCCTTGCGCGCCCGCCGCCGTATCGAGCGTCGCCGTCACGCTGAACGAGCGATTATAGGTTTTGGGCAGCGACGATTCCGGAATCCCCGTCGTCCCCGGGCCAAAGCGCATCACCGTGCGCTTGCCCGGAATCGATGGCAGCCCGCGCCCCGTCGAAACGATGATATTGGTCAGCGGCAGCACATTATTGGCCGCCGCTTCCGCCATGAACAGCGCCTTCATTTCGGCCAGCCGCGCCGGTTCCTTCACCGCCAGATCATGCGCCTGCGAAAAATCCTTCCGCAGGTCATAAAGCTCCCATTTGTCGGCATCGAAGTTTTTCTGTTCGAGCGAAAACACCTTCCACGGCAGCCGCGTGTGAAACGCCGATGCCATCCAGCCCTGGTGATAGATCGCCCGATGCCCGAACACTTCGAAATATTGCGTCACATGCCGCTCGGGCGCCCGGGCATCGTTGAAGCTGTAGACAAGGCTCGTCCCGTTGATCGGCTTTTGCCTGATTCCGTCGACGACCTCGGGCGCCGCGATCTGAGCTGCCTCCAAGATCGTCGGCACGATATCGTTGACATGGCCGAACTGCGTCCGCAGCCCCGGCGCCGCGCTGATCCCCTTGGGCCAGCTTACCACCATGCCGTTGCGCGTCGCGCCCAGATGCGACGCCACCGTCTTCATCCACGGCATCGGCGCGCCCAGCGCCCAGGCCCAGCCGGCGGAAAAATGCGGATACGTCCCCGGCCCGCCCATCGCTTCCAGCCCCGCCATCCGGATCGCATCGGTTTCGGGCAAGCCCTGGATGGCGCCCATGTAACTGCCGCTGCCCTGCAATCCGCCTTCGCCGCTGCCGCCATTATCGCCGGCGATATAGAAGATCAGCGTGTTGTCGAACTGGCCATTGGCCTTCAACGTCGCGATCAACTTGCCGACCTGCGCATCGGTATGCGCAAGGAAAGCGGCATACACCTCCATCTGCCGCGCCGCGAGGCGCTTCTGATCGGCGGTCAGCGTATCCCACGCCGGCAATTGCGCATCGCGCGCGGTCAGGTCGGTATTCGCCGGCACGATGCCCATCGCCTTCTGGCGCTTCAACGTCGCCACCCGCATCGCATCCCAGCCGCCATCGAACTGCCCCTTGAAGCGCTCGATCCAGTCGCGCGGCGCCTGCAACGGCGCATGGGCGCCGCCGGTGGAAAAATACAGCAAGGCGGGTTTGTCGGGGGTCAATTCATGCTGGGTGCGCAGCCAGGCCGATGCCCGCGCCGCCAGATCCTCGGTCAGGTGATAGCCGGCGCCCGGCGGCCGCATGACAGGGGTGGTGCCTTCGAACAGGCTGGGGTCGAACTGGTCGGTCTCCCCGCCCTGAAAGCCATAGAAAGTATCGAACCCCTCCCCCGTCGGCCAGCGATCGAACGGCCCGATCGGCGAGACTTCCCAATCGGGCGTCTGGTGCCATTTGCCAAAGGCGGCGGTGCTGTAACCATTCTGGCGCAGCACGACGCCGATGCTCGCGGTATCCTTGGCATGGAAACCGCTATGCCCCGGCCGATCATCGACCGAGTTCATGACAGCGCCAATGCCGGTGGCATGCGGGTTGCGCCCGGTCAGCAGCGACGCCCGCGTCGGCGAACAGATAGCGGTGGTGTGGAAGCGATTATAGCGCAAGCCCGTTTTCGCCAGCGCATCGAGTGCCGGCGTCGGCACCGGCCCGCCAAAGCTTGATGTAGCGCCAAAGCCGACATCATCGAGCAGCACGATGACGATATTGGGTGCCCCGGCCGGCGCTTGGCGGCCAAAGCGGGCCAGCGGATCAGCGGGTGCCGGCGCTTGCGCAACAACAGGCGCCGCAATCTGCAACGCGAGCATCGCAGCCCCGATCCAGCGCAACCGCTTCATCTGCATCTCCCCATCGCCGTTTTACGGTTGGCCAAAGCTAACAGCAAAGCCGGCAAGAGCAAACGACAATTCAGCAAAAAAACTACGCAAACCGCAAAGCTTTGTCGTTTATCTACCGCAAACTCGCAATCCCAAGGCTGTCTGCCTTCGCTCGCGCCTTCACTGATTCCTCGCTGCGAGTTAGCGCCTTGGCGATGGCGCGCAGCGGCATGCCTTTTTTGGCCAACGTATGGAGCTTTTGAATCTCGTCGCTTGTCCACGCCTGTTTGTGGCGTTCGAATTTCTCACCCATGATCTGCTGCTCCCGGGGCCGCACCCTCTTGCCAATTGCGCCGCTGTCGGCTGCATAGGCGGCCATGACAAGCTTTTATCTCGGGCTGGCGCTGGTGCTGGCCATCACCATCAACAACCGCTTTGCCGCCGTGCGGGCGTTGGGTGTACTGGTCGCGGCGGTAGCGCTGGGCTTCATGGCCTGGTCGATCGTGCTCGCCGATCTCGATGGCACCTTCGCCCGGGCGCCAAAAGGCAGCTTTTTGCCGTGGTTGCTCAACGGCGAAGCCGTGCTGATCACGCTGGGCGCGCTGCTGCTGCTCTGGACCATCCCGCGCCAGTTCCGCAGCACCACAAACGCTGTGCTGCCAAGGAGCACCACAAACGCTGTGCCGCCAAACGCTGTGCCGCTGCGCAGCACGGGTGCCGCCTATGGCCATCTCACCCGCGGGCTGCACTGGGCAAGCGCAACGCTGATCATCGCTGCCTTCACCATGGGGCAATTCATCGCCGTGCTCGCCGCCGACGATCCGGTGCGCGCCGATTTTCTCACCACCCATATGGCAATCGGCGGCGCGATTTTCCTGCTGACCTTTGCGCGCATGTTCGAACGGCTGGTGCGGCCGGCGCCGCCCAACCCCGGCCAGGTCCAAGCCGCACATTTCCTGCTCTATGCGCTCATCACCGCGACCTGCGTCACCGGCCTCGCCATGGCCGACGCTCCGATTCACGTGCTGGGATTGTCGCTGCCCAGCTTGCCTGCCCATCCGTTCGCGACGCGCCTTCACCAACAAGCGCTGCCCGTGCTCTTCTTCATCCTGGTTGCCGCGCACCTTTTTGGTGCCATCAAGGCAATCCGCCGCATGGCGCGGCGCTGACAGCCGGGACATGAAAACCCCACCGGTGTGCGCCACCGGTGGGGATAATTCCGATCTGCCTCAGGCGCCGTAGCGCCCGGCCGAAAATCAGGCGGCGACGGGCGCCCGGCGGCGGCGCAGCGAGGCGCCGACAAGGCCAAAGCCGGCGATCATCATCGCCCAGTTCGCAGGTTCAGGCACCGCGGCCGTAAAAAGCACGACCCGGCCGAGAATGAACGCATCGTTGATCTCCCGTTCCGTGGTCAGGAAGCTTGTTGTTGGCATTGCCGGGCTTCCGGCAAGAAAGCCCACAACATTAAGGGTATAATTGCTGCCGTCGATGGTGAAGAAGCCCGACTGGCTATTGAAATCGGTCTGCACCCGATCGGCGCACCCGTTGATATTGACGCCGGTCTGGCCGGCAGGACCAAAAGCGCAAGGGTTTGCAGCGTTGGGGGTTTCGTTGTGATCGAAATTATAGATGAAGCTTACGGTGTCGAGGAAGCTGCCATTGACGATGATGTCGGTGGTGAAGCGCAACTTGGCGCCGGTGATCGATGTGCCGGAACTGATCGGTTGGTTGACGTGGCGGAATCGGGCAATCTGCGTGACGGCGCTGCCGGCGGGCGGTGAAACGCTCAACTGTGGAATGCCGACCGCCTCGAAATCATAACCCGAGCGACCCGCGTCGGTCGCAGCGCCCCAGCGCACCGAAGCGTTGGCGGTATTGTTGCCAGTGAAACCAAGCGCAGGGCCGCCGATCAGCGCGATGTCGAACCATTCGCCCCTGACGTTGGCAAAATCGATGGTGGTGACAGCGGCATTGGCAGCGACGCTGCCCGTGGCAATTGCGGCCAAAAAGGCCAACCGGATTGTGGAACGAAACATCAAGGCACCCCCTAAATGGCAGCACGACTGCTACACTGGGGATTACTATCTTAAGTTTTTATTAACTACAACCGTAATTTACAAATAATTTATGTTTCAGTCAAAAAACTGGTTTGGGCCCGGTCTGTAGAGGCGAAAAACAAATCGGCTCTGGAACAAAAGGCAAACGATCGCCATATTGCGGCCATGGCCATCCAGATTCGCACAAGCCTTGCCGAACCCGATACCGATGGCAATTTCGTGCCGCACCGCCCGGCGCGCCCCGAAAAATCCGAAGGCGGGCAGGCCTTTGTGCTGGCCAGTGAATACGTGCCGGCCGGTGACCAGCCGACCGCGATTGCCGAACTGGTGGCCCAAGCCAATGCCGGGGAACGCGACCAGGTGCTTTTGGGCGTCACCGGATCGGGCAAGACCTTCACGGTCGCCAAAGTCATCGAGGCGGTGCAGCGGCCGGCGCTCATTCTGGCGCCGAACAAGATTCTGGCGGCGCAGCTTTACGGCGAATTCAAGAGTTTCTTTCCAAACAACGCCGTCGAATATTTCGTCAGTTACTATGATTATTACCAGCCCGAAGCCTATGTACCGCGCTCCGACACCTATATCGAAAAGGAAAGCTCGGTAAACGAAGCCATCGACCGGATGCGCCATTCTGCCACCCGGTCTCTGCTCGAACGCGACGATGTGATCATCGTCGCGTCAGTTTCGTGCATTTACGGCATCGGTTCGGTTGAAACCTATTCGGCGATGACGTTTTCACTGAAAAAGGGCGAAACCGCCGACAGCCGCGAGATTATCCGCAAGCTGGTCGCGCTGCAGTACAAGCGCAACGATGCCGGCTTTGCCCGCGGCAATTTCCGGGTGCGGGGAGATAATCTGGAGATTTTTCCGTCGCACTATGAAGACAGCGCTTGGCGGATCAGTTTTTTCGGCGACGAAATCGAGGAAATCAGCGAATTCGACCCGCTTACCGGCAAGGGCGTTGCCAAGCTCGAATATGTAAAGGTCTATGCCAATTCGCACTATGTGACCCCGGGCCCGACGCTGAAACAGGCAAGCGAAGCGATCCGGTTCGAAATGACCGAACGGTTGAAGGAGTTGAATGCCGAAGGGAAATTGCTCGAGGCGCAACGGCTTGAACAGCGGACGAATTTCGATCTCGAAATGATCGCGGCAACCGGAAGCTGCGCCGGGATCGAGAATTACAGCCGCTTCCTCACCGGCCGCCTGCCCGGCGAACCACCGCCGACGCTGTTCGAATATCTACCTGAAAACGCGATGCTTTTCATAGATGAAAGTCATGTCACCATCGGCCAGATCGGCGCGATGGCGAAGGGCGATCACCGCCGCAAGCTGACTCTTGCCGAATATGGGTTCCGGTTGCCGAGCTGCATCGACAACCGCCCGCTGCGCTTTGCCGAATGGGAGGCGATGCGCCCCCAGACGGTGTTCGTTTCGGCGACGCCGGGGCCGTGGGAGATGGACAAGACCGGCGGGGTGTTCGTCGAACAGGTGATCCGGCCAACGGGGCTGGTCGATCCGCCGATCGAGATCAAGCCGGTAGAGGACCAGGTCGAAGATCTGATCGCCGAGGCGAAGAAGGTTGCAGCGGCGGGCTACCGCACGCTGGTGACGACGCTGACCAAGCGGATGGCCGAGGATCTGACCGAGTTCCTTCACGAAGCGGGTCTGAGGGTGCGCTACATGCACTCCGATGTCGAAACGCTGGAACGTATCGAGCTGATTCGCGACCTGCGACTTGGAGTTTATGACGTACTGGTCGGCATCAACCTGCTGCGTGAAGGGCTCGATATTCCCGAATGCGGCCTGGTGGCGATCCTCGATGCCGACAAGGAAGGCTTTTTGCGGTCGGAAACCTCGCTGATCCAGACGATCGGGCGCGCGGCGCGCAATGTCGATGGCCGGGTCATCCTTTATGCCGACCGGGTGACGGGCAGCATGGAACGCGCTATCCGCGAAACCGATCGGCGGCGGACGCGGCAGGAACTTTACAACATCGAACATGGCATCACGCCGGCGACGATCAAGCGCGACATTTCCGATCTGCTCGCCGATGTTTCCCAGCGCGACGGGCTGGTGGTCGATACCGGCGATGCCGAAACGCCGCACATGGTCGGGCACAATCTCAAGGCCTATATCGCCGACCTGGAAGAACAGATGAAGCGCGCCGCATCGGACCTGGAATTCGAAACCGCCGCGGCCATCCGCGACCAGATTCGCAAGCTGGAGATGGACGAACTCGGCATTCCCGATGCCGATCGGGTCGCGCCGGTCAAAGGCCGCAGCATGGGCGGTGCGCCGGGAACGCGAACGACGCGCTTTGAAAAGATGAAGAAAAAAGCGAATTTCGGGAAGCGGCCGGCGGGTCGCTAGATCAGGCATCCCACCCCGGCGCGGATGACTTCGGCGACCAGGCCCGGATCGCGCGTGTCGCTGAGCGCGCTGGCGATTTGCGGGATGCTCATCCGGTCGAGCCGGCCGCCGTTCAATCTGCTGATGTCGTCGAGGCGTTTCAGTTGCGCGATGCTGAGCCGGTCACCAAGCCTTTCGCCCATGCAGCGCGCCTGGGGTGGCGGCACACCGCGATCGACCAAGGCGGTGGCGATGCGCTGCGACGGGGTTGCGCAGCCGGCGAGCAGGAGCAGGGCAAGGACAACGACAATCGAGCGCATTCGGAAAACCCTTCGAGTCAGGTGCGGCAACACCACTAGTGCGTAAACGCATCGGGGTGACTATAGACTTAAGCCATGTTCGACACCCTCGCCAGCCTGTCCAGCCGCTACCCGGTGCTCACCGATGTCACCTGGTGGCAGGGTATCGGCATTGCCTTGCTCGTCGTGGCGATCATGGAGATCGTGGCGATCGTCTCCCACAAATATGTCATGCACGGTTTCCTGTGGAGCCTGCACAAATCGCACCATGAACCGCGCATCGGCGCCTTCGAGCGCAACGACTGGTTCGGCGTCGCGGGTGCGATCCCGTCCATGCTCCTGCTGCTCATCGGCACGCATTACGGCCTGCACATGATCACCGCGATCGGCGCCGGCATCACCATGTATGGCGCCATCTATTTCAGCCTCCACGATGTGCTTGTCCATCGCCGCGTCAAGCACCGTTGGAACCCGCAATGGGGCTATATGAAGCGCGTCGTCCAGGCGCATCGCCTCCACCATGTCGTCGAAACCAAGCATGGCACGGTCAGCTTCGGCTTCATCTGGGCGCCGCCGATCCGCAAGCTCAAGGCGCAGCTGGAGGCCGATGGCCGCGGCCGCATCCGCGCCAGCGCCAAGATGAAGGCCGAAATGGGCATGATCGATAATGCCGAGCATTGGGCACGGTAAGTCTGCAGCGGATCGGGCGCGCCGCCCTTGGCGGTTGCGTTAACAAAGTCACGAAAGTCACGCCGAACGTGGTTTTTGTGCGACAAGCGTAACGCTGCCGGCCAACGCCTAAAGTTCACGAAAGTCACGAAATCTCCGAGTTTCGCGAGCTGCGCGGCTTAAGCCCGACGGCTGCCGAAATCCACGTACCGGCGCAGCGTAGCCTCACGCGATTTTCCATCCATCGACAATGTCAAAGAGCATAATCCAGGTTCTTTCTGGCACAAAATGACCGTGTAGGACAGCGATTACAGATGCTTGCAATTTGTTGCCTTACGTCACTCGAACAACCGGTTCTGGGACTAACCCGCCATCCCTTCCGGGGTCGCTGAGCGTCCGTTTCTGACAAGAGCTGACATTCGCGCATATGCTCGAGAGACGCCGTCGAGTAGCAGGTTTACGGCCCTGTAGATCATTGTCACACGCGGGATCCCTTCCGCATTTTTAGCAACAAGTTTAAAAAGATGCAGTCTACCGGTTCCCGGCTTCCTCAAGCGGCGCGATCTTGCGTTAGCAATTTCCGCATCCGCCGCTCAACCTCGGTCATGCGGAACGGCTTGCTGAAAATCGGGGTACCGACAAATTCTGGCGGCAGGATGCTGGCGGCATCGTAGCCCGAGCCAAAGGCAAAGGGGATGCCGCGCGCCGCCAGCAAGGTCGCAATGCCCCATGACATTTCGCCATTGAGATTTATATCGAGCAGAGCGATATCGACAGCCTCGTCGCGTGCCATCCGCAAGCCATCTTCGAGGCGGGTTGCCGGGCCGATCATATCCCAGCCCAAGTCCTCGCACATGCCCTCAAGCGCCATGACGACGAATATCGAATCCTCGACGACCAGAATGCGCGGTCGCACCGGCAGCGGGGCAGGCGTTTCAATCGGTTCAGCCGGCTTCAACACGACGAGTGCCGGCCGGTAACTCGCCTCGACAACCGAAAAGGGTGGCAAGCCGATATCGCAGATAACGCCGGTCGGTTCATAACGGACAATTGCTTCGCCGCCGGTTTCCAACGTCAGCGCTCGCTCGATCAGGCTCGATCCGAAACCGCGCCGGCTCGGCGCCGTCACCAATGGTCCGCCGCGTTCCATCCAGACCAACGCAACGCCGCCATCGGCGCGCAGCCGCCAATCAACAGTGATTTCGCCGTTAACCACCGAAAAGGCTCCGAATTTGGCAGCATTAGTCGCCAGTTCATGGATTACCAGCGACAGCGCCAGCGCCGATTTCGGCGTCAGAATTATTTCGGTGCCACTGAACGCGACACCAACACCGCGCTCGCAATAGGGTTCCAGTTCCTCACGCAAAAGGCCTTCGATCGACACGCCTTCCCAGCGGGCTTGGGTCAACAGGCTGTGCGCCTTGGCCATCGACTGGATTCGGCCATCGAGCCCTTCGACAAAACCCGTCAACGTGTTGGCGCTGCGGCTGGCCTGGTTGACCAGCGTCTGGATATTGGCGAGCGTGTTCTTCACGCGGTGGTCAAGCTCGGCCATCAACAGCTTGTCGCGTTCATGGGCGCGGTCGCGCGCGGCTGCTGCCGCCTTGATCCGGCGCAGCACGACTTCCAGCAATGACACGCGCAAATCAAAGGCCGCATCGGTTTCGGGCGCCGTCCAGGGCATCGCCCGCCCGCGCACGGTCTGCCGCCACGCCGCAAAGGATTTTCTGGGGCTGAGCGTCAACCCGTCAACGCCGATCGACGCGTTCTTGTCCGGGTTGCCGCCCCAGAAAGTCGTTTCAACCAGTTCCGGGCGGAACCACAGGATGAAGTCCGACGGTTCACGCGATACCGAAATCACCAGCAGGCCCGAGGCGACAGCGGCGAATGCCTGCGCCGGTTCCCAGATCTCCCCCAAACGATCGGTCGCCAGAATGCCGTCGAATTCGGCCATATAGGTCGTCAACCATGCGGTCAGCGCGGCGATCTGGTCGCGCGTCGGCGTTTTGCCCAGAAAGGTTATCTCGCCATCGACGCACACGGCAACGCCGCCGCTCCGTTCGCCATCCGGGCCGATTGTCCCCCCCTGGATATAATCGAGCAGGTCGGGCGATTGCTGGGTAAGCCCCAGCGCATAATTCTCGACGCCGGACAGGTTGAGCATCAGTTGCTGCAACACCTTGCGGCTTTCCAGCCGGGCCCCGAACATTTCGCTGCGTTCCGATGCTTCGAGTTGCAGCGAAAACATCGCCCCGAACAATTCGCACACGGCGCGCAGATGGCGCGGCAACTGGCGCTGGCTGTTATGGTGGCAGGCGATCAGCCCCCACAATCGGCCTTCGACGATAATCGAGATCGACATGGAAGCGTCGATTCCCATGTTGCGCAGATATTGGCGGTGGATCGGCGAGACGTCGCGCAGCACTGCCTGGCTCATGTCGAGCGGCTTGCCGGTTTTCGGATTGCGCTGCGGCTGCAGCGGCGCTGGGTTGTAATCGACCTGGGTGATCAGCCGCAGCCAGTTCTGCAGGTAAAGCGTCCGCGCCTGCTGCGGGATGTCGGTCGCCGGATAACGCAAATCGAGGAAGGCCAGCATATCGGCATTGCGCGCTTCGGCAATCACCCAGCCGGACGCATCGGCCATGAAGCGATAGACCATGACCCGATCATAGCCCGCGATGCGGCGCACCCTGTCGGCGGCCTTCTGGCACAGATCGGCAATGGATGGCGACGCAGCGAAACCTTCCACCATTTCCTGCACGGCGGAAAGCGGGTCGCTGGCATAAGGGTCGCCGCTTTCGGCAGCCTCGAATTCAATGACCAACAAGTCGCCAATGCGGTGAACACTGGCATCGATCGGCCGATCGGCGACGACGCGCAGTAGCGGATCGAGCAGATGCCTTGGCTTGGTGATGTTGCTGTCGGCGCACAACTGCCGTAACCGGCCCGCCGGCGCCGGGGTGAAGATCTCGTCGATGCTCTGGCCAAGCAGATCTTGCTGGGCTCGATCGAGCAACCCCTCGGTGTCGCCGGCAACCTGCAAAACCGTCATTGCCGCGCAATCGATGACCAGCATCGCGCCGTGCGGCAGGATCGCGCCGGGCATATGGATGGGTTCGCGGTCGCAATCCGTCAGGTTGGCGGGCGCCCTTGCCAGGTCGATCTCATGCATTCCCTACGGCCTCCCAATCGTCCATCCAGGTTTCGAAGCAGCAAAAGGTTGCGATCGCCGCGTCGATTACGATCGTCCTGTCCTGATCGGCCACCCGGTCGAGTCGATCGACAAAGGCGCGCCAAGCGCGGCCGGTGTCCGCTCCGTCGCTGGCGAAAAAGCGTCGCCCCGACAGTGTTGCATCGCCGAGAATGCAGTTCAGCTGGCGTGCTAACCCGCGACCGCCGAGCGCCGATCCCTCGACGACATACATCGCGCCGAGCACCGCCTGTGGACTGTCGAGGCGGGGCAGGGTGGCGCATAGGGCGGCGGTCGCAAGGCGATACCCGGGCGTCGTCAACGCCGTCAGGTCATCCGCCAGCCAACCGCTACGCAGCGGCGCCAGCCTGGCGGCAATTTCGAACGGCAGGTAGAAGCCGTATAATCGCAGCAGCAATTGCCGGTAGCCGCTAACATCAATCCGCTTTGCAGCGACAGCCGCCAGACCGACGTGCAGGTGCAGCCGGGCATGGACAGCGGCCGTCGCGACGCGCAGTTCATCACGCAGCGAAGGACTTATCGCTGCTGTCGAGGACCCCCCGAGCATCGTTCCGGTCAAACTTTTTGCCCCCACGGACCGGCTTAGGCGATCTAGCCCGCCTGATTACCGTTTGCGTGTTTAACGCCCGGGATGCGTAACGGTTCCCGACTTTGTTAAAAATTATTCCTGCCGCATTTGATCGCCGTTTCGGCATTGAACCGCGTCGGGTTTGCCGGAGGCTTCAGCTCCCAAATTCAACGCGAGCAAATTGTTTGAACCGTCCGGAATTAACCGAAGCGGTCGTTGGCAGGGCGGGCGGCAAATGGCAACAATTGGATCGAGAGCTGCCATTGCATGTTTCGGGCGAACACGCATTTGCACCTGACCATTTCCAACCGCCATCACGGCATCGTCCACAAACCCTCGCGCGCTGGCCCCGGCAGCGGCCAGCGCTGCTTGCGGCGCAGCATTTCGGTGAGGGACACCGCCACCGCTGCCAGCTTTTCGGGCTTTGACGTGCTCATGCGGTTTTCGAGGCCTTCGGGGCCGGCGTCGCGGACCTTGCGGCCGATGTTGCCATAGATGCGGGCGGCCGCGAGCACGGCCCAGGCGGCGCGGTTGCTGAGTGCCGGGGTGCCGTAGCGGGCGGATTCTTCGTAAGTTTCGGCGGCGTTGACGAGGCGGGTGACGAGGCGTGACAATTGCCGGCGGTTGGGCGGATAGGCGTAATTGTTCGGCGCCAGGCCGACGTTTTCCAGCCAGTCATCGGGGATGTAGCGACGGCTGTTGACCGCATCCTCCATCACGTCACGCGCGATATTGTTGAGCTGGAACGACATGCCGAGATCGCAGGCGCGATCGAGCACCGGCTTGTCATCGGGATCGACGCCCATGACGATCGCCATCATCACCCCCACACAGCCGGCGACATGGTAGCAATAGGTCAGCGTGTCATCGAAGGTTTCGAAGGGCCGTTCCTCCATGTCGATGCGGAAGCCGTGGACGAGATCGCGCGGATATTGCGGCGGCATGTTGGTTTCGCGCATCACCTGCGCCAGCGCTTCATAGGCCGGATTACCCGTCGGTTGCCCGGCGATGGCCATTTCGGTGAGGCGTTCGACCTCTGCCAGCCGTTCCGCCGGCGGGCGATTATCGTCGTTGCGCCCCTGCCCGAGCACCTGGCCATCGATGACATCATCGGTGTGGCGGCACCAGGCGTAGAGCAGCATGGCGCGATCGCGGGTGACCGGATCGAACAGTTGCGACGCCATGGCGAAGCTTTTGGAGCCGCGGGCGATGGCGGCGCGGGCGTTGGCGAGGACGTCGGTCATTTTATTGCCCTCTCCCCCCGGCGCGGAGGCGCCAACACCCGCTTGGGGAGGGGTGACTCGGGGCTTCGCCCGAGCGGGGTTTGGGGTCCTTCATCATCAACGCAATGACCCCTCACCCCGCTCGATGCAAGGGCATCGAGTCGTCCCTCTCCCGCAGGGGGAGAGGGTTAAAGTGCTACGCCGCTTGGCGGCCGGGGACGCCGTTGGCCACGGCGGACGGAATGGCAAAATCCTTGGCGACTTCGCGGGCGGTCATCTTGGCCGACATCATGACCGAAGGCGTGCCGCCGCCGGGCTGGGTGCTCTGGCCGACGAGATAGAGGTTGGAGATGTCCTCGCTCTTGTTGTGCGGGCGGAAAAACGCTGTCTGGGTCAGCACCGGTTCGACGCCGAAGCCGTTGCCGAGATAGGAGCCGAGCGTCTGTTCGAAATAGTCCGGCGTCACAAAGCTTTGATAAACCAGGCGTTCTTTCAGATTGGGGATATAGCCACGTTCTTCCAGGAAGGTGAGGACGATATCCTTATAGCCTTCGCCGATCTTGCTCCAATCAAGGTCGCTCTGGTTATTGGGCACCGGGATCAGCGTGTAGGCGGCGTGATGGCCTTCGGGCGCCAGGCTCGGGTCGGTCAGGGTCGGGATGTGCAGATATTGCGAAAAATCGGGGCCGAGGATCTTGCGCTCGAAAATGTCGGTGAGCAGTTCCTCGTAGCGCGGCCCCAGGATGATGTTGTGGTGCTGGAGATCGGGGTCACCCTCGGCCTTTTTGTAGCCGAAATAGATGACCATCAGCGACATGGATTGCTTGCGGAATTTCACCACGAAATCGCGGTTGATGCGGCGGTGCGCCTTGTCGATCAGTTTCATGTAGGTGGTGGCGTAATCGGCGTTGGAAACCACCACGTCGGCTGCAAGCACCTCGCCCGATTTCAGCGTCACGCCGGTCGCGACGCGCTTGCCGCCGCGCTTGACCACATCGATCGACGCGACCTGGGCGTTCAATTGCAGGGCGCCGCCCATGTCCTCGAACTTGCGGATCATCGCCGACACCAGCGCGCCGGTGCCGCCGCGGGCGAAATGGATGCCCCAGGTCTTTTCGACGAAATGGATCATCGCATAGATCGCCGGCACCTTCATCGGATTGCCGCCGACGAGCAGGGGTTCGAAACTGAACACCTGGCGCATCTTGTCCGATTTGAAGTATTTCTTGATCAGCGAGAACAGCGGCTGCACCGCGCCCAGCTTGAGCAGATCGGGGACCACGCCGAGCATCTGGCCGACATTGCCGAAATAGGTGTAGCCGAGTTCGAGGAAGCCGCGGTTGAAGATCGCGCGGGCCGCTTCGTGGAAATCTTCGTAACCCTGCAGATCCTCGGGCGCGAGGCGGGCGATCTGTTCGCGGACGCGCACCGGATCGGCATCGTAATCGAAGAAGGTGTTGTCATCGAAATAGATGCGGTAAAATGGCAGGATCGGGATGATCTCGACATAGCGGCTGGTGTTCGGCCCGCCACTGATGCCCGACAGGATCCGCTTGTCATCACCCAGCACATGCGCCGGGAAATCCGGCTCGCCGAGCATGGCCTGGTCCTGTTCGAGCGAAAAAAGCTCCTCGATCAGGTGCGGCACGGTCAGCACCGTCGGCCCCATGTCGAAAACAAAGCCGTCCGCTCGCCGGACATAGGCGCGGCCGCCGGGGGAATCGAGCGCTTCGACGATGCGGGTGTCGAAGCCCAGGCTTTGCAGGCGCATGGCACAGGCGATGCCGCCGATGCCCGAGCCGATGACGATTGCTTTTTTGCGCTGCTGTATCATGCAGCCGGGGTTACGCTTTTCGTAGGCCCAGTTCAAAGCCGAATGTGTCGCAGGCCTCAGGCCTTGCCCAGTTCGTACTTGATCAGCGTGCCGAGCGCCCGCAGCGGCGGGATCGGTGGCTTGCCGCTCAGGATGCGCATCCAGTCGCGCAACTCGGGCTTGGCAGCATAGAAGCGGCCGACCAGCGCGTCGTTATGGGCATAGAAGCGTTCAAGGATATAGCGCCGTTCTTCATCATGCGCGGCGAGGAACAGCATGCGGTTGAGCAGCCGGTACATGCCGCGCCCGCGCCAGGCGGTGACGCTGAAATCACGCGCGGCGCGATAGATTGTCGGCGCATCGAGCACCGGCAGCGCGGCGATCATGTCCGCCATCGCCACGGCATCGGGAAAGCTGTAGCCGGTGACGGGGTGGAACATGCCGGCGCGCAGGCCGACGCGCGGCACCCCCGCCTCGCCTTCGTCCCAGAACGCCTCGATATCGCCGCCGATGCCGAGCGGCAGGATGCCCATTTCCTCGCGGATGACCCGGACGATCTGCCAGCCTTGCAAGGCCGCATAATCGGCAAGATGGCGGCGCAGCAACTCGGGCGACAGGTCGTTGCCGTCGCTGAAATAGGTGTCCTCGATCAGCACGCGGGTCGGGCCGAAGGGCAAGGTGTAGACGAAGCGATAGCCATCCAATTGCGGCACCGTCGCGTCCATGATGATCGGGCCGGTGAGGCCGTGCGGTTCGGCGAGTTCGACCTCCAGCCCCAGGAATTTCTGCCAGCGCAGGTCGAGCGCTTTTGTCGGCCCCTGCCCGCGGCCATCGATGACCGCCGCCGCGGTGATGACGCGCTGGTCGGCGAGGGTGACGCTGGTGGGCGTCAGCGCCACGACCGGCATGCTGGTCAGGATGCGGTCGGCGGGGAGATGCGCCGCCACTTCGGCCGCCAGCCGTTCCGACGTGGCGCTGCCATAACCGGCTTCGAGCCGGCGGTTGAGGCCGGGAAAGCGCACCTGATAATTGTCCCAGCGATGCTCGAACAGCGGCGAAGTCCAGATGCGCTGTTCGGGCGTCAGATCACGCGCAAACGATGACCAGGTGTGATTTCCGCCAACCTTGGCGCCCGATTCGACCAATGTCACCCGCACTTCGGGGCGCAGTTGCGCCAGCCGCAAGGCGATCAGCCCGTTGGCGAGGCCGCCGCCGGCAAGGATGAGATCCTGGTCCACACCCTCGTCATAAGCGGGGATGCGCGGACAGGAAAGCCCGGCGACAATATGGGCTGTTTCCCCTCCCGGCTCTTTCTTTCCCCTCCCGGCTCTTTCTTTCCCCTCCCGTCTCGGGAGGGGCCGACTCGGCGTCAGCCGAGCGGGGGTGGGGTCTGGGCACGCAAGGCAGACCTTCCCCAGCGCTTCTTCCCACCCCCGACCCCACCCGTTACGGGAGGGGAGACGTTAGGAAGGAAGTGGAGAAGCACACGGTTGCCCCTTTTCCCGAATTTGCGTATCACTTCTCCGCATTCAGGAGATCGCCCGCATGAACGCCCCGACCAAGGCCGACGCCTTCATTCCCGCCGACCTGCCCGAACCGACGTTCGAGGACCTGAAACACCTGCCCGGCATGCAGCCGGCGAAGATCCAGATGCTGCGCACCATCAAGTTCCTCAAGGACCCGCTCGGCCGCTCGCAGCAGATGGTCGAGGATTATGGCCGGGTTTTCCGCCGCCAGGATTTCGGCGGCTGGGGGGTCGCGCTGATCGGGCCGGAAGCCAATGAACTGGTGCTGTTCAACAAGGACAAGATTTTCTCGTCCGCCCTTGGCTGGAACCCGGTTCTGGAAAACCTGTTCCCGCACGGGCTGATGCTGATGGATTTCGATGAACATCGCATCCACCGCAAGGCACTGTCGGTCGCTTTCAAGGAAGCGCCGATGAAGCATTATCTCGGCGAACTGAACAGCGGCATTGCCCGCGGCATCGCCGGCTGGCCGAACGCCCCTGAATTCAAATTCTATCCTGCGATCAAGGCGTTGACGCTCGATCTGGCGGCCGCATCCTTCCTTGGCGTGCCCTGGGGGCCCGATGCGCAGAAGATCAACCAGGCCTTTGTCGACATGGTGATGGCGTCGGTCGCGCCGATCCGCAAGCCGCTGCCGCTCACCCAGATGCGCCGCGGCATGAAGGGCCGCGCGTTCATGAGCGCGTTCTTCGGCAAGGAAATCCCCGGCCGCCGCGGCAAGGCGGGCGCCGATATCTTCACCCAGATCTGCAACACTACCGATGATGACGGCGCGCTGCTCAAGGATCAGTCGATCATCGATCACATGAACTTCCTGATGATGGCGGCGCACGACACGACCACCTCGTCGATCTCGTCGATCGTGCATTTCCTGGGCGCCTATCCCGAATGGCAGGACAAGATCCGCGAACAGATTGTCGCCGTGAAGGCCAAGACCGGCGGCGCGCTGACCTATGAAACGCTCGGCGATCTCGATGTCATCGAACTGGTGATGAAGGAATCGCTGCGGCTGATCCCGCCGGTGCCCTCGATGCCGCGCCGCGCACTCAAGGACTTCGTCTTCATGAACCACAGCATCCCGGCGGGCAGCCATGTCGGGATCAACCCGATGATGACGCATCGCCTGCCCGATGTCTGGCCCGATCCGGAACGTTTCGACCCGCTGCGCTTCACGCCGGAAAATTCGAAGGGCCGCCACAAATATGCCTGGGTGCCCTTCGGCGGCGGCGGCCATATGTGCCTGGGGCTGCACTTTGCCTATATGCAGGTGAAATCCTTCTTCTTTCACCTGCTCGCCGAAAACCGCATCGTCCATTCGGACAGCTATCGCGGCGAATTCGCGATGTTCCCGATCCCCAAGCCCAAGGATGGCTTGCCGCTGCGGATCGAGCGTCTTTAATGGCCGCCAAAAGCCGCTGGCCGCGCCGTATCGGCATCACCCTTGGCGTTATCGTCGCCATCATCGGCGGGGCGCTGCTGGTTTTTCAGGTGCCCGACATTCCCATTGAAACGCTGCGCGCCAAATATGGCAGCCCGGCATCGCGCTATGTCGAGGTCGCCCCCGGCACGGTCATCCACATGCGCGACGAAGGCCCGCGCGATGGCTTTCCGGTCGTGCTTATCCATGGCTCGAACGCTTCGCTGCACACCTGGGAACCCTGGGTGGCACGGCTGTCGCCGACCTATCGGGTCATCAGCCTCGATCTGCCGGCGCATGGCCTGTCGGGGCCGGTGCCGAGCCGCGATTATTCGACCGCGTCTTACGTCGGCGTCACCGAAAAACTGGTCGACAAACTCGGCCTGACGCGTTTTGCCATCGCCGGTAATTCGATGGGCGGCGGCGTTGCCTGGCACTATGCCGCGGCCCACCCCGAAAAGGTCGCGGCGCTGATCCTCGTCGACAGTGTCGGCCAGCCCGAGCCGGGCAAATCATCGCCGCCGATCGGTTTCCGCATCGCCCGCATCCCGGGCTTGCGCGATCTGCTCGCCTCGGTATTGCCGCGCAGCATGATCGAACAATCGCTGCACCAGTCGGTCAGCGTGCAGGAAATCGTGACGCCGGCAGCGGTCGATCGCTATTGGGAATTGTTGCGATACCCCGGCAACCGTTCGGCGACGATGGACCGCTTCGCCGGCTACAAGCGCCAGGACGATACCGCGCTGCTGGCGAAACTGACCATGCCGGTGCAGATCGTCTGGGGCCGCGAAGACAAGCTGATCCCGGTCGGATCGGCGCAATGGTTCGCCAGCAACCTGCCCAACGCCCGGGTGACCGTGCTCGATGGCATCGGCCATTTGCCGATGGAAGAAGCCCCCGATCGCGCATTGGCGCCGGTGTTGCCGCTGCTCGCCAGCGTGGCGACCCCGTAAAGCGAAAAAACTGCCTCCGGCGGTTGGGGCCGGCGGCCCCAAACCCCGTTCAACCGGACCCTGTGCTACCATCGCCCGTGCGGTGCGCCAGACCGTCAAAATGGTTCTGGGGCAACGGCCCCAGCCGCCGGAGGCGCTTCTCCCGCCAGACGGCAATCGACCCTAATTCGCGAACTGATCGCCAAACTGCTGCAGCCAGCCGAGCATCGCCGCGGCGGCGGCATCGGACAGGCTGACGTAACTGCGGCGCGCGTCGAACGGATCGGGCTGGCGTTCGATCAGGCCGGCATCGTCAAGGCAGCGTACCCAGCGCAGCGCCGTCGTCGTCGGCACGGCGGCCGCGATGCACAGGCTCGACACCGGCACCTGCTTGCCCTCCAGCCGCGCCGCGGCGAGATCGAGCAGCATGTCCCAGGCCGGATCGGCGAACAGCGTTTCCGGGAAAAAGCGCGCCCGGTCACGCCGCGCCCGGATCAACCGACGCACCAGCGCCGCATCGATCGGGCGCTGTTGCCCGAACGGGATCGTGCGTTCTTCGGCCAGTCTGGCCAATTGCTCGGCAATGCGGCCCGCTTCTGCCGACAGCGCGTTGATGATCCGGCTCGAACCGTCGGCGACGCGCGGAGCGCCAAGCGGGGCGATGGCCGCCGCCAGCACCGCCGCGATGGCCGGATTGTCGTCATCGGCAAGGATGAAGCCATCGGCACCGTCGACCAGCTCCGCCGGCACGTCATCCCCGGCCAGTGCCAGGATCAGCGGCAGTGGTGAGGCAAGCGCCATGGCGATTTCGGCAGGCGTCGAACCCGGCACTTCGATCAACCAGCCATCGGCACCGGCACGCGCGGCGGGATTGCGCACCACCGCCACACCCGGAAACGCCGCGACCCAGCCATGGGTTGCGGCACACAACCGAAATGGCTGCAATTCTGTGCCGAACTGGTCGTTGTTGTGGGCGGTAATGGCTGATTCTGGTTTCATTGCATTAATACTTTCCTGCCACAGTCAGGCAATCAGTTAGTCGCAAGCGTAAGGACAACCGGAAGGGGTTGTCTGTTTCGGGTCCGGTTTTAACAAAGACTTTACCTTGCAATGGACCTTCCCATGGCGACCACACGCACACGTACTATATTGCAACTTCCCGTTCTGGTGGGAAAAAGCAAGATCATTGCCACTATTCGCAGCGAAATCGAAAAGATTGCCGATTCAGCCGCTTCGGTTCTGATCACCGGGCCATCGGGATCGGGCAAGGATGTCGTGGCGCAATTGCTCCACCAGCGCAGCCGCCGCGCCAGCCGGCCCTGTGTCGCGCTCAATTGCGCCGCCGTTACGGCCGACTTGCTTGAAAGCGAAATGTTCGGCCACGAAGCCGGTGCGTTTACCGGCGCCATCAAGTCCCGCCCCGGCCGTTTCGAAGCGGCGCATGGTGGGACGCTGTTCCTTGATGAAGTCGGCGACATGGCGCTGGCGATGCAGGCGAAATTGCTGCGCGCGCTGGAAACGCGCATCGTCGAACGCGTTGGCGGCATGTTGCCGATCGCGGTCGATGTGCGCCTGATCGCTGCGACCAGCGTCGAACTGTTCGCCGCGATCGACCGCGGCAGTTTTCGGTCGGATCTGCTGTACAGGCTCGATGTCGTGCGGATCGAGATGCCGGCGCTGGCCGAACGGGCGGAGGACATTCCGCTGCTGCTCCAGCATTTCGCCATCCAGTCGGGCATGGCGCCGGTGCGTTTCGATTCGACGGCGATCGACCATCTGATGACCCTGGCCTGGCCGGGCAATGTTCGCGAACTGAAGAACCTCGTCGACCGTGCCCAGGCGCATTATCCGGGGGAGGCGATCAGTTGGGACAAGCTTGCCCGGTTGGTGCGGCCGGCGAGCCCGGCGCGTTCGCGCACGCCGGCGATCGTGGCGGGAATCGCGGGCGTCACGCCGCTCGCCGAAGGCTGCGTCGATCTCAAGCGCATCCTGACCGATCTGGAAAGCGCCTATATCACCGCGGCGCTGACAGCGTCTGGCGGCGCGATCGCGGCCAGTGCCAAGCTGCTTGGCATGCAGCGCACCACCTTGATCGAAAAGATGCGACGCCTGCAGATCGCGCCAGCGGGCGCCGCCTAGGGTTTCAACTGTCGCGCTTGCCCCAGGCGGCGATCTGCTGGTCAAGCTGTTCGCCGACGGCCTTTGATGCGGCGACGAGGCGGTCCATCGCGGCATATTGCCGGGTCAGCGTGGTGCGATAGCTGGCGAGGCGGATATCGACCTTGGCGAGATCGCTGGTCACCGCGCTGCGCTGGCGGCTGAGCCCGCTGTTGGCCGGGTTGGTCAGCGCGGCGATCGATTGCAGGCGGTTGGGCTGGGTCGACAAGGATGGCGCCGACAGCGCCGTCAGCAGCGCTTCGGCATCGGCAAGCCGCGCCGGCGACAGCGCGGCAAAGCGTGCAGGATCATAGGAAATCGTGCCGTCACGCCCGACGCTGAGCCCGACATCGCGCAAGCGCAGGCCGTTGGCGGTCGAAAAGGATGCGGTGACCAGCCCGGCGATACGCTGGTCGATGGCGCGCGCGGTGGGATCATTGACCAGCGCGGCGGCGGCGTCGCTGCCGGTTGCCCCTTTGCGGAAATCGGCGATGACCGAGCGCATCGCGGTGAGGGTCGAGGCGAAATCGCCGAGCGTCGCGCCGATTTCGCCGGCGCTGCGCGCAGCGGCGAGGCGCGTGGTCGCAGCGGCATCGGCCTTTTTCAAGGTGATGCGCGTGCCGGCCACCAGATCGTCGATGACATTGCTGCTGCGCCGCACCGCGACGCCATCGACACTCAGATCGGCATCGGTGGCGGTGGTGGCGAGCGCCAGCGCGCGATTGCCGGGCGTATAGGCAAAGCGCGCCAGCCCCGGGTCACCCACCGCCGGTGCCGCGCTGATGATGAAGGCCTGCGCCGCGCCGTCCGCCCCGCGCAGGCTGAGCGTCGCGCTGTCGGCGTTGCTGATGATGCTGGCAGTGATGCCGCTGGCGCTGCGGTTGATCGCGTCGCGCAAGCCCGTCAGGCTGTTGTTGCTCGCGTCGATGGCGATGTCGATCGGGCTGGCGCTGCCGCCGCTGAACGAGAAATCGCCGCCGCCCAGATCGGTGCGGGTGCCAAAGGCGATGGTCAACGTGCCAAGGCCGACCGGCGCGGCGGCATCGGCAAGCGGCGGCGCGGTCACTTGCTGGGCGCGCGCCAACCGGTTGACGGTGATGGTCGCCGAAAAAGCCCCCGTCGGCCCGCTGCCGAGCCGTTCGATGGCAATGGCGGCGCTGTCGCTGCTGGCGGGTTGCAGGCCGAGCGCGCCGCTTTTGACCCGGGCATCGAGCGAGGCGGCAATGCCCTGCAGCGCCGACCGGACCTGGCCGAGCGCCGAAATCCGCGCGTCGAGGCTGGTCGCCTTGGCGGTGAGCGGCGCGGTGCGAGCGCTGCGTTCGGCAGCCACAAGCTGGTCGATCAGCAGCCTGGTGTCGATTCCGGTGCCGGCGCCCAGGGTTGAGATGATCGATGCCATGATACCCCTATAACGGCAGCGGCGCGCCGGGTTTGCGGCGCGCGCCCAGTTCATCGAAATCGAAATCGGGCGGCACGAAAACCGGCGGCGCGGCCTCGCTGGCGGGATCGTCGAAGCGCATCACGAACGCCAGGATGGTGGCGACCGCGGTGAACAATTCCTCGCGCACCGGATCGCCGCGCCGCGCCGAAAAGAACAGCGCGCGGGCGAGGCGCGGCGTGCGGATGACCGGCAACTGCAATTCATGCGCCGCGGCGATGATCGCCTGCGCCATTTCGAGCCGGCCCTTTTCGACGACGATCGGCGCCATGTCCTCCCCCGGGCGATAGCGCAGGGCCACGGCAAAGTGCACCGGGTTGACGACGACAACGGCGGCATCGGCGAGGCTGGATTTCATGCGCCGCGTCGCTGCTGCCATCTGCGCCCGGCGCAAGGCGGCCTTGACCTCCGGAGCGCCATCGTTCTGGCGGCTTTCGCGGCGGACTTCGTCGCGGGACATCATCAGCTTGCGGGTCCGCAGCACGAACGAGATGGCGCCATCGATCAGCGCGACGGCAACAAGCAGCAGCGCCGCCGCGCCGAACAGCCGGATGATTGCCGAGCCGATGACCGCCAGCGCGCCGCCATCGTCGCCGATATTGGCCAGGCGCGGCAGCAGCGGCGGCACGATCGCCAGCGCCAGCGCGCCGATCGCGGCGATCTTGAGCAGCGCCGTCACCGCCCCGGCGGCGCCGCTGGCGGAAAACAGCCGTTGCAGGCCGCTGACCGGGCTGACCCGTGACCATTTCGGCGCCAGGCTGGCCAGGCTGATGTTGCGGGCGGTGGTGATCGCGGCAAGCACCACCGCGACGGCAATCGCCCCGGCGAGCGCCAGCGGCACGCCGATCGGCACACGCCGCGCCAGCGCGACCGGGTCGATGGACAGCGCATCGACCTGCAAGGCCTGCGCCAGATAATCCGCCAGCCCCTGCCACAGCCACGGCCCCGCCACCGGCACGACCAGCGCCGCCGTGGCGATCACCGCTGCCGGGGCGAGTTCGCGCGGTTGCCAGACATCGCCCTGCTTGCGGGCTTCCTCCAGCCGGCGCGCGGTCGGGGCTTCGGTCTTGTCGCCGCCTTCGGCCATCAGGCAAGGCCCTGGGCGGCGTTGAGCGTCACCAGCGCCCGCGCCAGCAGTGCCTCGAACAACAGCGGCAGCGCCCAGAGAAAGCCGACCAGCAACGCCGCCGGGCCGACCGCCATCGCGCCGAGTTGCGGCGCCGAGCGAGTCGCCACTGCCACCAGCAGATTGCCGAGCAGCAGCAGCGCCACCACCGGCAGCGCCATGCGCAGCGCGCCGGCGAACATCATGCCGCCAAAGATCGCCGCGCGCGCCAGCCCGATATCGCCGGGCGGCAACAGCCCCTGCCCCGCCACGCCCTGCGCAAACAGCCAGGCAACCCCGTCATTGGCGAGAAAGGCGCACCACATCAGCAGCGAGAACAGCCCGCCGATGACCGAGACACTGCCGCCGGCGCCAGCGAAACTGGCAAAGCCCAGCCCCATCATCTGCGCCGCTACCTCCCCCGCCATTTGCGCGGCGGCAAATGCCAGCGCCAGCGCCAGTCCGGCAAGCAAGCCGGCGAGCACTTCGCCCGGCAGCATCGCCAGCGTGAGCGGCGGTGCCTGCGGGCCAAAGGCGCCGAACACCGACAGTGAAGCCGCCATTGCCAGCCGCGCCCGCCACGGCAGCACCGCACCGCCAAAGGCCGGCAGCAGCGCCAGCATGACCAGCGGCCGCACCCCCGCCAGCGTGAAGCGCGCCATGGCCGCCAGCGGATCGAAAGCCGGCAAATCGACGATCACCGGATCGCGCCGATCATGTCGAGCAGGCTTGAGGCAAGGAAATCCCCCAGCGCGGTCATCACGCTGTCGCCGGCGATGGCGAGCATGACGACGAGAGTCGCCAGCTTGGGCAGGAAGGACAGGCTCGATTCCTGCACCGACAGGATGGTCTGGATGAGCCCGACGACGACCGCGACGACAAGGATCGGCACGAGAAAGGTTGCGGTGGTCTGGGCAAACAGCATGACGGCGCTGCGCGTGACCGCGACCAGCACGGCATCATCGGGCATCTGGCCATCGATCATCCGGCACCGCCAAAGCTTTTCGCCAGTGATCCGAGTATCAGCGTCCAGCCATCGATGGTGACGAACAGCGCCAGCTTGACCGGCAGCGAGACGGTGGCGGGCGACACCATCATCATGCCGAGCGACATCAGGATGCTCGAAACGATAAGGTCGATGACGAGGAACGGCAGGTAGATGACGAAGCCGATCTGCATCCCCGTCTTCAGTTCGCTGGCGACGAACGCCGGCAGCACCACCGGCAGCGGCACGTCGCGGGGGCTGGCAAACGGCCCGGCGCGAGCGATTTCGGCGAATTTGCGCAAATCGCTTTCGCGCGTCTGGGTGAGCATGAAGGCTTTCAGCACATCGCCGGCCCGTGCCAGCGCGACATCGGCCCCCACACTGCCCGCCACCATCGGCTGATAGGCGGTGTCGTAGATGCGATCGAGGCTGGGTTTCATCACGAACACCGTCAGCAGCAGCGCCATGCCGACGAGCAACTGGTTCGGCGGACTTTGCCCCAGGCCGAGCGCCTGGCGCAGGATGGCGAGGACGATGATGATGCGGGTGAAGCAGGTCATCATCAGCAGCGCCGCCGGCAGCAGCGTCAACGCCGACATCAGCAGCAGGATCTGCAGCGACGACGACAGGCTGGGCAGCGAGGCGGCGAGGCTGGGCACCGCGGCCGCTTGCGCCAGGATCATGGCGCCTCGCCTTCGGCCAGCCGCACCAGCCCGGCGCGGCTTTGCCCGACGAGCAATTGCCTGCCGGCGAATTCGACCACCAGCAGCCGGCTGCCCGGCCCCAGCGGCAGCGCCTGCACCACCCGGGCGTGCCGCGCCGCCGCATCGGGCCAGCCCAGACGCGACAGCCCCAAGGCGGGCAGGCGTTCGCGCACCCGGTCGAGCCAAGCCGCGGTCATGTGCCCGCCTGCGGCACGATTTCAGTAAGCTTCACCCCGAAGCGATCACCGATCGAGACGATTTCGCCGCGCGCGATCAGGCGATCATTGATCAGCACATCGACCGGCTGGTCGAGCCGGCGATCGAGCGTGTGGACGGCGCCGACCTGGAGCGCCAGCACATCGCGCAGGCACATCTTGATGGCGCCGACCTCTACCGACAGCCGCACCGAGATGGCACCGAAGGCGCCAAGATCGGCGCCATGGTCGGGATCGAGCGCACTGCCGTGCAGGGCGCCCGGGGTCACGGCATTCATGGCTGTCCTTCCAGTGCGCCGAGCGCGATCGTGATGATTTCGGCCTGTTGGCGGCCATCGGGCGTGGGGGTGAGGGTGACGGCGCCGATGGCATGATCGCCGAGCACCAGCGTCATCTGGCGGCGCGGATCGATGGGCAGCACCGTGCCGGGGCGCAGCGGCAGCAGCGTACGCACCGGCACCGGGGCGGCCGACAATTCCACCCGCAGCCGCATCGGCATGGCGAACAGCCGTGCCGCGAGCGCCGCCACCGGGGCCGGCGGCGGTGGCTCGGGGGCATCGGCACCCGGCGCGAGCAACCGGACATGGCCCTGAATGACCCCGACACTGATATCGAGATCGATCCCCGGCGCCCGGCACGCCGGGGGCCAGGCACGGGTCGCGATGCCATCGAGCACGGCGCCGATGGCGCGCGCCTGGCGGGCGATGGCGAGCCCCGTGGGGAAGATCTCCACCGGCTGGTCGATGTCGCCGCCCAGTTGCAGCGTGGCGAGCGCGCCGGCCAGGCTGGGCGACACGCGCGGAGCGGGAGTCCCATCGGCGCGTTGCTCGGCTGTGCCTCCGGCACGGGGCGCCGGCCGGCCGGGGGTGGCATTGACCGGAACGCCGAACAACTGGCTGAGCGCGCGGGCGCTGATGCGGGCGATGGGGCCGAAATCGACATCGTCATCGATATCGTCGAGGCTGGCGATCCCGCGCGCCGCCGGCGGCAGGAAGGGTTGCGGCAGCAACGGGTCGGCGCCGGGTTCGGAGCTGATGCGCAGGTTGCTCATTGCACCACCAGGCTGGTGAAGAAAACTTCCTCAACCCCTTGCGCTTCGCCATTTTCCTTCAGCGTGCGGTTGATCGCTTCCTTCAGCTTCTGGCGCAGCTTGTCCTTGGCGGCGCGGTCGGCGACATCGCCTTCGGACAGTTCGCCGAGCACTTCGAGCACGGTGGAGACCAGCGCCGGCTTGTGGAGTTCGACCGCCTTGGTGACGGGTTCGCCCCCCGTCGTCGATACCGACAGGCGCAGTTGCAGGTAGCGGCCGGTATCGACAAGGTTCGAGGTGAAGGCATTGTCGATCTCGACATAGCTGACCGGGCCATGGGCGAGCGGTGGCGGGGCTTCGGCATGGCTGCTGCCGCCGCCGACACCCAGGCTGGCCGCGGCCATGATGGCGCCGAAACCCCCCGCCCCGGCGCCGGCGACAAAGGCGACACCGAACAACAGGATGCGGACGATGCCGCCGCCTTTGCCCTTGGGCTTGGCGGTCTTGGCGAGATCGGGAGTGGGTGCATTCATGGGCAGGCCTCAGGCAAAGCGGTCGGAACGGGGGGCGGTGGCACGCGGATCGGGCGCGGCAAGGAAGGCCGAAGGGGCCGGGCGCGGCGGTTGTTGCGGTTGCTGGCCCTGTTGCTGCTGGGCATGTTGCTGCTGGGCCTGTTGCTGCTGGCCCTGTTGTTGGTGGCCCTGGGCCTGCCCGCCGATGTCGAAGGATTGCAGTCGCACCCCCTGCGCGGCCAGTTCGGCGAGCAGTCGCGGCGCTTCGGCGGCAATCAGCGTCGCCGCCGTCGGGCTGGCATCGAGGCGGAGGCGCAGGTCGAGCGGGCCACCATCAAGGGCAATGGTGACGCTGCCCAGCGTGTCGCTGGCAATGGCGAACGCTGCCGGCGCCGCCGGGGTGGCCCGCGGCGCGGGTTCCGGCGCGGCGATCGCCCCGACGGCGCGGTCGGGCATCGCCGCTGCCAGCCCGCGAGCGGCCGGCGCGGCATCGATCGGCGCGTCATCGGCACGCAGCGGTGGCGGGCGGAAACGCGGGGTCGCAGCGGCGACGGCGGGCGCAACCGGTGCGGGGACGGCCGGAGGTGCGAGGGCAGTCGCCGGTGCGGCAGCAGTGGTGGCGGGCGGGGTGTTGGCAAGCGCGCCGGTACGCGCGGCACTCGGCTCCGGGGGGGCGGCAGCGGCGGCGGGCAACGCATCGTGCGACGCGGCCGTGGCGGGTGCTGGCGGCGCGTAGCGGGGCTCGGGGCCCGATAGCGGGGCAATGCGGGGCGATGCCGCGCGGGCGAGCGGCGCGCCGGGCGCGCGAAGATCGGCCCGTGGCAGCGGTGCAACGGCGCGCGGATCGCCGGTGGCAATTGCCGCAAAAGGCGAAACAGCGCCCGAAAGGGTCGGCACGGTCGGCACGATTGCCACGGCGACCGGCGCCGCCGGCGCGATGAGGGCGCGCGACGTGACGGGTGCAGCAGCGAGTTCGAGGGGCGGCGGTGCGACGCGTTCGGCAAAGGGTCCGAATTGTGGTGGAAGGGGTGCAGGCGCCGCCATGGACCGGGCTTGCAAAGGGGCCGCCGCCGGCGCGCCGCGAACGGTCGGCACGCGCGGGGGAGTCGTGAGCGCAGCGGATTTTGCGCGGCCTGGCAGCGCGAAAGGGGCCAGTTGCGGTACCGCCGGTGCTGGTTCCGGCACAGCCGGTGCTGGTTGCGGCACAGCCGGTGCTGGTTGCGGCACAGCCGGTGCTGGTTGCGGCATCGCCGGTGCGAGCACGAAGGGCGCCGGCAACGCGATGGCAATGGCGTCGTTTGCGGGTCCGTCGATCGATTGGTGCGTGCCTTTGGCAGGCGGTCGCCGGTCATCATCGGCCTCAGGTGTTGCCGTGGCCGGCGGGACGGGCACCGCCAACAGTGATGGTGCCGGCCGGATGATGGCGTCACGCTGGTAATCCTGCGGTGTTTCGGCGGGCGGCAGCGGGGTTTCGGACGATAGCCGCGCCGGGGGCGATGGCGCGTTCGGTGCGATCATGCCCGGGTTCTGGGGCTTCAGGGCGCTGACCGGCCTGATATTCGGCGGGGTTATGGGCTTTTCCGAGGCTGACGGCGGCGCGCTTGTGGGGATTTGCAGCGGGAAAGGCACCGAAACCGGCGCGGATCCGGGCGGGTCCGCGCGGAAAATCGGCGGGGATGTCCGCGTGACAGGGTTGGAAAGTGCCGGTGTCGGCGGGTTCGTGGTCCGATCGGTGCGGCTTGATGCGGGCAGCGCCAGCGGAACGGGCGCGACCAGCGGCGGCAACGCGTCTGTCGGCGCCGCCGCTTCGGCACGATCGGCGGCGGCGCCTTCATCCGGCGCCGCGCGCGCGGTGAAGTCGGGCGCCGAAGCGGCGACGGCAACCGGCAGCGCCATGATAGCCAGTGTCCGGACGGGGACGGCCGGCGGCGCGGGCGGGGCAGTCAGAATCGGGGACAGAACGGGCCCTGCCGGAATCGGCAGAATCTGTTGCGCCGGAACCGGCAGAATCTGTAGCGCCGGAACCGGCAGAATCTGTAGCGCCGGAACCGGCAGAATCTGTTGCGCCGGAACCGGCAGCGCCGCAGCGCCGCCCGTGGCGGGGGCAGGCGCCACCAGCGTCGGCACCGGCAGCGCCGCCGCCAGCAGCGCGGCAAAGCCCGGCGCCGCCTCACCCATCGGCGGTTCGGGCAGCGCGCCGGGCAGGCTGGCGAGGATCGGCAGGGCGTCAATCATGGCTGGCCTCGCGTTCGGCGCGGCGGTTGACCGCGGCATCGACCGCGGCGCGGGCGCGGGCAAGGGTTTCGGCAAGCCGGCGCTGTTCGGCACTGGTCACCGCCAGCCGCCGCGCCACATCGTCGGCGAGGCGCCCGAGCATCGCATCGGCGGCGGCCCGCGCATTGGCGGCATTGGCATCGACCCGGCCCACGCTGCTGCCACTGCCCGCCAGCAAGGCCTGCACCCGGCCATCGAGATCGCTTTCGGCCTGGCGGCGGCTTTCGACCCGGCCGAGCGCCGCCAGCGCCAGCCGGGCGCGGACTTCGCGCACGCGGACCAGGCGATCAAGGCTGTTCATGCCGGCACCAGATCGCTGAGCGCCGCCAGCGACGCGGCGAAATCGGCGCGATCGCTGCGGGGTTGCATCCGGAACGCCTCGAGCCGCGGCGCCAGCGCCAGCGCGGCATCGAGTTCGGGGTCGCTGCCCGGGGCATAGGCGCCCATCAGCACGAGATCGCGATTGTCCTCGATCAGCGCCGACAGCCGGCGGACGCGCGCTGCCGCCACCAGATGCTGCGGCGTGCAGACATCGGCCATCACCCGGCTGGCGGACGCGGCAAGATCGATGGCGGGAAAGACGCCGGCACCCGCCAGCTTGCGGCTGAGCAGGATATGCCCGTCCATCACGCCGCGCGCCGCATCGACGACCGGGTCGCCGGCCATTTCGCCTTCGGCCAACACCGTGGCGATGCAGGTGATGGCGCCGCCGCTGGCACGATCCCCCCCGGCGCGTTCGGCGAGTTGGGCGATGAGCGCCAGCGCCGAGGGCGGATAGCCGCGTGCGCCGCCGCTTTCGCCGCGCGCCAGCGCGACTTCGCGGGCGCCATGGACGACCCGCGACAGGCTGTCGAGGATGAGCAGGACATGCGCGCCCTGCCCCCGAAACCCTTCCGCAATCGCGAACGCCCGCTGCGCGCCGCGCACCCTGAGCAGGGGGGCCTCGCTCGCCGGCACGGCGAGCGTGACGGTGCGGGTGCGCGCCTCTCCGGCCAGTTCGGTTTCGATGAAATCCGAAATCTCGCGGCCGCGCTCCCCGATCAGCGCCATCACGACGACATCGGCGGCGGCCCAGCGCGCCATTTGGCCGAGCAGCACCGATTTGCCGACCCCGGTGCCCGCCATGATGCCGACGCGCTGACCGCGCCCAAGCGTGAGCAGCGCATCGATGGCGCGGACGCCGCAGGCCAGCGGTTCGGTGACGCGGGCGCGCGCCGCCGGGGCAAGGCTGTCGCCCTGCAACGCCTGGGCTTGATCGACATCGCGTAGCGGCCCGCGCCCGTCGAGCGGCCGGCCAAGCCCGTCGATGACCCGGCCGAGCAGCCCCGGCCCGACCGCGACCGACGTGTCCACCCCGGCGGTTTCCACCGCCATGCCGGGCATGATGCCGGTGAGCGGCGACAGGCCCATCAGCAGCGCGCGCCCCTGCGTGAAGCCGATGACTTCAGCGGCCTGCGCCAGCGGCCCGATGCGGGCCCGCGCGCCGACCTGGGTTTCGACCCCGATCGCGGTGATGGTGGTGCCATCGAAGCCTGCCACCCGCCCGGCGCGGCGCACCGGCAGCGGCGCAAAGGCCAGCCGCGCCAGTTCGGCGGCAAGCGCGGCGGTGACGGTCATCCGCGGTCTCCCAGAATGTCGGCGAGGCGCGCCGAAAGGCTGGTATCGATGATGAAATCGGCGCCCGAAACGGTGATGCAGTCGGGCGCGAGCGCCGGATCGGCTGCGGTGGCAATTTCGGGGAGGAACGGGCCCAGCGCCGCCAGCGTGCCCGGATGCGCCACCAGCGTTGCCGCCTGCCCCGGCACGACCGCCGCCAGTGCCGCCGCGGCGAGCGCCAGCAGCACCGCCGGGTCGCGCTGCAGTTCGGCGAGCAGCACGGCCTCGGCGAGTTGGCGGACAAGTGCGGCAAGGACGGGTCGCAAGGCGTCGGCATCGACCACCGCCGCTGCCGACAGCGCTGTGCACGCCGCGGTGAGTTGCGCCTTCAGCGGTGCCAGCGCGGCGCGTTCGTTCGCTGTGCCTTCTGCCCGCCCGGCGGCCTGGCCAGCGGCGTGGGCTGCGGCGCGGATCGCTTCCAGATCGGGGGGCGGCGATGCTGGCTCGACACGCGGTTGCAGCGCATCGAGGAGGCTGGCAAGGCCATTCGCCGGGCGGATGAGGACCTCAGACATAGGCCCCCGCTGCCCCCGGCATCATCACCGCGCCGCTGTCGCCCAGCCGGCGTACCAGCGCGCAGATTTCGGCCTGCGCCGCATCGACTTCGGCGCGTTTCATCGGGCCGCGCTCGGCGAGTTCGTCCTGCAATTGCGCCGCCGCGCGGCTCGACATCGCGGCAAAGATCTGGTCGCGCAATTCGTCGTCGGCGCCCTTCATCGCCACCGCCAGCCCTTGCGGATCGGCCTCGCGCAGCACCAGTTGCATGTCCTTGGTGCCAAGGCCCTTCAGATCGGCAAAGACGAATTGCTGCGCCGCAATTTCGGCGGCCAGCGCTTCATCGACCAGCGCCAGCGCCGACAGCAGCGCCGATTTGTTCGATGACAGCTTGATCAGCCGCGCGGTGAAATCGGTGCCCGCCAGCGCCGCCGCATTGGCCGGCTGGTCGACCGCGGCAAGCTTTGCCTCGAGATCGGCCTCCAGGCTGGCGATGACCGCCGGCGCCACCGGCTTCAACGTCGCCAGCCGCAGCACCAGATCGGATTGCAGCGCCGGCGCCAGCGCATCGAGTACCTTGGCCGCCATTTCTTCGGGCAGATGCGCCAGCACGACGGTGATCGCCTGGGGGTGTTCATCGCCGAGCAGCGTCGCGATCGTCGGCACGTCGAGCCAATCGAGCCCGGCAAAGCGCCGCGGCGAGGCGGGCGGGCCGAGATGATCGATGACGCGTTCGGCGCGCGGTTGCCCCAGCGCGCGCGACAGCACGGCGCGCACTTGCCGCCCCTGGCTGTCGAGCGCCGAGATACCGCGGCTGCGTTCGATGAATTCATCGAGCACCGCATCGATAGCGGCGGGTTCGATTTCGGCGACCGACAGCATGGCTTCACCGACGGCGCGGACTTCGGCGGCGGCCATGCGGCGCAGCAGTTCGGCGGCCTGCGCTTCTTCGAGCAACAGGATCAGGATGGCGCATTTCTGCGCGCCCGTGAGCGATGCGGCGGTAATCGCAGTCATGTCGCCGCCAGCATCTGGCGAGCAACAGCGGTGGCACGGTCGGCATCGCCATCGACGATTTCGCGCGTCGTGCCGAGTTTGGCGCTGTAATCGACAAGTTGCATCGCACCCGCCGGGGTGAGCAGCCCGCCGTCGATCAGCGGCGCCAGGCCTTCGGGGATCGGCACCAGCGGTTCGCCATCAAGGCCTGTCGGCCCAGCCCCGGGCAGCGCCGTGCCAGCGACAGCGACCACCGCTGCCTTGCGCCGCCGCATCAGCACCAGCGCGATGATGCCGCCGGCGACAAGGATGGCGATGGCGATGTACGGCGCATTGTCCTTCACCGCCGGCTGCTGGAACCAGGGCGCGATCGGTTCGGCAGGCGGCGGCGCAAAGCCGCGCAGTTGCACCTCCACCAGATCGCCGCGCGTCGCGTCATAGCCGATGGCGCCGCGCACGATGCGGGTGATCGCAGCGATATCCGCCGGGGTTGCCTTGGCGAGCGCGGTCTTGTCGATGACGACGGCGACCGACAGGCGCTTCAGCCGCGGCGCGCCGGCGCGGGTGACCGAGACATCCTTGCCGATTTCCCAGGCGCGATTGGTGGTTTCACTGGTGACCGGCGGCGGAGCGGCGGCGGCCGGCGGCGCGCCGGCGGGGGGCGTGCCGGTCAGTTGCGCACCCGCCGGCGCGGTGTTCGACAGCGCGCCGGGAATGCCGCGCGCCGGCACTTGCGACGGGTCGCTGGCGCGGCTGGCGCTTTCGCTGCGCAACACGCTGCCATCGGGGGCATAGCGTTCCGAAGTGGCTTCGCTTTCGCTGTAATCGACATCGGCGGCGACTTCGGCGGTGAAGCGCCCCTGCCCGATCAGCGGCGTCAGCAGCTTGACCAGCCGTTCGCGGACCATCGCTTCGACCCGGCCCTGGTACCCCAGTTGCGCCGCTTCGGCGACGCTGCCGCCCGACGACAACAGCGCGCCCGATTGGTCGACAACGCTGACCTTGTCCGCCGCCAGCCCCGCCACCGACGAGCTGACCAGCCAGACGATGGCCCGCACCTGCGCTTCGCCCAGCGTGCGGCCCGGCGCGAGGGTGACGAATACCGACGCGCTGGCCGGCAGCTTGTCACGCACGAAGACCGATGGTTCGGGGCTGGCGATCTGCACGCTGGCCTGGCGGACGCCATCGATTGCCTTGATCGAGGCGGCGAGTTCGACCGCGACGGCGCTTTTCAACCGCGCGGCCTCGACCGCGCGCGACAGGCCGAGCGGCATGTCGCCCACCGGATCGAGCGGGGTGGCCGATTTGGGCAGGCCCTGCCCCGCCAGCAGGATGCGCGCCGCAGCGATATCGCCGCCCGAAACCTCCACGCTGCCGCTGTCGGGGTTGATCCGGGTCGTGTAATTGCCGGCTTCGAGCGCTGCCAGCACGGCGGATTTGTCGCCATCCGACATGTCGCCGTACAGCGGCCGCCAATCGGGACTGCGCATCCCGAGCCACAGGATGACCAGCAACAGCACCACGCCGCCGGCGATGAGCGCCGGGCGGGCGCGCTGCACAGCCGGGCTGTCGAACAGGCCGCGGGCGCGCGCCTGCAAGGCATCGGCATCGATCCGGTCGACAAGCGCCAGGCCGCCCGGCTCGGCCATCAGCGCGAACCGGTCACGGCACGGGTCACAGCGGCATGCTCATCACGTCCTTGTAGGCGGAGAGCAATTTGTTGCGGACCTGCAGCGTCGCTTCGAAAGCGATCGAGGCCTTTTGCCGGGCGATCATCACGCTGGCGAGATCATGACTGTCACCGCGTTCATAGGCGGCCGAGGCGTTGCTGGCGTCGTCCTGCACGGCGCTGACCGATTTGAGCGCGTCTGCCATGGCGGTGTCGAAGCGCGGCGCCTGTGCCGGCGCAGCGCGGGCATCGGCGGCAGCGGCGATGTGCGAAAGATTGTTGCTGCGCTGCAGGATCTGCGCGCGCAGCGCCAGGACCGACCGTGTATCGACCGGCGGCAACATCGCTATTGCACCCCGGCGCCGGCAGCATGGCCCATCGCGGCCAGCTTGTAGCGCAGCGTGCGTTCGGAAATGCCCAGGGCCAGCGCGGCGGCGCGGCGGCTGGGACAATGGGCGAGCGCATCGCGGATGACACGCGCTTCGTGGTGGCGGACCTGGCCGGTCAGGCGGGCCGGGTCGGCGCCACCGGCAAGGCGATCGAAGACCAGATGTTCGAGATCGATCACCGGCGTGTCCGACAGCACCAGCGCGCGATCGATGACATTGCCGAGTTCGCGCACATTGCCCGGCCAATCATGCGCCGCCAGCGCCGCCAGGGCGCGCGGGGTCGGCCAGGGCAGCCGCCCCTGCCCGACCTGCAACAGCCGGTGCGCGGTGATCGCGGTGATATCGGCGGGGCGGTCGGCGAGCGGCAGGGTGCGCAGCGGAAACACCGCCAGCCGGTAGAACAGATCGGCGCGGAAACGCCCGGCGGCGACTTCGCCCGCCAGATCGCGGTTGGCAGCAGCGACGATGCGCACGTCGATCGGCTGGGCGACCGTCGCGCCGACGGGCATGACCTCGCGTTCCTGCACGGCGCGCAGCAATTTGGCCTGGAGCGCCAGCGGCAGTTCGGCCACTTCATCGAGGAACAGCGTGCCGCCCTGGGCAGCGCGGAACAGCCCCTGGCCGGCGGCAATGGCGCCGGTAAAGGCGCCGCGCTCGTGACCGAACAATGTTGCTTCCAGCATTGTTTCGGGGAGCGCGGCGCAGTTGACCGCGACAAAGGGACAGTCGCGGCGTTGGGACAAGGTATGGAGGAGCCGGGCCAGCCCCTCCTTGCCGGTGCCGGTGGCACCTTCGATCAGGATGGAAATGTCTTTCGGCGCCACCCGGGCGGCGAGCGCCAGCAGGTCATGGCTCGCCGCATCCGCCGCCGCCGGCCGGCCTGCCGGGGCGACGAACGCGGCGACCAGCGCCAGCGCAAAGATGTGATCGGCGGGCGCGATGCGCAGTTCGAGCCGGTTATCGAGGCGGATCGCCGCCGAACGCTGCGCCGGGGCGAGGCTGATGTGGCGGCACAGCGGCCGTGAACCATCGCTGACGATCGGGGTGATGCCGGTATCGATCGCCGCCAAGCCGGGGAGCCAGGGCAGCACAGCACCGGCCGTTTGGCGGGTGGCGGCAGGCGCCGAATGATCGAGCGGTTTCATGCCAGGGGTAAAGCAAGACCCGTGCCAAGTGGCCGTTACTGCGCGCGTCGATGGAGGGCGCAGGACAGGCGGTGCGAATTGTCAAATTTCTGACGGGGGGAGCGTCAAATGCTTGACGAAAATGTCAGGAAATTGACGGAAGCAGTTATTAAGATTGATTTAATATCCCTCTCCCGCAGGCGGGAGAGGGGGGTTAAACGAACGCCATCTCCGTCGCCGCGATCGTCGCGCCGCCGAGCACGCGGCTGCCGCGATAGGCGACCGCCGCCTGCCCCGGCGCGACGCCGAATTGCGGCGCGTCGAACGCCAGCCGTTCGCCCGCCCAGACCCCGGCGGCGAGCGGCGCCATCGAGCGCACCTTGACCGTTACGTCGCCATCGAGCGCCGCCAGCGCATTGATGCCTTCAAGCTGCATCGCCGCCACGGCGAGCGCGGCGCGCGGCCCGGCGATGACGCGGTTGGCGGGGGCATCGATGGCGATGACATACAGCGGTTCCGGGCTGCCGCCGATATCGAGCCCGCGGCGCTGGCCGACGGTGAAGCGATGGATGCCGCCATGGCGACCGATGGCCTGGCCCGCAAGATCGACAATATCCCCCGGGGTGGCGAGTTCGGGGCGCAGTTTTTCGACGACACCGGCATAATCGCCGCCGCCGACGAAGCAGATGTCCTGGCTGTCGGGCTTGGCCGCGACGCCGAGGCCGAAGCGCTGCGCTTCGGCGCGCACCGCCGTCTTGGCAAGACCCCCCAAGGGAAAGCGCAGGTAATCGAGCTGCGCGCGGGTGGTGGTCCACAGGAAATAGCTCTGGTCCTTGGCCGGATCGGCGCCGCGATGCAGTTCGGGGCCGTCCGCACCGTCGCGCCGCTGGACATAATGGCCGGTCAGCAGCGCTTGCGCACCCAGCCCCTGCGCCAGTTCGAGCAGATCGGTGAACTTGACCGTCTTGTTGCATTCGACACACGGCACCGGCGTCTGGCCGCGGGCATAGCTGTCGGCAAAACTGTCCATCACGGCGGCGCGAAAGCGCGCTTCCATGTCGATGACATAATGCGCGATGCCGAGCCGATCGGCGACCGCGCGCGCATCGCGGATATCGGCGCCGGCGCAACAGGCACCGGGGCGCGCCGCCGCCGCGCCGCTGTCGTAAAGCTGCAGGGTGACCCCCACCACTTCGGCGCCGGCTTCATGGGCGAGCGCTGCGACCACCGAGGAATCGACGCCGCCCGACATGGCGACCGCCACCCGCCGCCCGGCGAAGGGGGCGAGCAGTGCCCGGGCAGCAGCAGGATCGATCTCGGCAAGCATGCTGCGCGCTTCACCCCGAACGCGCGGCGGGTCAAGCCCTGTCGGTGTCGCCGCCGCTTCAAACAGCGCGGGTAACCGACGTTAACCACGCGTTTGCCTCAGCTATGCCCTGTCCGCGCCGTCAACTGCGGTGGGACAGAGTGTTTGGGACAAAGGGTAAAATTCGATGGAGGCAGTTTCGGGAACGGAAAACCGCAGCCGTGACGACGAAGGCGAGGACACGCTGCCGCCGGTGGAAACGACGCGCTGGGTGGCGCGGCGCAAGGCGGCGGTGGTCAAGGCCATCGCCGATGGCAAACTCGGCCGGGTGGAGGCCTGCACGCGCTATGGAATCAGTGATGTCGAACTGCGTTTATGGGAGCGCGCCATCGCTTGCGCCGGTGTTCCGGGGCTGAGAGTTACCAGAGTACAAATTTATCGCCCCATTTTTGAAGCAAAGGTTGGTCAATGAGCTCGATTCGCCCTTTAATTCCGCCCCTTTGTCTCAATCAGCTTTACCTTGCGACCGAGAAAAGCTTTAATCTCTTGGGGACTGGCGGTCACGCAAGGGTAGCTGTGACCGATCCTAGCCCGCGGGAGACGGTAACCATGCGTGTTTTGCTAGTTGAAGACGATCGGGCGATGGCCCGCTCTGTCGAGTTGATGCTCGACAATGCGGGTTTCGAACATGAAACGGCCTTCAATGGCGAAACGGCGCTGGAATATGCCCGCACCTATGAGTTCGATGTGGTGATGCTCGATCTCACCCTTCCCGACATGCACGGACATGAAGTGTTGAAGCGGCTGCGCATGCTGCGCATCGCGACACCGGTGCTCATCCTGTCGGGGGACAGCGAAACGGGCACGAAGGTGACCGGCTTTGGCGCCGGCGCCGATGATTATGTCACCAAGCCTTTCGACCGCGAAGAATTGATGGCGCGCATCCACGCACTCGTCCGGCGCAGCCAGGGCCATGCCCAGTCATTGATCGTCACCGGCCCGGTATCGATCGATCTCGCGGCGCGCACCGTCGAAGTCGCCGGCCGCCGTGTCGGCCTGACCGGCAAGGAATATGCGATCCTGGAAATGCTGTCGCTGCGCAAGGGCATGACGCTGACCAAGGAAATGTTCCTCACCCATCTTTACGGTGGGCGCGACGAACCCGAACTGAAGATCATCGACGTCTTCATCTGCAAGCTGCGCAAGAAACTGCACCTTGCCGGCGCGCCGTCGAGCGGCTGCATCGAAACCGTCTGGGGCCGCGGTTATTCGCTGCGCGATCCGCAGCCG
>JBBRVH010000021.1:0-38657 GCA_038246995.1 Sphingomonadales bacterium
AAGAAACTCGCTGGCGAGGAAATCAGCATCGAGGATGTCTGCTTCCAGCGCGATGGCGTCTTTGCGATGGAACTCGGCGGCCCCGAAGTCGGTCGCGGTTGCGGCGGGCGTGGCATTATCCATGGCTTCGAGACGCTCGAAAAGCTGGGCTTTCACGACTGGGGTTTCGATTACGTCCTGCTCGATTTCCTCGGCGATGTGGTCTGCGGCGGCTTCGGCCTGCCGATTGCGCGCGACATGTGCCAGAAGGTCATCGTCGTTGCATCGAACGACCTGCAATCGCTTTATGTCGCCAACAATGTCTGCAAGGCGGTCGAATATTTCCGCAAGATGGGCGGCAACGTCGGTGTTGCGGGCATTCTCATCAACAAGGATGATGGCTCGGGGGAGGCGCAAGCCTTTGCAAAAGCTGTCGGTATCCCTGAACTGATCTCGATCCCGGCGCACGATGATATCCGCAAGAAGTCCGCCAATTATCAGATCATCGGCACGTCCGAGAGCCAGTGGGGCCCGCTGTTCGCCCAGCTCGCCGAAAACGTCGCGACCGCCCCGCCGGTCCGCCCGACCCCGCTCGACCAGGACGGCCTGCTCGGCTTGTTCAAGCCCGAAGATACCGGCGGCAACTTCAAGCTCCAGCCGGCCAGCCAGGCCGATATGCGTGGCGGCATTTTCGAAACCAAGCCGACGCTTGAAGTGATCTACGACCATGTCTGATAACATCGATCTTGATGTGCCGGTTGCACCGGTTGCCGAAGGTGGCGGCTGCCATGCCGGCGCCGAGACCATGCGCGACGCGGCGGCAAAAGCCGGCAAGTCCGAAGTGCTCGATCGCTATGCGGCGGATTACCCCAAGGGCCCGCATGACCAGCCGCAATCGATGTGCCCGGCCTTTGGTTCGCTGCGCGTCGGGTTGCGGATGCGGCGCACCGCGACAATCCTGTCGGGTTCGGCGTGCTGCGTTTACGGTCTGACCTTCACGAGCCACTTTTACGGTGCCCGGCGCACCGTTGGCTATGTGCCGTTCAGTTCGGAAACGCTCGTCACCGGCAAGCTGTTCGAGGATATCCGCGAAGCCGTTTACAAAATGGCCGACCCCGAACTTTACGACACCATTGTGGTTACCAACCTGTGCGTGCCAACCGCCTCGGGTGTGCCGCTGCAACTCATCCCCGATGTCATCAATGGGGTTCGGGTCATCGGCATCGATGTGCCGGGCTTTGGCGTGCCGACGCATGCCGAAGCCAAGGATGTGCTTGCCGGCGCCATGCTCGCTTTTGCGCGCAAGGAAGTCTTGGCCGGGCCAGTGGCAGCGCCTTCGGTGCGGCAGGACCTGCCGACGATCACCTTGCTGGGTGAAATGTTCCCCGCCGATCCGGTGGGCATCTCGATGATGCTCGAACCGATGGGCCTTGCCGCGGGGCCGGTGGTGCCGACGCGTGAGTGGCGTGAGCTTTATGCAGCGCTCGATTGCGCTGCGGTTGCCGCGATCCATCCGTTCTACACAGCGTCCGTCCGCGAATTCCATGCTGCCGGCCGCAAGGTCGTCGGCAGCGCGCCGGTTGGCCGCGATGGCACCGCCGCCTGGCTTGCCGCCATCGGTGATGCCTGTGGGATCAGCGCCGACAAGGTCGCTGCGGCGCAGAACAAGTTCCTGCCTGCGATTACGGCGGCACTGGCGGCAAAGCCGATCAAGGGTCGCATCACCGTATCGGGCTATGAGGGTTCTGAACTGCTGGTGGCGCGCCTGCTGATCGAATCGGGCGCTGAAGTTCCCTATGTCGGCACCGCCTGCCCGCGCACGCCATGGTCGGACCCCGATCGCGAATGGCTGGAGGCCAAGGGCACGCACATTCAATATCGCGCCAGCCTTGAACAGGACATTGCCGCGGTCAATGAATTCCGGCCCGACCTGTCGATCGGTACAACGCCGGTGGTGCAACACGCCAAAAGTCACGCCATCCCCGGCTTGTATTTTACCAATCTGATTTCGGCGCGGCCGTTGATGGGCCCGGCCGGTGCCGGCAGCCTGGCGCAGGTCATCAACGGTGCGCTCGCCAACAAGGCGCGGTTTGATACGATGCGCGACTTCTTCGAAGGTGTCGGTGAAGGCTATTCGGCGGGTATCTGGGAAGATACGCCAACCGATCGACCCGATTTCAAGAAGAAATACGCCGCCAAGATGTTCGCCGCCGCCAAGGCCGAAGAGGCGATCGGCTCATGACGCCGATCCTCGACCACGGCGTTTTTGCTGACTTGATCATGATCTCTGACGCACGTGGAGGTGCAGCATGGCGTTGATCCTCGATCACGACAGGGCCGGCGGCTATTGGGGCGCGGTTTACGCCTTCACCGCCATCAAGGGCTTGCAGGTCATCATCGATGGCCCGGTCGGCTGTGAAAACCTGCCGGTCACCTCGGTGCTGCACTATACCGATGGCCTGCCGCCGCACGAACTGCCGATCGTCGTGACGGGCCTTGGCGAACAGGAACTTGGCCGCGACGGCACCGAAGGCGCGATGAAGCGTGCCTGGAAGACGCTCGATCCGTCGCTGCCAGCGGTTGTCGTCACGGGCTCGATCGCTGAAATGATCGGCGGTGGCGTGACCCCCGAAGGCACCAATATCCAGCGCTTTCTGCCGCGCACCATCGATGAAGACCAGTGGCAGGCCGGCGATCGCGCGCTGACGTGGCTGTGGACGCAGTTCGGCCCCAAGAAGACCCCGCCGCTGCGCCCGCGCAAGGAAGGCGCCCGCCCCAAGGTCAACATCATCGGGCCGATGTACGGCACCTTCAACATGCCATCCGATCTTGCCGAGATCCGCCGCCTGATCGAAGGCATCGGTGCCGAAGTCAACATGGTGTTTCCGCTGGGCACGCACCTTGCCGATATCCGCCGGCTCGCGGATGCCGAAGTCAATGTCTGCATGTACCGCGAATGGGGCCGCGGGCTGTGCGAAGCGCTTGAGCGCCCCTATCTCCAGGCGCCGATCGGGCTCAACTCGACAACGCTGTTCCTGCGCAAGCTCGCCGAATTGACCGGGCTCGACGCCGAACCGTTCATCGAGAAAGAAAAGCACACGACGATCAAGCCGCTGTGGGACCTGTGGCGCTCGGTCACGCAGGATTTCTTCGGCACCGCGAGCTTCGCTGTGGTCGCGACCGAAACCTATGAACGCGGGCTGCGCAGCTTTCTTGAAGACGATATGGGCCTGCCCTGCACCTTCAGCTTCAAGCGCACAGCGGGTATCAAGCCCGACAATGCAGCGGTAATCGAAGCGATCAAGACCACCCCGCCGCTGATCCTGTTCGGCAGCTATAACGAGCGGATGTACATGGCCGAACTCGGCAGCCGCTCGATCTATGTGCCTGCCAGCTTCCCGGGCGCCGCGATCCGCCGCCACACCGGCTCGCCGTTCATGGGCTATTCGGGGGCGACCTATCTGGTCCAGGAAGTCTGCAACGCGCTGTTCGATGCGCTGTTCTTCATCCTGCCGCTGGCATCCCAGATGGACCGTGCCGAGGCAACCCCGGCGCGGCTGCTCGAGCCGGTCAGTTGGGAAGACGAAGCGCGCTCGGAACTCGACGTACTTGTCGACAAGCAGCCGGTGCTGGTGCGCATCTCGGCGGCAAAGCGTTTGCGCGATGCCGCGGAGCGCGCGGCGCGCGATGCCGGCGAGAAGATTGTCACGCGCGAACGGCTATATGCCGCCTCGCAACTATTTGAATCACAGGCTGCATGAGCCTCTGGTCCTTTCATAAACACTGCGGCATAGTGTCCCGGGGTGTAACCTTTGGTTCGAAAGAGCCTCGACCACTTTGCGGTGGATTCCAACGCCGCAAAGCTGCCGGTCGGGCGAGGCCATCCCGGCCCCGTTCGGCGGATAAAATGGAGGAAACTACATGAGTGATAAAATGTTGGGTCCAGGTACATACCTGACCGACGCCGAAGCGAAGGAGTTCCACAAGGGCTTTGTTGCCAGCATGGGCTTTTTCACCTTCGTCGCAATCGTCGCGCACTTCCTCGTCTGGGAATGGCGTCCGTGGCTGGGTTCGCCCAAGGCTTATGCCGCCGTCGAACAGAATGTCCAGCAGGCCGATGCGACCACCGTCGCTACGCCGAACGGTTAAGGAGAGAAGACAATGTGGAGAGTTTGGCAGGCGTTCAACCCGCAGCGGCTCCTTCCGGCGCTGGCGATTTTCCTTTTCACCCTGGCAGTGTTGATTCACTTCATCCTGCTCAGCACCGACCGGTACAACTGGCTCGATGGTGCCGAACCTGCGGCACCCGCCGCATCGGCCGCGATCACCACGTCGACGGAACCAGCCTGAGTTCGCCGGTTCGGCGAACATGTTTTGTAATACGTAAAGCGAGACGGGCAGGGCGAATTTGTCGCCTTGCCCGCCCCGCACAACAAGCTAGAATTCCTGCACTGCACTCCATGTGGAATGCCGTCCGGGAGGGAGGTGCGCCATGGCGCTCTTGAGTTTCGAACGAAAGTATCGCGTCCGGGGAGGCACGCTGGTTGGCGGAGACCTTTTCGATTTCTGGGTAGGGCCCTTTTATGTGGGGTTCTTCGGCGTCACGACCATCTTTTTTGCAACGCTGGGTACGGCGTTGATCCTGTATGGCGCGGCGATCGGCCCGACGTGGAACCCGTGGCTCATCAGCATTGCGCCCCCGGACATCAGCTACGGCCTCAGCCTTGCGCCGCTGCGCGAAGGCGGCCTCTGGCAAATCATCACCATTTGCGCTGTCGGTGCCTTTTCCAGCTGGGCGCTGCGCGAAGTGGAAATCTGCCGCAAGCTCGGCATGGGCTATCATGTGCCCTTCGCTTTCGGCGTCGCGATTTTTGCCTATGTGTCGCTGGTCGTCATTCGCCCGATGTTGATGGGTGCCTGGGGTTTCGGCTTTCCTTATGGCATTTTCAGCCACCTCGATTGGGTGTCGAACACCGGCTACCAGTATCTGCATTTTCATTACAATCCGGCACACATGCTGGCCGTCAGCTTCTTCTTCACCACGACCTTGGCGCTAGGCTTGCACGGCTCGCTGGTGCTGTCGGCGGTCAATCCTGCAAAGGGTACCGATGTGAAGTCGCCCGAATATGAAGATACCTTCTTCCGTGATCTCGCCGGTTATTCGGTCGGCACGCTCGGTATTCACCGCGTCGGGCTGCTGCTGGCGCTCAATGCCGGGTTCTGGAGTGCGATCTGCATCATCCTGTCGGGTCCCTTCTGGTCGCGTGGCTGGCCGGAATGGTGGACCTGGTGGCTCAACCTGCCGATCTGGCGCTGAGGGGAGATAGACCATGGCTTATCAGAATATCTTTACCCAGGTGCAGGTCCACGGCGAGCTGGAGGACGGTGTTCCGCTGCCCGCCGGCAATGATCCGCGCTTCGGCCCTTTCGGTTTCACCTATTGGATGGGCAAGCTTGGCGGCACCCAGATCGGGCCCGTCTATCTCGGCACGCTCGGTGTTGCCTCGCTGCTCATGGGCACGCTGGCGTTCCTCATCATCGGTTTCAACTTCTGGGCGCAGGTCAATTGGGATCCTATCCAGTTCGTTCGCCAGCTGTTCTGGCTGTCGCTTGAACCGCCGCCGGCCAAATATGGCCTCAAGATCCTGCCGCCGCTTGCCGAAGGTGGCTGGTGGCTGATTTCCGGGGCGTTCCTGACGGCATCCATCCTGCTGTGGTGGGCGCGCACCTACCGCCGCGCCGTCGAATTGCAGATGGGTACCCATGTCGCCTGGGCTTTTGCCTCGGCAATCTGGCTTTACCTGGTGCTTGGCTTCATCCGGCCGCTGGCGATGGGCAGCTGGGCAGAAGCGGTGCCGTTCGGCATCTTCCCGCACCTCGATTGGACCGCGGCCTTCTCGATCCGCTACGGTAATCTGTTCTACAATCCGTTCCACGCTCTTTCCATCGTCTTCCTTTATGGTTCGACGCTGTTGTTCGCCATGCACGGGGCGACCATCCTCGCCGTCGGTCGCTATGGCGGTGAGCGCGAAATCGAACAGATCACCGATCGCGGCACGGCATCGGAACGCGCTGCCCTGTTCTGGCGCTGGACGATGGGTTTCAACGCGACCATGGAATCGATCCATCGCTGGGCCTGGTGGTTTGCCGTGCTGACGACGCTTACCGGCGGTATCGGCATCCTGTTGACGGGCACAGCGGTCGATAACTGGTATCTCTGGGCGGTCGAGCACAAGTTCGCGCCGGCCTATCCGTCGACCGGCGTCGTCGATCCGGCGACGCTTCCGGGAGCACCGCAATGATCCGCAAACTCTTCTCGATGAGCCTCGTGCTGCCGGCGCTGCTGCTGGCGGGGTGCGAAGTCGGCACCAAGGTGACCGATCAGACCGGTTATCGCGGCACCGCCATGAACCAGGTTGCGCTGAAACGCACGCTGCCTGCTGCCGATGTCGTTCCAGAGCCGCTGTATGAACTGACGCCCGAAATGCGCCAGGGGCCAACGGCCAAGGAGACCTACCAGAACGTCCAGGTGCTGGGTGACATCAGTGCCGAAGAGTTCAACTATACCATGGCAGCGATTTCGGCCTGGGTCGCCCCGGTCGAGGGGGAAAACGGCGGTTGCAACTATTGCCACAACCCCGAAAACATGGCGTCCGACGAAAAATATACCAAGGTTGTCGCGCGCAAGATGTTGCTGATGACGCGTGAAATCAACGCGAAATGGACACCGCATTTCTCGCTGAGCAAATATGCCGGCAATGGTGCGGGCGTGACCTGCTGGACCTGCCATCGTGGCCAGGCGGTGCCCAAGTACAACTGGTCGGCGGCGCTTCCCGATCCCAAGGGCATCGTCGGCAACAAGCATGGCCAGAACACGCCGTTGCTCGGCGCTGCCTATTCTTCGCTGCCGAACGGGTCATTCGAATCGCTGCTGCAGGGCAAAAACATTATCCGGGTGCAGGCGACAAGTGCCTATCCCTCTCAATATGTCGAATCGATCCAGAAGACCGAAAAGACCTATGGCCTGATGATGCACATGTCGCAGGGCCTCGGGGTGAACTGTACCTACTGCCATAACAGCGACAATTTCGCGAGCTGGTCGAACTCCCGTCCGCAGCGCGTCAACGCCTGGTACGGGATCCGCATGGTGCGGGACATCAACGACAACTACATCACGTCACTCGGCAAGGTCTGGCCTGCCAACCGGCTCGGCCCGGCCGGCGATCCCAAAAAGGTGTTCTGCACCACCTGTCACCAGGGCAAGAACAAGCCGATGGGCGGGGTGGATATGCTCAAATATTACCCGGCATTGAAGGGTACACCACACGACATGTCGGCACCGCCCGCACCGCCCGCACCGCCTATGGAAGCGATGCCGGCACCGGTACCTGTCGCGGCGATCGACACGAACAAGCCAGCGGCCTGACCTTTCAGACCGCGCAAAATTACGGCCCGGGTAGCGATACCCGGGCCGTTTCTTGTCGTGCGATCCGCGTAACGCGCGGTCGCTGATGCCCCTATTTGCCCTTTGCGGACGGCACTTCGGATGCGGCAACGCGCTGCCAGGCGCCAAGTCCGCAGCCGCCGAACTCCATGCGGCTGAACGGATCGACAACCGAAACGACATCCCCGCGGCACTGGCGATCGTTGAGGCTGCGTGTGATCAGCGCGCGATTGCGACCATAGGCAGCACAGGCCGGCCCCAGATTGCGCCACCAGCCGGCGTTCGTGCGGGCGAAATAGCCTTGTTCGGCGGTCATTCGCCGCGCCTTGATATCGCGGTTGGCAAGGCACTCCTGCGGTGCGGCCGGCGGCGCCTCGGCGGCAAGCGCCGGCATTGCAGAGGCTAGCAACAGCAAGGGAACAAGGATACGCATCAGACACCTCAAGGTTGATGCATCCGCTTACGCCCAAAACCGGCCGATGTCAGCGTGGCGCAGCGCCGCTCGGTATACGATCGAGTGCGGACAGGATGACCCCGCGATGGGTGAAGTGCAAAAAGCGTCCGCCATCGGCAACGACTTCGAACGTTGCCGCCGGAAAGGCCTGGCGCCAGAAGACTTCGGCTTCGGCAAAGCTGTACAGCGGGTCATGCGCGCCGGTGATGATCGTCCAGTGCCTCGCGTCGGCCAGGGTGGGCGGCACCGCGCCGGCGCCATGTGCCTGCACTTCCGCCAGAAAGCCCAGCATGCCGAGCGCTGATTGCCGCGAGGCGCGCACCATGTCGGCGAGATTGCCCGGCTCATCGAGCGCGGCTTCGTCGATCGGGCTGGCGTTCACGCTCTGCCTCAACATCCGGGCGATGACAGCCGAACTGGTCCGGCGCGACAGGATGCGTGCAAAGGCCTGGGCCAGCCGGGCGTTGCCGAAAAACAGCGCCTTGCCGCGCCCCATCATGCCTTCGAGCCGTTTGTCGAGGGCAGCCGGCGGTTCGGGGCCGACCAGCACGCCGCCACAGACCCGATCCCCGAGCAGTGCGGCAGTCGTGGCGATCGCCGTGCTGGCCGTGCGGGCGTAAAGCGTTACCTGGCCGATCCCGAGCGCATCGAGAATATCCTCGGCATCCCGCGCCGCTTCGACAAACGGGCCATCGGCGCTTGTAATCATGTCCGTTAGGCCAAATCCCGGCCGGTCGAAGGCAATCGGCCGCCAGCCTGCCGCCTGCAGATCGGCAATCAGCGGACGTGACTGGTGGCGGCCCCCCACCGCCGCATGAAACATCAGCAGTGGCCGACCGCGTCCGAAATGCGACAGCGCGCCATGATCGGTCACGGCAATCCGCCCCGGCGCGCGTCGCCGTGCCAGCAGGCGCAGCGGCTCGGCATCGGCGCCGCGCGGTTCCACCTCGACACTGCAGGCCGTTGCCAGCCCGACGAGCGCATCGATTTCGGCGGCAATCCGCGCCAGGTCGACGGCGTTCGATACGCCGCAAGCCTGGAAGACGGTGCGCAAATCGGCCTTGGCGCCATGGCTGGAGATGCCCAGCGCCAGCGCCGCACTGTCGCGTGTCGCGCCGCGTGCCAGCGCTTGCGCCAGATCGGCCTGACGCAAGGTCAGCCCGAAAAGCTCGGCAAACAACCGCGTGCTGCCTTCGGGCGGACGCACGCCGCCGGCCGCAGCCGACAGGATGCGGCGCACCAGGTCTGTCTGACGCGCCGCACCGGTCTTGCGCATCGCCGATGCCACCAGCTTGCGGGCGGTTTCATAGGCGACTTCGGTGTCCTCCGCTGCCGCTTGCAAATCACCCCGGCGCGAAAGTGCAGCAGCGAGGCGACTTTCCTGCGGCGACAGACCATAGGCGTGCGCTGCCTGGTCCCAGGCGGCAAGATCGGGGCGGAAGGCAACGACGGCAAATTCGCCATCGCCGCGATCGAGCGCTTCCCGCACTTGCGCCGCCAATGGCCAGTTGCGCGCCATTGCCTGGGTGGCGGCAGCGACGGCGACCGGGCGACCAGTGCGATCATCGGCAATCGCCGAAACGCTGGGGCGGTTGATGCCGACGCGGGCGACGACGGCAGCAAGCGGATCGGGGCCGCCGAGCCAATCGAGAAAGCGCGGCTCTGCGGTGATGACGCGCCCGGCCCGGTCGCAAACGGCGGAGGCAAAGCTGTCGGGCAACAGATCGGCGGGGGGGCCACCGCGCGCCATGGCAGCGTCGGCGGCAGCGATCAGCGCTTCGGGGGCTTCGGCCATGGCGGCGCCCAGGCCATCGGGATCATCGACGAGAACGTGCAGTAACGCGTCTTCGCGGTCGGCGCGGTGAAAACGCTCCAGAAAGGCAGCGGCGCGAGATTTCATGCCATTATCGTAATGTGATCGAAAAATTGCGCAACCACACCCAAATGGGGATGGGCAGCCGATCCAGCCGATCTTAACCCTTGGTCACAATATTTTTACCTGAGGGGCTTTGCCATGCGTCCGATTGTCAGCCTTGCCGCACTGCTTGCCGCGCCTGCAACTGCGGGTATCACGCTCGACTTCGAAGGCGTCCCGGCGCTGCACCGGCCCAACGATTTCTACAATGGTGGCAGCACAATTTCCGGCAATGGCCAGTCGGCCCCGGTTGCGGGCCCCAATCTCGGCATCACCGTGCGGGATGCCGCCTTCGTCACAAGGCAGATCCAGGCCACTCCGACAGGGTTCATCGGTAGCACCTATGTCCCGACTCCGCCGTCGGGGGTCAATGTGTTGAACTTTTCAGGACCGATCAACATCGCAACCTTCAATGTCGCTGCGGGTTTTACTGACGAGATCAGCGTCTGGTGGTTCGGCGGCGATACCGGTGCTATCAGGGTGTTGCGCAATGAAGGTGGCCTGAGCGACCCCTCAAACCCCGTCCTTGCCGGCGTAACGACGGCGATCAACACCACACAGGGTTGCGTCTTCGACTTTTCGGCGGTGACCGTAACCGGTTGTGGTTGGACCAAATACACGCTGAGTTTCAGCGGCACAGCACGTTCGGTGGCGCTCGCTGGCGGCGGCGTCTTCGACGATCTGACCTTTGGCGCTCCCGGCAGCGTCAGCGGCCCAGTTCCCGAACCCGCTAGTTGGGCGCTGCTGGTGGCTGGCTTCGGCCTGCTTGGCGCTGCCATGCGGCGGCGGCGTTATATTCGGGCGGTTGTCGCTTAGGGTCGATTTCGTTTGAAGAGAAGCAAGCCCGCTCATGCCAAGCGAAGTCGAGGTAGGCCCCATAGTTGGCGCGTGCCTCGACTTCGCTTGGCATGAGCGGGCTTGCTGCGTTTTAATCTAAACGCAAACGAGTCTAACCCCGAAACACATCCTTCGCTGCCCGGCGTTCGCCCAATTCGGCGATGCCGGCGGCGCGGGTGAAGGGGTTGGTGGCGCGTTCTTCGGCAATCGTGAAGGGCACTGTCGGCACACCTTGGGCGCGAGCGGCGTCGATGGCGATGACCCGCGCAGTGAGTGCTGCATTGTCCGGCTCCACCGTCACGGCGAAGCGAGCGTTCGACTGCGTATATTCGTGCGCGCAAAACACCCGCGTCGCATCCGGCAGCGCCATCAGTTTGCCGAGCGCTGCGAACATGTCGGCCGGCGTGCCTTCGAACAGGCGGCCGCAGCCGAGCGCGAACAGCGTGTCACCAGGGAACAGCACGCCATCGGCTTCGAAGGCAAAGGCGATGTGTCCCGCGGTATGGGCATGGACATCGATGACGCGCGCCAGCGAGCCGCCGACCATCACCGTGTCGCCTTCGCCCACGGCACGTTGCAAGTGCGGAATGCGTTCCGCCTCGCCGCGTGGTCCGGTGACCCTTGCGCCGGTTGCAGCAACGATGCCGGCGTTGCCGCCGACATGATCGGGGTGCCAGTGGGTGTTCAGGATCTGCGTGATCGTCCAGCCGCGCGCCGCCGCCGCTGCCAGCACCGGATCGGCGACCGCCGGATCGATGACGGCGGTTTCGCCGCTCGCCGCATCATGCGCCAGATAGACATAATTGTCGCTGAGCACCGGGACCTGGACGATTTCGAGCATCACCAGTTGCCCGTGTTGGGCATCGTCAGCCAGGGTTCGGCAGGCGGCAGCGCCGGGCCGTCCTGCAACAGTTCGACCGAAATGCCGTCGGGCGAGCGCACAAACGCCATGCGGCCGTCGCGCGGCGGGCGGTTGATGGTGACGCCGCCGTCGAGCAACCGCTGGCAGGCGGCGTGGATATCGGGCACCGCATAGGCGAGATGGCCGAAATTGCGACCGCCGGTGTAGCCCTTTTCGTCCCAATTGTGAGTCAGTTCGACCTGGGCGCTTTCGTCGCCGGGTGCCGCAAGGAAGATCAGCGTGAAGCGCCCGGCGTCATTGTCGTAGCGCTTGAGTTCCTTCAGCCCGAGCAGATCGAAGAACGCCAGCGTTGCCGGCACGTCCGATACGCGGATCATGGTGTGGAGATATTTCATGGCTGGTTCCTCAAGGGTCGGCCTTCATACGCTTCAAAGCAGGCGATGACAGCATCGGACAGGGGCGTTGGACGGCCGCGGACTTCGGCGACATGGACGTGTACTTCCTCCCCCGTCGCGCGCAAATCCTCAGCCTCGCCGCCATGGAGTTCGAACTCCAGGGTCATCGAGGTTGTGCCGATGCGGCTGCACCGCACGCAGATCGCGACGATTTCATCGAGCAGGATCGGCGCCTTGAACTCGACGAGCGCCCGGGCGACATGCATTTCGGGGCCGCCGGCCAGGCCTTCGCCCGGGTAGATGCCGGCAGCGCGGAAATATTCGACAAGCCCGATATCGAAATATTCGAGATAGCGCGGGTTGAACACCACCGCCTGTGCATCGACCTCGGCAAAACGCACGCGTTTCGGGAAGGAAAAGCGAAAATCGGCGCGTGCCATGGCGGCTCCGGTGGTTGCAGCATTCAGCCTGTCGAAAGCTGATGGCGCTTATGGGGGTTATGACTGGAACTACCAGCCTCTGTTTGAAAGTTCAAAGCCGCCAATGAGCGATACCCGCACCAATCTTGCTCCTGCCATCATCCTTGCCGCCGGTCTTGTCGGCGGTGGCTGGCTGCTCGGCGACGGGTTGACCCGCGCCAAGCAGGCCGACCGTGCCGTGACGGTGCGTGGCCTCGCCGAACGCGATGTCACCGCCGACCTCGCGACCTGGACGATTGCCAGCACCGCGGTGGGCAGCGACCTGCCGGCGTTGCAGGCCAAGGCCGACAGCGATGGCGATCGCGTCATCGCGTTCCTGAAGGCACAGGGCTTCGCTGCCGACGAGATCGAGACCGGCGGCATCAGCGTCAACCAATATGTCGATGGCAATGGCCGGTCCAACATCACCATCCGCCGCAAGATCCAGTTGCGTACCACCAGGGTGATGGCGGCGCGCGCTGCCTATGCCCGGCAGGCCGAATTGATGCGGCAGGGCGTGGTGTTCGACAGCGACAATGGCGGCATGGTCTACAGTTTCACCCGGCTGAACAGCGTCAAGCCGCCGATGATCGCCGCGGCGACGAAAAACGCGCGGGAAGGCGCCGAACAATTTGCCAAGGATTCGGGCGCCCGGGTGAGTGATATCAAGTCCGCCTCGCAGGGATATTTCTCGATCATCCCGCGCGATGGCGATGCCTCGGGCGCCAGCGCCGGCGCGTCGCCGTTCCAGAAGGTGCGGGTGGTGACGACGATCGACTTCTATCTGGATTGACGCAGCAAAGCCGCTCACTTTCCCGGCACCCCGGGGATGACAGGAACTTCAATCCCCCAGCAGCGCCTTGTTCGCCGCCTTGCCCGCCGGTGAATCGGGGTCGGCGCGCGCTGCCGCCACCCAGGCGGTGCGCGCCAATTGGTCATTGCCTTGCGCCGCGGCGATGTTGCCGGCTTCATACTGGATATCGGCGCTGTCGGGTTCCTGTTCGGCGGCTTTCAGGATCGCGGCTTCGGCGGTCTTGAAATCGCCCATGCGGCGGGCGAGTGTTGCCTTGAGCAGCCAGCCGAAGGGCACTTGCGGGTCGAGCTTCGTCGCCGAATCAAGGTCTGCCGCCGCCGCTTTTTCGCGCTTCAGATCAACGAGCGCTTCGGCGCGGGTCACGCGCAGGCTCGCTTCGGCGCGCGGGCTGAGGCTGATCCCGCCCGGCCCGGCAATTGCCGTATCGAGAAATCTCGCCGCCGCCGCCGGCTGCCCGGCCAGCATCGCGGCATCGGCAGCTTGCGACAGGATCGTCACTGCCTTGCCATCTTGCGCCGCCAGCGAACCCTGCACCGCCTTGTCGAAGCTCGCCAGCGCCGCCGGATAATCCTGCCGGGCGAATTGTGCGAGGGCGAGGCAATGCAGCGCCGGCACGCCGCCATTTTCGATACGCCATGCCTGGGCGCTTTCGACGGCGCGTTCGGGATCCGATTTCACCAGCGCCAGGCACGCCTGATACCGCCCGGCATCACTGGCCAACGGTATGCCGAGTACCGGGGTAGCCAGCAGCGCCAGCAACAGGACAGGTTTCATGCAGCACCTTCATCGAGCAAGCCCGCCACGCTGGCCAGCAGCAAGGCAATATCCTGCGGCCGCGACAGCCGATGGTCGCCATCCTTGCTGAAATGAAGCTGAACATCGTCGGAACGGACGCGTTCGGCGATGTCGAGCGCCAGCCGCCATGGCACGGCATCGTCGCGCTGGCCGTGCAGCAGGCGAACCGGCGCGGTGATGGCAATCGGCCCGCCGAGCAGCAACTGCGCCGGCGCATCGGCGATCAGCGCGGTTGAATAGCGATAGCCCCGGGGGTCGAAATCGCTCGGCCGGGTGAACCAGCCCTGGGTCGCCAGCGCCTCGCGGTCGGCGGCGCTGATGTCGAGGCCCCATTGCGTGAAATCGGGGGCCGCCGCGATGCCGACAAGGCCCGCCAGCCGGTCGCCAAGCGCCAGCCCGAGCCGCAGCGCGATCCAGCCGCCCATCGATGATCCCACCAGCAGCAGGCGCTCACCCGGGGCGACATGACCGATGACCGCCCGCGCATCACCGACCCAGCGCCCGATACTGCCCGCCAGAAATTCCCCACCCGACGCGCCGCAGCCCGAATAATCGAGCCGCAACAGGCTTCGGCCATTCGCCATCGCCCATTCGGCGAGCGCTTGCGCCTTGGACCCGGTCATGTCCGACATATAGCCGGGCAGGAAGACGATCAGCGGTCCGTTGCCGGGGATATGGCGGTAGGCGAGGCTGGCTCCGCCATGGCCAAGAAATTGCACGTCGGTCATGGCTCAGGCCTTGCAGATCGTCTGGAGCGCCTGCCAGTCGTCATCTTTCAGCGCCGGGTCGCTGCCCGATTGCGCGGCCTTGGCGAACCGGGCGGCGCGCAGGGCATCGGAGGGGTGGCTGGTGTCGAAACCGTTACCGTTGACCTTGGCCTGGCGCGCGAAAAAATCCGCTGCACCTTGTGTCGACACAGCGGCGGCCGCCAGCAGTGCGATGGCGCCGCCATCGGCTTCGGCCTCGGCGGCGCTGGTCCCCTGTTCGAGAACGGTCAGGTCGGCCATCTTGCCGGCATCGCTGCCCAGGGTGCGGGCGATGACCGCCGGGCCGCTGGCAAACAGGATATTCTGGTTGGGGTGCTGGAAGGCGATATGTTCGATCTCGTGCGCCAGCGCGGCGGCGATTTCATCGGCCGAAACCGCCTGGTCGAGCAGACCGCGATACAGCGCGACATGGCCGCCAGGCAGCGCGATGGCGTTGACTTCGGGGTTGTCGACCACTGTCACCGACAGCGGTTCGGGCAGCGCCTCGGGTAGCAGCCGCGCGGTCAGCCGGGTCAACGCGGCGTTGCCGGCACCGCCGTCGCACGGCCGGCCGAGATCGGCGAGGTAAGTGCGGCCGATCGGATCGGTGACACTGTGCGGCAGCAGCGGCGCTGTGGCGCGGATGATCTCGTCACGCCCGGCCCAGGAACCCGTGGCGATCACGACAGCCAGCCCCGCCACGATGGCGAGCAGCCGCGTCGGGAAATGCGATTGCAGCTTGATATCATTGACCCAACTGTCGGGGTCGGCCTGATCGATGACGAGGCTCCAGTCGCGCTTGTCGGTGCGATACAGTGTTGGCCGGGTGGGGATAGCGGCATCGCGGCGCAGGCGCTGCAGCGGCACGCCCGCGATATCACTGTCGCCGCGCACGACGATACGGTCGCCATAGGGCGCGACGACTACCGCCACAGCGCCGCCGTCGCGGCCATCGCGCAGCAATGCGGGCAGGGGCTGCTTGTTGCGGCGGGGGCTTTTCACCGTTTGGGGATGCCAAAAAGCCGCTGACGACACAAGTGCATGACGATCATGGCGTGCCGAACACCGCCCGCCGTACGGCGCGGGCGACCAGGTCGGCGGCTATGGTGCCGATTTCGGTGATGGCGGTGGCATCGCTGCCGGCGCCTGTCTCGGGTGCGGTCGAGATCACGAACAGGCTGTCGCCATCGAAGGGGCAATGGATCGGGCGGATGCAACGCGCCAGCCCGTCCTGCGCCATCATCGCCACCCGCCGGGCCTGGGCACGGGTCAGCGGGGCATCGGTGGCGATGGCGCCGATGCTGGTGTTGCGGCTGCCGGCGCTGTCGGCGAGCGGGTCCAGCCCGCGGCGCTTCGGCATCGCCACGGCGCCCTCGGGGGGAGCGCCGGCATAGACTTCGCCGAAACTGTTGACCGCGACCAGCGCGCCGATGCGGTGGCCGGAGGTCAGCCGTGCCGACACGCTGCCGATGCCGCCGGGGCGGCTGCCGGCGCGTGCACCCCGGCCAGCACCAAGCCGGCCGCTGGAGTCGCCGGTGCCGAGCGTTGCAAAGGCCATGCGAGCGAGGTGGCGATACGGTGGCCGCGCCCCCCACGCCCCCCACGTCCCCCACCCCTTGTCGCCGCCGTTGGCGAGATCGAACAATATCGCCGCCGGCACCACCGGCACGCGCGGCAGGCCGGGGCCGATGTCGAGGCCCTGGCCGCTGGCGGCGAGCAGCAGCACCAGTTCATCGGCCGCCGCCAGCCCATAGACCGAGCCCCCGGCGAGCGCGAGGCCATGGACGCGTTCGACCAATGTCGATGGGTCGAGCGCATCGGTTTCGCGGGTGCCGGGGCCACCGCCGCGCACATCGACCGCCATCACCACCGGCGCCGAGGGAACGACAAGGGTGACCCCGGTGTTTATACCAGGGTCATGGGCGTGGCCAATGGCAAGGCCGGGAACGTCCGTGAAGCAATCCGTCATGCTGCCTTATAGCAGCGACCGCGCGCCGCCTTGCAACATCGGCGATGACCGTGCAGGCATTAAACCCGGGGGCGGGAGAGACGAATGGTCACGGCGCATATCAATCGCATCGGCACGGCGGTGCCCCCCAACGACGTGCACGATGCGTTCGTGCATTTCGTCGGGGACATGATCGACGATCGCCGCAATGCGTTGATCTTCAAGCGCATGGTCGGCCGCGCCGGCATCGACCATCGCTTTTCCTATTTCGAGCCGCTGGCCAATCCCAACCGCTTCATGGCCGATACCGACGGCTTTTATGCCAAGGGCGCCTTCCCTTCGACCGGCGCGCGCATGGTGCGATTCGAGAAATCGGCGCCCGAAATTGCGGCGGCCGCGCTCGATGCGCTGGGGATGGAGGGCGAACGCGAGCGCATCACCCACCTTGTCGTCGCCTCGTGCACCGGCTTTGTCGCACCCGGCATCGACCAGTTGATCGTCAAGGCCGCCGGGCTCAACCCCGGGGTGGAACGCACTGTCGTCGGCTTCATGGGCTGTTATGCGGCGGTCAATTCGTTGCGGCTGGCGCATCATTTCGTGCGGTCGGACCCGTCGGCGCGGGTTCTGGTCGTCAATCTGGAGCTGTGCACGCTGCATTTCCAGGAAACCGACCAGCTCGAACGCCTGTTGTCGATGCTGTTGTTCGGTGATGGCTGTTCGGCGGCGCTGGTCACGGCGGACGAAACCGGGCTGGCGCTGAATGATTTTCGCGCTGCCGCCATCGAGGATTCGGGTGATGCGATCACCTGGCGCATCGGTGACCAGGGTTTCGACATGCATCTGTCGGGCGAAGTGCCCGGCCGCATCCAGCGCGCGCTGCGCCACGAGGCGACGCGCAACGATGGCGAGGGCCTGCTGCGCGGCACGCAGGTGAGTGATTACGACCTGTGGGCGGTGCATGCCGGCGGGCGGACGATCCTCGATGCGGTCGAAGCCGGCTTCGAATTGCCCGGCGAAGCGCTGCACTGGTCGCGCGGCGTGCTGCGCGATTATGGCAACATGTCGTCCGCCACGCTGATGTTCGTTCTCCAGCGTATCATGGGGCAGGTCGGCACCACGGTCGATCGTGCCGCCAAGGGCTTTGCCGTGGCGTTCGGCCCGGGACTGGCGGCGGAAAGCTTTCGCTTCACGACCGTTTAGGCAAGGGGGGGGTGATGGCGGTGGATTTCGCCCGCCGGGCCGGTGATCCCGAATGGATGGACGCCGATGATGTGCCGCCGGCGACCTATGCGGCGCTGATTGCCGACCTGGCGCGGGTCAATACCGTCACGCTGGCGCGGCCGCCGACGCTGGCGTGGCTGGCGCGGGCGACGGCGGGGGTGGACAGTTTCAGTGTCGTCGACGTGGGTTTCGGCCATGGCGACATGCTGCGGGCGGTGGCACGCTGGGCCAAACGCGCCTGCAAGCGGGTGCAATTGACCGGTATCGACCTCAATCCGCGCAGTGCGCCCGTGGCGGCAGCGGCGAGCGAGGGGCTGGGCATTCGCTATCTGACCGGCGATGCGGCGGACCTGGCGGGGCAACCCGACTATATCATTTCGTCGCTGGTGGCCCATCACATGACCGATGCCGAGCTGGTGGCATTCATCCGCTGGATGGAGGCGACGGCGGTGCGCGGCTGGTTCATCAACGATCTGCACCGGCATCGGGTCGCCTGGACCGGGTTTCGCCTGCTTGCCGGCCTGCTGCGCTGGCATCCGATCGTGCGCCACGATGGTGCGTTGAGCGTGCGGCGGGCGTTTGTGCGGGCGGATTGGGCGCCTTTGCTGGCAGCGGCGGGGGTGCAGGGGGCGGAAATCCGCTGGCATCTTCCGTTCCGCTGGGGTGTGGGGCGCTTGAAATGACGCGCACTGTCATCATCGGTGGCGGGCTGGCGGGCGGCGGCGTTGCGGCGCGGTTGGCGGCGCTGGGGCATCGGGCGCTGCTGTTCGAGCGTGAAGCCGGGGCGCATGACAAGATCTGCGGGGAGTTTCTGTCGGTGGAGGCGGGGCAGCATCTGGCCGCGTTGGGGCTTGATGTGGCGCGGCTGGGCGGGGCGCGAATCGACAGGATGCAGCTGCATGTCGGGCGGCGGAGCGCCGAGGCGCGGTTGCCGTTCGTGGCGACGGGGGTGACACGGCGCGCGCTCGATGCGGCGCTGCTCGATCATGCGGCAGCGCTGGGCGCCGATGTGCAGCGCGGCGTGGCGGTGCGCGGGCTGTCGCACGGGCGCGCGGTGACGGCGCGGGGCGACGTCGGTGGCGGCGCGGTGGTGCTGGCGACGGGTAAACACGAGCTGCGCGGGCAGGCGCGTGACCCTGAAGGCACCATCGACGACCTGATCGGTTTCAAGATGTTCTTCAAGGCGACCCCCAAACTGCGCGCGGCGCTGGCCGGCGCAGTGACGGTGACGGCCTATGAAGGGGGTTATGCCGGGTTGCAGTGCGTGGAAAATGACCGGCTCAACCTGTGTTTGCTGGTCGAACAGGCGCGTTTCAAGGCCCTGGGGGGGCGGTGGGAGACGCTTTTCGCCGCGCTTCTGCGTGAGCCCGGGTTGCAATTGCTTGCCGATGCCGAGGCCTTGTTGAGCAAGCCGTTGACGATTTCGGGGGTGCCCTATGGCTATCTTTATGCGTCTGCGGCGCGGCGGGCGGGTCTGCGAGGCCAGGAAGCGCCGGAAATCGGCGGAAAATTACCGGATTATCAGGGAGAAAGTGCGCGCCACGCGCCGGTGTTGGCGGGTTCGCGTGCCGAAAATGTCGGATCTGTTCGCGAAAATGGCCAGGAATCGCGTGAATTCGACCCGAAAATGATCGGTGATGACGGGGTCGCGGCGGGATATCGCGACGCTGCGGTGCCGTTCGTGCGCCCCATTGGCGGTGAATCATCGGACAATCCGCTGTGGCGGGTGGGGGACCAGGCCGCGGTCATCCCGAGCTTTTGCGGCGACGGCATGGCGATGGCGCTGCACGGGGCCCGGCTCGCTGCCGACCGGCTGGCGGCGGGCGCCGCGCCGGGCGATTTTCAGAACCGCCTGCACGGCGATGTCGCCCGGCAGGTCCGGCTGGCGACGAATTTGCAGCGCATCGCCAACAGCCGCGCCGGACGCTTCGCGCTGATCAACGGGCTGGCCGCGGTGCCGGGCGCGCTCGGCCTGCTGGCGCGCTGGACGCGGGTGGCGCCGCAGGCAGTGGCGCGGGCGGGGGCGTGAACCGGCTGTAGCGGCTTTGTCCGGCGTGCGGCGGCGCAAACGACCCCGTCAGGGCTGCGATCCGCAGCATCGTGCCGATCGCGCAAGGCTGGCGGTCTATATCCTTCGGGTGTTGCAAAAACGTAATCTTGGATCATGCTGTGTTCAAGGCAGAACAGCATATCTGCCACCGATCAAGTCGCGCACCGTTAAACACTTGTAACCGAACGACTTCGGAGGGGCAGGCATGAAGCCGAATCAGATATTCCGAATCATTGTGCCATGTGTGGTGGCGCTGGCCGGGGCGGCCTTGATCGGCAATCGCACCCTTGAAGCCGCCGACCATTTCGATCCGCCCGGGCGGGTCGGCACCGATACCAGTACGGCCGGGCTCGATGTCGCTGCCGATATTGCCGATCTGTATGCCTTTCATGATGCAAACAACGTCTATCTGGCGATCAGCTTCGGTGGCCCGTCGGCGATCACGCTGCCGGGTTTCTATGACCCCGATGTGCTTTACACGATCAACGTGTCGAACGCCGGGGCGCGGACCGACACCGAATTCCCGATCGAGATCCGTTTTGGCCGCGATGGCGTCAACCCGGGGATCGAAGTGCGCAACCTGCCGGGTGGCGGCTCGATCCAGGGTCCGGTCGAGCGCAACCTGACCACTGCCAGCGGCATCGTGGTGCGCGCCGGCCTGTTCGACGATCCGTTCTTCTTCGATCCGCAGGGGCTGCGTGATTCGCGCGCGACGGGCAATCTGTCGTTCAACAATACCCGCAATCGCTTCGCCAATCTGAATTCCACCTTCGTCGTCCTGTCGATCCCGCGCGCGCTCATCGATCGCGGCCAGCCGCTCGACATCTGGACGTCGTCCGCTCGGATCAGGGGGTAACCGACATGACCCGGAAATTTTCTTCGCTCGGCCTGGTTTCCGCGCTGGCCATGACCGTTTTTCTGGCGGGTTGTGGCAATGACAATTCGCCGCCGCCGCCGGTAGCAGTCGCCCCGACGCCCACCCCCACCCCGGCGCCAATTTTTTTGCCAACGCCGACGCCAACGCCAACGCCGATCACCGGGGCAAGCTTCAACGTCACGCCGTGCCTGACGCAGGTCGTCGTGCCGGGTCGTACCGTTGCCGATCTGGTGGTGCCCGATGTGCTGCGGCTCGATCTCAACCAGCCAGCGGGGTTCCCCAACGGCCGGCGCTATCTCGATCCGGTGATCGATGTGACGCTGGCGGTGATCTTCCTCGATCTCACCCGGCATTCACCGGGGCTGTTCGCATCGCTGCCGGTCAATCCCAACGGCGTCGATCAACCGCTCCCGGCAACCTTCCCGTTCCTGGCGGCACCGTTCGGCACGCCGCCGACATCGGCTGGCGCCGGCAGCAGCTTCCGCTTCCGCGACGATCCGGCATCGGCCTATGTGCGGGTCGATCGCGCCGGCATGCCGGCGGTATCGACCGCATTGATTTCGGGTATTCCCAACAAGAACGCCTATAATGACGATAACCCGATGGTCGATGCGACCGGCAAATGGGTTCCCGAGCTTTCGGGTACGCTGACCATCCTGACCAACGCGCTGGCCGATGATTTCGGGCGGCTGGGCCTGTCGATCTGCGCCCGGCCCTCGTGACCGTCGCGCCAGCGTCGTGACCGCTGTTGCAAAATCCCCGATGGCCGGTGGCCAGCCGGGGCTGGTGAAATGGACTGTCATCGCCGTGCTGGCGGTCGCTTCGGTGTGGGCGATCGACCATTTCATGGCGCGCGACCCGGCCCCGACGGTGCAGGAATGGCCTGATTCGCCGTTTTCGGCACCCGGGCCGCCGCGCGATTATGCCCGGGCGGTGACCGCGACCGATGTGGCGATCACCAACGCGCGCGCGGCCGCAGCCGCGGGGCGTGACCAGTGGCTGATGCATGAAATACTGGCCAGCACCTATCTGGCGCGGGCGCAGTTGACCGGTTCGTATGACGATTATGCCGCGGCCGGCCAGGCGCTCGACGATGCTTTCAAGGTAGCGGTAAAAGGCAGCGGGCCGCACATGATGCGCGCCGCGCTCGATTTCAGCATGCACCGGCTGGCGGGTGCCGAAAAACAGCTCGACGCCATCGATCGCTATGCGGTGCCGCCGGAAATGGGCGACCGCGCCGAAATGCTGGCGATGCGCGGCGACATCGCCTTTTATCGCGGCCAATTGCCCGAGGCGCTGGCGTATTACGACAAGGCCGATGCGCTGGTGCCGGGCTTTGCCGCGTTCCGGCGGGCGATATTCGCGGCGCGGACCGGTGATGTCGATCGTGCCGATGCCTATCTTGCCGAGGCCGAAAAGGCCTATCGATCGCCTTCGAAGCAGACGCGATCCTATCTGGCGCTGCAACGCGGCATCCTCGATCTCGATCGTGGCCGGCTGGATGATGCGATGGCGCATTTCCGCACCGCCGACAGCCTGTTCCCGGGCCGCTGGCTGATCGAGGAACATATCGCCGAGGTGCTGATGCTGCAGGGCAAGACCGGGGAAGCGGAAAAGCTGTACCGTGCCATTGTGGCGCGCACCGGGCATCCCGAATTCATCGATATGCTCGCAGTCCTGGCCGAAAAGCGCGGCGACAGTGCCGGGGCACAGCGGCTTTTTGCGCAGGCTGCGGCGATCTGGGCCCGGCGGTTGCAGCAGTTTCCCGAAGCGACCTATGGCCATGCCATCGATCATTGCGTGGCGAAGCGCGACTGGGCCTGTGCAGTGCGGATGGCCGAGCAGAATGTGAAGGCGCGACCCTTTGGCGAGGCCAAGGTGGCGCTTGCCGGTGCGTTGCTCGGCAGCGGCCGCGCGGGGCAAGCGCGCGCGGTGATCGAACCGGTGCTGGCGTCGCCGTGGCGGACGCCGAAATTGCACCGGACGGCGGCGGATATCTATGCGGCGCTGGGGCTGAAGGCCGAAGCAGCGGCGCAGGACAAGCTCGCCAAGGCGCTTGATCCGTTGATTTGAAAAGCCACTCCCTCCCCGCAGGGGGGAGGGAGTTGTTGTCCTCAATCCACCAGTTTTTCCATCAGATAGGTCATTTCCAGCGCCCGCAGGTGCGCCGCCTGCTTCAGATCGGCGCCGGCGCCATGGCCGCCTTCGGTGTTTTCGTAGAAATAAAAGGGCAGGCCCATTTCCTCCATGCGCGCAGCAAATTTGCGAGCGTGTTGCGGGCCGACTCGATCATCCTTGGTCGTGGTGAAGATATAGGGTTCGGGATAGCGGACGCCTTTTTTCAGCGCATTATAGGGGGACAGTTTCGTCCAGAAGGCCCGTACCGCCGGATCGGCATTTACATCGCCATATTCGCCCTGCCACGATGCCCCGGCGGCGATCTGCGAGATGCGCAGCATGTCGAGCAGCGGCACATCGATGATCACGGCGTTCCACAGATCGGGCTGCTGGGTGAATTGCACCCCCATCAACAGGCCACCGTTCGAGCCGCCCTGGATGCCGAGCCGGCGCGGGCTGGTGACCTTGGTGGCGATCAGGTCGCGCGCCGAGCATTCTGCTTATTCGAATAGCCCTTCGGTTGAGTGCTCATATTGAAGGCGCGCTGCTACCACTCAGACTCACCTGCACTATCGACCATATCAAACACGTTCATAAGCGCCAGCTGCTCCCGTACCATCGTTGAGCCGCGGCGTTCCCGCTAGATCGAACGGCAGACATGCTTGACCGATTGCCACGCGGTTCAGCAGAGGCGTATCCAACATGCTGAACCCTGTGCCGTTCGGGCGATAATCATTTGCCAAGCGATCACGATAAAAACGGTCGTAGTTTGCTGCAACGCGCCCGTCTCGATTCCAAGCTATGCCAAAACCCGAAGTATACCCGGTTGTTACCGCACTATTATACGTGATCGAGGCGACATTGCCATGACAACCGATGTGATAACGGAATCGCATATTGCCTTGGCGAAGCGGTTGTTCGCCATCAGGCTTATTAAAGATAAATCCCAATTTCATCCATACTGTTTCGTCACTTATATTTGCGGGTAGATCGCCAGGCTTTTCCGGCGTGTTCTTGATAGATTGATAGTAAAAAGACGAAGCAGTGGGAGGCCCGGCAGTATTATGAACAATCGCACCAGAAAAGTATTCCCTTCCCGGCAACCAAGTGCTGGAAAAATTCGATGATGCTACCATATTCGGATAATTATCGCCCTTGCAGTTATAACTCCGGAATGCAGAATGTGAGATTGTTCCGATTTTGTTTATCCTAGCGTATCCAACGTCCTGGTAGCATAGAAGTGCCCGTCCATTATTGGGGCGACGGGGTATTGTCATATCGCTTCCGCAATATCTCAAAATAAAATTATCAACTTCAACTATACCTGCAGCGATGACTACCAAAGGGCTCACGCTGTCGACGGCTGCGCGACAAAAAACATTTCCCAAACCGAGGCCGCCGGTACTGGGTCGATTATTGCCTAGCAGGATGGGAGCGGTGAAGAAGCGCTTGTCATAGTCAATTCGGACGTTCAGCATCAACCGATGTTTGGGCGCAGGATAAACACTAACAGCACGGTCGGCGACCCCAAGATTTACTAACTGTACCCCAAACATTCCGGAGAGCGGGAAATGCCTTCCCGTATTTAGGGCGGCGTAACGACAACCGATGCTCGACACAAAGCCTGCATGGGCGGACACGATGCCGCAAGCCTGTGCTCCCGTGTTCCCCTCTGTTTTGACGCGGACATCCCACATAAAGCCGGCGCGCCAACGAGCTGGTGCCGCCGAACCTGCAGAGGGATTCTCGGTGATCGTGCAATCTACGGATATCAAATAGGCATATCCATTTGCCGACAATGGCCTCGTAGAAGCACCGGCGGCGGCCGTGCCATCGATCGCAACATTTTGTCCGGAAACAGTATTCGTGCCATCGATCCAGATACCACGAATTAACAATCGCGAAGCAACTGCCTTACTAGCGCCGGACATGCCCACGCCATTTGTATCGATACCTCGCAACCTTACGGCTGCCGACGGTCGGCCGGTTGCGCTGCGGATCTCAAAACAAACCGCGCCGGGTGGAAACATTACGGGAGAAGAAAATGGAGTCCGGATAGTGTAGGCACCGAAGTTGGCTCCGACAACCGATCCGGGAACGTTTGGCAATACCGCGCATCCACCAGCGATATCGTCATGTGGAACAGCTCGCTGTAACGGCCCACTGGCCGTCAAGACTGGCAGTCTGGTGGCGTTAATCAACCGGGATGCTGTCGCGACGGCTGCGATATCCTTGTAGACTAATCCGCATGCCATGGCAGTTTCGACCGAAAGCGCCATGCCCCGTGTGTCTGTTCCTACCAACCCAATCCCGGTGAGGCTCACGATCCCATAAATCGGCGCCCAGCTATTACTGACGTCATTGCAGAACGGCACGCCTGTGGGTGCGCTGAGCGTAGGGAACGCCTCGCCTTCGCTCTCGCTCGACCAGGGAGGCCCGATATGTGGAAATGCCCGATACTGGATTTCTCCGGCACCGCTGCCAAGCCCTGCACCGGATACCATCATTCGGTACACTGGCGCGGAAAGTCCGGAAGGCGTGTCATTTACTGGTGTGTCGAGCGACGCGACCATTTCCGAACTGCTCGCTACCGCACCTCGAACGCCGTTGATGGTTGCCCATGCTTCCACGCGTGCGAACATTCCGCCATTGCGACCCCAATCATTCATTCCCGTCACCTCGAAGGGAAACAAGCTGTCTGCGGCTAGCCTGAAGAAAGGCGGTGTAACTGGCCGGACAGGAAACGGCAGATAATTGAGCGTGTCCAAGCGCGTAACTGCGCTACCAGAAACGATTTCAGTCGCACGACCGAGTATCCAGCCCTCTTGAAACTGAATTTGCACGATGGACGTTCGCCATAGTGAATTCTGGTTGTAAACAGGATCGGATAGTACGAGCAACAGGCGGTTCGGTCCGCCTTCGACAAAATCGCCCGTTCCGGCTGGGCCGCGTAATATGTCTTGAATGCCAATGATTCTTGTATGTTGAACGATATTCCCAGATGCATCATGTCCTTGATCAGATACCGTCAAGTAAATTTTCGAAATATCGATGTTGGTTTTTGCAATAGACAAATCGATACACAATACAGCACCGTTCGTTTGCATTTTCGTAAAGCCGGGTAAGGGGCGAGTAATTGCGATACTTAGTTCATTTGTAATTCCAGCAGCGACAATTACTCCATTGATATTTAACGGAATAGTTTCTGCAGAAGGCGGCGGAACGCTTGCGTCAGAGGTCAATAGCGAGCTGCGATTGTCACCCGTAAAGGTGAAAACAGCCACGCCGGAGGCAAAGGCGGTTCCTGATATCCCAGATAAAATTATCCACCGACGCGAAACAATATTCTGCCGCTTGGTCATGCGATCACCCTCAACATAGAGACAATTATCGAGTACAAAGCGATTCTTGGTATCGCTTGTGACTAATAAAAAGTGCGCAACCAAACTTAAGGTTGAAATTATCGACGACGTTAAACTGTGTCCAGCATAAATTTACATTGCTTAAGATGTTTTTCGACGGTTGAAAGTTTGGCCGGTCGAGAGGCGAAAAATCCTTGCAAGTATATGAGAATGAAGCGCAAGTGTATTTTTTTTTGCAACGCATGAGCCTGCCGCGATTGAGATAAACCCCTTGGCAGTGGACGAAAAACTATTTCAGCAACCCGCCCAAAATCCCGCGCAGCAGCTTGCTGCCGAACGATCCGCCCAATTGCCGACCGACCGATGTTGCCGCCGATCGCGCTGCCGATTCGACCATTTTTTCGGTGAAGCTTTTGGGTTGCGGGCGCGCCGCCACCCGCGCGGCGGCGGCGGCTTCCTTCGCGGCGGCGGCATCGGCGCGGGCGCGTTCCCTGGCCGCGGCGGCGTCGAGCCTGGCCTGCAGCACGGCGGCCTTGGCGGCTTCCTTTTCGGCCTCGCTGCGCGCGGCGTGTTGCGCCGCTTCGGCGGCGCGGACGTTCAATTTTTCATAGGCCGATTCGCGATCGATGGTTTCGTCATATTTGCCGGCGAAGGGCGACATGTTGATCTTTTCGCTGCGTTCGGCGGGCGTCACCGGGCCGACGCGGCTGCGCGGCGGGGCGATCAGGGTACGTTCGACGGGCGATGGCGCGCCATCCTGCTGCAACAGCGATACCAGCGCCTCGCCGACCTTCAATTCGGTGATCGCAGTCCCGACATTCAATTTGGGGTTGCTGCGGAAGGTTTCGGCCGCGGCCTTGATGGCGCGCTGATCACGCGGGGTGAAGGCGCGCAGCGCGTGCTGGACGCGGTTGCCCAATTGCCCCGCCACGCTTTCGGGAATGTCGATCGGGTTCTGGCTGATGAAATAGACGCCGACGCCTTTCGACCGCACGAGGCGGACGACCTGTTCGACCTTGTCCATCAGCGCCTTGGGGGCTTCGTCGAACAGCAGATGCGCTTCATCGAAGAAGAAGACGAGGCGGGGTTTGTCCGGATCGCCGACTTCGGGGAGGGTTTCGAACAGTTCCGACAGCAGCCAGAGCAGGAAGGTGGCGTAGAGCCTGGGCGACTGCATCAGCTTGTCGGCAGCAAGGATGTTGACCTGGCCGCGGCCATCGCTGTCGCAGCGGATGAAATCGGCGATGTCGAGCGCCGGTTCGGCAAAGAAATGCCCGGCGCCCTGCGATTCGAGTTGCAGCAATTGCCGCTGGATGGTGCCGATGCTCGCCTTGGTGACATTGCCGTATTTGCTGGCGAGCTCGCCGGCATTGTCGGCACAGAAACTCAGTACCGATTGCAGATCCTTCAGATCGAGGATCAGCAGCCCCAGATCATCGGCATAGCGGAAGGCGACCGACAGCACGCCTTCCTGGGTTTCGTTGAGCCCCATCAGGCGCGCCAGCAGCAGCGGCCCCATTTCGGAGATGGTGGTGCGGATGGGGTGGCCCTGTTCGCCGAACAGATCCCAGAACACCACCGGGTTGGCGGCATAATCATAATCTTCGATGCCGATTTCGGCGGCGCGCTTGCCGGTCCAGGCGGCGGCGTCGCTGCCGCGCATCGCCATGCCGGCGATATCGCCCTTCACATCCGACAGGAACACCGGCACGCCTTCGCGGCTGAAGCCTTCGGCGAGGGTTTGCAAGGTCACCGTCTTGCCGGTGCCGGTGGCGCCGGCGATCAGGCCGTGGCGATTGGCGCGTTTCAGCACCAGCGCCTGGGGGTGATCCTCGCCCTTACCGATGAAGATGCTGTCGGCCATGATGTTCCCTCTTGTTGGCCAAGCGATAGCCGGTTTGCCAAGCCGGTTGAAGGGGGCGACGATCGGCAGTAGCAGCAAGGCCGGATCGAGGCCCTGCATGACCATGACACCGCTGGTGCACCAGCATCTGATGACCCTTGCCCTTGCTGTCGATTTCGCCGGGATGCTGAGCATCGGACCGGTGCCGGCGGGGTTGCGTCGCATCGCGCCGGTAACGGGAGGCAGTTTCAGCGGGCCGCGGCTGGCCGGCAGCGTTTTGCCGGGCGGTGCCGACTGGGTGATGAACCGCCCCGATGGCGTGATGCTCATCGATGTGCGGCTGACACTGAAAACCGATGATGGCGCCCTGGTCTATGTGGGGTATCAGGGGCGCTTCAAGGCAGGATCCGAGGCGATGGCCCGGTTCGGCAAGGGGGCATTGCTTTCTGCCGATGAATATTCGCTGGCAATCAGCGCCCGGCTGGAATGCGGTGATCCGCGCTACACCTGGGTCAATGACCTGATCATCGTCGGCACCGGCGAGCAGACGCGTAGCGGACCGATTTATGATCTGTTCGCCATCGGGTGATCGGTTTATGATAATGCGTATCAACAGCGACAGCAGGCGTGCAGCAGGAGACGGAATTTGAAGGCCCAGACGATGCAGAAGATCCGCCGCTATCATTATTATCTGGGCGTCTTCTTTGCCCCGATGATCATCATGTTCGCGCTGTCGGGGGCATTGCAGACCTTCCGCCTGCAGGAAGAAAAGGGCTGGGGCAGCGAGCCGCCGGCGTGGATCGTCTGGATGGGCAGCATCCATCGCGATTCGAAACTGCCCAAGGCCAGGGCGCCGGAGATCGCACCGGCCGATGCCGGCAAGCGCGTTACCGATGCGGGCAAGCCGGCGCCAGAAACTGCCAAGGCCGAAGCACCGGAGCCGAAACCGAAACCCCCGCAGGTCAACAAGCTGCCGATGCAGATCTTCATGGTGGTGATGTCGGTGGCGCTGCTGATCTCGTCGTTCCTGGGGATCGCGATCGCGCTCAACAGCAAGGTGACGCGCCAGGCATCGCTGGTCATGCTGGCGCTGGGGGCGCTGGTACCGCTGGTGCTGGTTTATACCGCCGGATAGTGCGCTTCATACCCGGTCGAGCCAGCCCCGCGCGCGCACGGCGGGCAGGCTGGTGGTGCTCACCGGGACCGGCAGATCACCGACAAGCAGCCGGTATTTGCGGCCATCGCGCGCCGCGCCGGTGATGCCGGCGGCGGCCACCCAGGCGCCGCGGTGCACCTGCAGGCCATCGATGCCGGCAAGCTCGCGCACCGCATCGCCGAAGCGGTAGAGCACCAGCGGCTGCTGGCCATCGGCAAGGTGCAGCCGCAGATAATGATCTTCGGCGATGATGGCGCGAATCTGGTCGAGCGGCGCGCGCAGCGCCAGCCCTGCTGCCGGCAGCGCCGCCATGCTGGCAGGCGTGAGTACGACCGGGTCGCGCGCGGCCGGTTCAGGCGCGGCGGGCGCCGGCACCCAGGCCGCCTGGTTGTAGCTGTTGTTGAGCACATAGATCATCCCGAGCAGCGCCAGCGCGATGACCATGGCGACGACGAACAGGCCGAACCACGGCAGCACCAGCGGCCGGCCGATGGCGCCGAACAGCCAGCCGATTTCCAGCGGCAGCAGCGCGTTGAGCAGCACGGCGCCGCCACCGAACAGGATCGGCAGCGTGGCGCGGCTCGGCGGCAGCCAGCGCGGCACATAGGTGAACCAGGCGCGCCATTTGAAGGCGTTCCAGCCGATCAGCGTGCCCCAGAACAGCAATCGCGATGGCGCCGGCAGCGCCAGCGTGCCGAACGGGCCGCCCATGGCACAGGCGAGAGTCGCGACACCGACCGCGGCGAGCAGCGGCGTCAGCGAGCGGCTTTGCGAAGGCTGTGTCGAATTCACGAAGCGCGAAACCTGCATGGGAGGGCGTGACGAAACATGGGGCAGGATAGGCGAAACCGCGCTTGGCTCAAGCCCCCGGCGCTGGACAATGGCGACATCGTTCAACCGGAGGCACACGCACATGTTCGACAACATCCCGCCGCTGATCTGGGTGCATTTCCTCAGCACGCTCGTGGCGCTGCCGCTCGGCCTGCAACAATTGGTCGGCCAGAAGGGCGGCCCTGGCCATCGGCTGGGCGGCCGTATCTATATCGTCGCCATGCTGCTGGCGCTGCTGTCGGCACTGGCGAGTTTCAAGCCCGAAACGCGCTTCCTGCCCTTCCATATCCTGGCCATCGTCGGGTTGTCGTCGCTGACGCAAGGCACGCTGGCGCTGCGGCGCTGGCTGCGGACCCGGTCGCCGGCGGCGCTGCGCCAGCACAAGATCAGCATGGCGTTCAGCTGGCTGGGGCTGGCCATGGCCGGGGTGTCGCAGATCACGTCGAACCCGCGCTTCGGCATTGTCGGCGGCATGCCGCCGGCGCAATTCTGGACGGTGCTGGCGCTGACCAACGCCGTCATGATGGCGCTGGGGGTCTGGTGGGTGTTCGGCCGGCTGGTGCGCGATTGAGGCTATTCCGAGCGGGCGAGCAGGGCGCGCAACGCGTCCTGCCAGAATAACGCCCAGGTGTGGGTGGAATGGCCGCGGGTCTGGTCGCTTTCGGGGATCAGCACGAAGCTGCCGGCGGGCATCTTGCCGATATCGCGCTCGGCCAGCCCCAGGTTCGGCGGGTTGATGAAATCATCGGCGCTGTTGATCCAGGTGACCGGCACGGTGATGCGGGCAAGGTGCGGCGAGGGGTTATAGTTGCGCGAGGCATCGAGCTGGTAGATGCGGTCATTGGCGTCGGCGCTGCCCTTCAACCCCGCTTCCATCAGCGTGGCGGCGGCGGCATCGCTGGCGGCGCGGGTCGGCCATTGCGCCTGCATGCGCAGCGGGGCGGAGCTTGCCATTGCCTGCAACGCGATGCCGACTTTCAAGCCGGCGAGTGGCGGGTTGGTGTAATTGCCGCCCTGCCAATCGGGATCGGCCTTGATCGCGTCGATCGCCAGTTGGCGCCACAGCCGGTTGCGCCCGGCAAGTGGCACGGTGTTGCAGGCCAGCGGCATGATGGCGCGCGCGGTGCCGGGGTAATCCACGCCGAACTGGAACCCCATCATGCAGCCCATCGACGTGCCCGTCAGCAGCCGGAGTTGCTTGATGCCGAGATGATCGAGCAAGGCCTTTTGAACCTTCACCATGTCGGCATAATCATAGGCCGGGAACGCCATTTTCAACCCCTGCGAGGGCCGTGACGAGCCACCATGGCCGATCGCATCGGGCAGGATGATGAAATATTTCGCCGTATCGAGCGGCTGGCCGGGGCCGTAGAGCAGATCGGCAAATTGCGGCACGAGGAACTGCGCGCCGGTGCCGCCGGTGCCGTGCAGAACCATGACGGCGTTGATGACAGTACCGGCGGCATCGCGGCGCGGCGTGCCGAGGGTGCGGTAATGCTGGGTCAGTGCCGGCAGCGTTTCGCCGCTGGCAAAGCGGAAATCGCGGGCGGTGAAATCGGCTTCGGTGACCGGCGGCGGGGCGGCGAGGGCCGGGGCGGCAAGGCACAGGGCGAGGGCGGCGAGGCGGGCAAGGATCATGGCGCGACGCTAGCGCCGATTTGCGCGCAAACCAACTCCCTCCCCGCAGCCGTAAGCGACGCCTTCGCGTCAGCGGGGAGGGAGGTCAAGTGTTGAGCCCGCAGCCCCTGCCGTGCTAGCGGCATTGCAACGCAACAATTCCACCGCTGCCGGAAAGCCCCCTGCATGTCAGTCGACGACGCCACCGTCCGCAAGATCGCGCGCCTCGCGCGGATCGGCATTGCCGAGGCGCAAGTCCCGGCGCTCGCCGGCGAATTGTCGGCGATCCTCGGCTGGATCGAACAATTGGGCGAAGTCGATACCACCGGCATCGCGCCGATGACCGCGGTGATCCCCAATCATCTCGCCTGGCGGGTCGATGCCATCACCGATGGTGACAAGCAGGCCGCCGTCCTCGCCAATGCCCCCGATGCGACCAGCGGCTTTTTCGCCGTGCCCAAGGTGATCGAATGACTGTCCTGACCGACCTGACCATTGCCGGCATGAAGGCCGGGCTGAAAAACCGCGATTTCACCGCCGTCGAACTGACCGAGGCGCATCTGGCGGCGATGGCGGCGGCGCGGCATTTGAACGCCTTCATCACCGAAACGCCCGAGATCGCGCGCGCGCAGGCCGCTGCCGCCGACGCGGCGCTGGCCAAGGGTAAAGCGAAGGCGCTGACCGGCATTCCGATCGGCATCAAGGATCTGTTCTGCACCAAGGGCGTGCAGACGACCGCGGCGTCGAAGATATTGGAAGGCTTCATCCCCCAGTATGAATCGACCGTGTCGGGCAAGCTGCTCGGCGATGGCGCGGTGATGCTCGGCAAGCTCAACCTCGATGAATTCGCCATGGGCTCGTCGAACGAGACCAGCGCCTATGGCAAGGTCATTTCGCCGTGGAAGGCCAAAGGGTCGAATCGTGATCTCGTCCCCGGCGGCTCGTCGGGGGGTTCGGCAGCGGCGGTTTCGGCGCGGCTGGTGGCGGGTGCTACCGGCACCGATACCGGGGGTTCGATCCGCCAGCCGGCAGCGTTCGTCGGCATCGCCGGCATCAAGCCGACCTATGGCCGCTGTTCGCGCTGGGGGGTCGTTGCCTTTGCCTCCTCGCTCGACCAGGCCGGGCCGATGGCGCGGACGGTGGAAGATTGCGCGATCATGCTGACCAGCATGTGCGGCTATGATGCGAAGGATTCGACCAGCCTCGATCTGCCCGTCCCCGATTTTGCCGCCGCGTTGAATGGCGATCTGCGCGGCAAGCGCATCGGCGTGCCCAAGGAATATCGCCTCGACGGGATGGACCCGGTGATTGCCGCGCTGTGGGACCAGGGCCTGGCCTGGCTCAAGGCCGCCGGCGCCACCATCGTCGATGTCTCGTTGCCGCACACGAAGTACGCGCTGCCGGCCTATTACATCATCGCGCCCGCCGAAGCCTCGTCCAACCTCGCGCGCTACGATGGCGTGCGCTATGGCCTGCGCGTCACGCCGCCGGGGGGCAATCTCGCCGACATGTATTCGGCCACCCGCGCGCAGGGTTTCGGGGCCGAGGTCAAGCGCCGCATCATGATCGGCACCTATGTGCTGTCGGCGGGGTTCTACGATGCCTATTACACCCAGGCGCAGAAGGTGCGGGCGCTGATCGCGCGTGATTTCGAACAGGCGTGGGAACACTGCGACCTGCTGCTCACCCCGACCGCGCCCAGCGCGGCGTTCGCGTTCGGCGACAAGGCCGATCCGCTGGCGATGTACCTCAACGACGTTTTCACCGTGCCGTCCTCGCTCGCCGGGCTGCCCGCCATGTCGGTGCCTGCCGGCCTGTCGGCTGACGGCCTGCCGCTGGGCCTGCAGATCATCGGGCGGCCGCTCGATGAAGCCGGCGTGCTCGGCGCCGGGCTGGCGATCGAACGTGCGGCGGGCTTCACGGCACGGCCTTGACCCTTGGACGATAAAGTATTACTTTTTAAGGTAATACTTCTCGGGAGGCCGCGATGGCCACGGTGATGACGGTCAAGGGCCAGGTAACGGTGCCGAAGGCAATGCGCGACAAATTGGGGCTAAGGCCCGGGGCAGCCGTTGTTTTTCGGGAGAACGCTACCGGCGAGGTCGTCATTGCGCCGGCGGAGAATGAGGCCGATCGGCGACAGCGCGAAGCGACGGCGCGCGTTGCCGCCTTGCGGGCCGCGATGGCGCATATCCGCAAGGATCCGATCGACTTCGGCATGACGTCGGACGAATTCATGGCGACGCTGCGTGAGCCGCTGCCCTGATGGCATTGGTCGACAGCTGCATCATCATCGATCTCCAGAATCCCGCCGACCACTGGCACCGGTGGTCGTCGCTGGCTATGGAAACCGCCGCAGGGGCGGGATCGCTGCGCATCAATCACGTGATTCTCGCTGAAATCCTTTCGTCTCCGGCGCCCGATCGCGCGCGCACGCATGTCGACCTGCTCGGCCTGCGCATCGATCCGCTTGATGATGCCATTGCGGCGCGGGCCGGAGCGGCGCAGCGCGTCTATCGTAGCCGCGGCGGGCCGCGCGCGGCGATCATCACGGATTTCCTGATCGGCGCCCATGCCGCCGTACGCGGCTGGCCGCTGATAACGCGTGACCGGCAGCGCTTTGCTGGCTATTTCCCCGAACTGGTGCTGGTGGCACCCGAGGACCGACCATGAACGCCCATACCCCCTGGACTGTCAAAGGCGAAACCGGCGATTGGGAGATCGTTGTCGGTTTGGAAGTCCATGCCCAGGTGACGGCGCAGTCCAAGCTGTTTTCGGGTGCCGCGACGGCGTTCGGGGCGGAACCCAATTCGCAGGTGTCGCTCGTCGATGCGGCGATGCCGGGGATGCTGCCGGTGGTGAATGGCGAATGCATCCGCCAGGCGGTGCGCACCGGCCTCGCGCTCGGCGCGCAGATCCACAATTGGTCGCGCTTCGATCGCAAGAATTATTTCTATGCCGATCTGCCGCAGGGATACCAGATCAGCCAGCTCTATCATCCGATCGTCGGCGAAGGCTCGCTCGATGTCGAAACCGATGACGGCGTGCGCAGCACGGTCGGTATCGAGCGTATCCATCTCGAACAGGATGCCGGCAAATCGGTGCATGATCTCCACCCGACCCAGTCGTTCGTCGATCTCAACCGGTCGGGCTGTGCGTTGATGGAAATCGTGTCGAAGCCCGATATACGTTCTCCCGCTGAGGCGGGGGCTTATGTCGCGGCGCTGCGCCAGTTGCTGCGCTATGTCGGCAGTTGCGATGGCAATATGGACGAAGGTTCGATGCGCGCCGATGTCAACGTTTCGGTGCGCAAGGCCGGCGAGCCGTTCGGCACGCGTACCGAGACCAAGAACGTCAATTCGGTGCGCTTCATCATGCAGACGGTCGAAGTCGAGGCGAAGCGCCAGGTCGAGCTCATCGAAGCCGGCGGCACGGTGGTGCAGGAAACCCGGCTGTTCGATCCCGGCAGCGGCACGACGCGCAGCATGCGATCCAAGGAAGACGCGCACGACTATCGCTATTTCCCCGATCCCGACCTGTTGCCGGTCGAATTCGACGATGCGTTCGTGGCCGAATGCCTGGCCAGCCTGCCCGAACTGCCGGTGGCCAAGCGGGCGCGCTATACCGAAACGCTTGGTATTTCAGCGTATAATGCCGCGGTGTTGACCGCCGATGTCGAAACCGCGCGCTATTTCGAAGCGGTGCTGGCAGCCACTGGCCCGGCGCTGGCGACGACGGCCGCGAACTGGGTGACATCGGAACTGTTCGGCGTGCTGAAGAAACTGGGCGTCGGCATCGAGGCGAGCCCGGTCGATCCGGCACGCGCCGCCGCGCTGCTCGGGCTCATCGCCTCGGGCAAGATCTCCAATTCGATCGGCAAGCAGGTGCTCGAAGCGATGGTCGAAACCGGCGACGACCCGGCGACAATCGTGGCGGCGCGCGGGCTCGAACAGGTCAGCGACACCGGCGCCATCGATGCCGCGATTGCCGCGATCATCGCCGCCAACGCCGACAAGGTCGAACAGTACAAGGCCGGCAAGGAAGCGTTGTTCGGCTTTTTCGTCGGCCAGACGATGAAGGCGATGGCGGGCAAGGCCAATCCGGGTGTGGTGAATGAACGGCTGAAGGCAGCACTGGGCTGACGTGGCGCTCCACGCTCTCACCCGCCTGCCCGGGCCGCTCGACCGCGCCGAACTGACCCATATCGATCGGGTGGCGGTGGATATGGAACGCGCGCTCGCCCAGCATGAGGCGTATCGCGCCGCGCTGACCCGCGCCGGGGCGCAGGTGACATTGTTGCCGGCGCTGGCCGAGCATCCCGATTGCTGCTTTGTCGAGGATACCGCCGTCATCCTGCCCGATCTCGTCATCGTCACCCGGCCGGGGGCGGTGTCGCGGCGCGGGGAGATTACCGAAATCGTGCCGCACCTGCCCGCCGATCGGCCGCATCTCGTCATTACGGCGCCGGGCACCATCGACGGCGGCGATGTGATGGTTGTCGGGCGCGATATCTTCATCGGGTTGACGCAGCGCACCAATGCCGAGGCGGTCCGGCAGGTCGCCGAAGGGGTGAAGGCGCATGGCTGGCGCGTGACGGGGGTGCCGCTGGCGAAAGCGCTGCACCTGAAAACCGCCGTGTCGGCGCTCGCCGGTGATCTGGTGCTGGTCAACACCGACTGGCTCGACCCCGCTATTTTCGGTCGCCGCCACCTTGCCAGCGCTGGCGGCGAGCCCTTTGCCGCAAACAGCCTGACGGTCGGCAACACGGTGTTTCACGCCACCGGCGAGCGCACCCTGGCACGCATTGCGGCGGCGGGGTTCGCGGTCGAATTTCTCGATATTTCCGAATTCGCCAAGGCCGAGGCCGGGTTGACCTGCCTCAGTCTGGTTGTGCCACCGCCGGCTTGAACGGCGCCAGCAACTGCGCCGGCAGCGCGGCCGGCATCGGCGTGTCAGTGCCATATTCGGCGGGCCAGTGGCGCGGCAGGTAGAAGGTGCCGAACACCCGGTCCATCACCGGCAGCATCGCGGCATAATTATGGTCGATATGGTCGCGGCGGCTGTGGTGCCAGTGGTGGAAGGCCGGCGTGCTGAGCAGTTCTTCGAACCAGCCGAGCCGGGCGCGGATATTGGCGTGGATGAAAAAGCTCCAGAACGAACCGATGAACAGGATCAGCGCCGGCACGAAGGTCGGGTTCGGCCCGACCGGCGCAGCAAGCCCCGTGGCATAGAGCAGCATCAGGCCACAGAGCCGGGTGAAGACGATATCGACCGGATGGGCGCGGGTGTTGACGAGGAAATTGACATGTTCGGCGCTGTGATGAACGGCGTGGAAGCGCCACAGCAACGGGATTTCGTGGCTGAGGCGATGGCCCCAGTAAAAGCCGATCTCGCCGACGACCATCGCGGCGGCCATGCGCGCCCACAGCGGCAGCGCTGCGCTGGCGCCGGTGACGCCAGCGGGCAGCACGGCGTGGACGGCCGCGGCAACAGCCGCCGCGGGCGGCCCGAGGATGAACAGCGCGGTCAGACCGTTGAGAAAATACCAGCCGAGATTGGTTGCCCAACCCGGCGCAAAGCGCTGTGCCTTGCGCACCGCAAAGAAATGTTCGAGCGGCACGAACAGCGCGATCAGCAGCGCCAGCGACATCGCGCTGCGCACGACCGGCACCGCCCAGGCAGCGAGATTATTGGTGAGCAAGGCTTGCATGATGCAGCGCTAGACCGGCGGCGCCATTACCGCAAAGTCCTGCGGCACTGGCGCAACGGCCGGCCCGGGAATGCCCGGTCCGGCCGCTGTACCGTTGCTAGGGTTCAGGCCGCGACGGCGCGGTTGCGGCGGCGCGCCGACACGCCGATCATGCCGAAACCGGCGATCAGCATGGCCCAGGTGCCGGGTTCGGGAACGGCACCGAAGCTGACGCCATCGAGCAGCGCGAACGGCGGCACCGGCAGATTGCCATAGGCGACGAACGACAGGGTCTCGGTCGCGTTGTTGGCGACGAAGGTGTAGCTGTTATGGAACCAACCCGAAAAACCGTGGTTCGGCAGGTTGTAGTCCGCCGTGGTGGCCGTCTGGCCGGCAAAGCTGACCGACCAATTCTGGATGGTGTCGCCATCAAAGCCGAACTGTTGGGCAAAGCCATAGTCGAAGCCGACCTTGTAGCGCTGGCCCGGTGTCAGGCCGGTGATGATCTGTTCGAGCGGCACGACCTGGAAGGCGCCGTCGAAAGCGGCGAGATTGCCACCCGACGGGCTGATGCCGGTCAGGCCGTTGGCGCTGCCGTTGTTCGGGCCGTGCATATAATTGTCACCATATTGGCCGAGCGTGCCCGGCAGGTCGATGGTGCCCGGTGCATAGACGAAGGTGTAGCCGCCGGGTGCGACGGTCCAACCGATGGCGGTGGTGTTGAAGGTCAACTGGCCGGGGCCGTTGGTCAGGGTCTCGAAACCGCCATTGGTGAAGCTGGTGGCGGCGAGCGCCGGCGCAGTGGCGGCGACGAGCGCCGTGGTGATGATGAGCGAGAGAATCTTCATGGTCATAAGTCCCTGTTTGCATTGTCGAGCGAAACAGGCGGGTCACGACAGATCGGGACGAACTGCTTCACGTCGTTAACGATGCATAAACCATGCCACATAAGTTAATTTTAAGTTAATTGTTTTTTTCCAGCAGGTTAGCAACATTTCCTGAATGTAATAGTTATTAAAGTGTAAAGAATACCGACAAAAGGGTTAAAATTCAGGGCTGATTCTGACAGTTCTGCGGTGCAGCAGCGGGCTTGCGCTTCCGCCTGCCATGCTTGAGATTGCCGCGATGAAGCCATTTTTGCAGCACCCATGACCCCTGCAATCGAAGTCAATCCGCGCGATCGCGGGCTGGTGCGCGGCATCGGCCACTGGGGGCTGGCGGCCAACATGGTCAATTATACCGTCGG
>JBBRVH010000022.1:0-37345 GCA_038246995.1 Sphingomonadales bacterium
CGCACCTGCGCGCATCTGCTGCAATCGGCGGCCGGGGTGATGATCTTTGCCGAACCGCGCTTCGGCACCGCGATCATCGAGGAACGCGATCTCGCGGGGCTTGCCGATGCCAATGAAGAACTCGACAAGGTTGTCCGCCAGTTGCTGGCGCGCCGGCCCGAGATCAAGCTGCTGTTCCTGGTCGGTTCATGCCCCAGCGAAGTCATCAAGCTCGATCTTGGCCGCGCGGCGCAGCGGCTGAACGGCAGCTACCCCGGCGTCAAGATTCTCAACTATTCGGGCAGCGGCATCGAAACCACCTTCACGCAGGGCGAGGACGCCTGCCTCGCGGCGCTGGTGCCCGAAATGCACGAGGAACCCGCCGAACAACTGCTCGTCGTCGGCTCGCTGCCCGATGTGGTGGAGGACCAGTTCCGCCGCCTGTTCGCCGAACTCGGGATTACCCGCGTCGAAACCCTGCCGCCGCGCCGCGCCAAGGATTTGCCCGGCGTCGGCCCCGGCACGCGCTTCCTGCTGGCGCAGCCGTTTCTCGGCGATACGGCGCGGGCGCTCGAAACCCGCGGTGCGGTGCACCTGCCTGCCATGTTCCCCTTCGGCGCCGAAGGCACCACGGCCTGGCTGCACGCCGCGGCCCAGGCCTTCGGCATCGACGAAATGCATTTCCGCACGGTCGTCGCGCCGGGGCGCGAACGCGCCAAGCGGGCGCTGGCCCACCATGCTGAGCGGCTGGCGGGCAAATCGATCTTCTTCATGCCCGATTCGCAGCTCGAGATTCCGCTGGCGCGCTTTTTGTCGGCCGAACTCGGCATGACGATCGTCGAAGTCGGCACGCCCTATCTGCATCGCACCCATCTCGCCGATGATCTGGCGGCCCTGCCCGCCGGCACGCAGATTTCCGAAGGCCAGGATGTCGACAAGCAGCTTGACCGGGTGCGCGCCGCCCGGCCCGACCTGACCGTGTGCGGCCTTGGCCTGGCCAACCCGCTCGAACGCGAAGGCCTGTCGACGAAATGGGCGATCGAGCTGGTGTTTTCGCCGGTCCATGGCTTTGAACAGGCGGGCGATCTCGCCGAACTGTTCGCGCGGCCGCTGGTCCGCCGCGACAAGTTGATGGTGTAAGCCATGCAGTTGACCGTCTGGACCTATGAAGGCCCGCCGCATGTCGGGGCGATGCGCGTCGCGACCGGCATGAAGGGGCTGCACTATGTGCTGCACGCGCCGCAGGGCGACACCTATGCCGACCTGTTGTTCACCATGATCGAGCGGCGCGGCGAGCGCCCGCCGGTCACCTACACGACCTTCCAGGCGCGCGACCTCGGCACCGATACCGCCGAATTGTTCCAGGCGTCGGCGCGCGATGCCTATGAACGCTTCAAGCCGCAGGCGATGATCGTCGGCGCCTCGTGCACCGCCGAACTGATCCAGGACGATCCCGCCGGGCTGGCGCTGACCATGGGGTTGCCCTGCCCGATCATCGCGCTCGACCTGCCGAGCTACAGCCACAAGGAAAATTGGGGCGCCGCCGAAACCTTCTACCAGATCGTCCGGCAACTGGCCGACAAGACCAGGGTCGCTGCGCCGCGTGAAGGCCGCCGGCTGAAGGCCAATCTGCTCGGCCCGACGGCGCTGGGTTTCCGGCATCGCGACGATATCGTCGAAGTGCGGCGGCTGCTGTCCGATCTTGGCATCGACGTGCATGTCTGCGCCCCGATGGGATCGACGCCCGCCGATATCGCCGGGTTGGGCGAGGCCGATTTCAACGTCGTGCTCTATCCCGAGGTCGCCCATGAAGCGGCGCGCTGGCTCGAAAAGAATTTCGGCCAGAAATATACGAAAACTGTGCCGATCGGCGTCAATGCGACGCGCGAGTTCATCGCCGAAGTCTGCGCGATCGCCGGCATCGAAGTGCCCGCCGACCCGGATGCCGGGCGCATGCCGTGGTGGTCGCGCTCGGTCGATTCGACCTATCTGACCGGCAAGCGCGTCTTCATCTTCGGCGATGCGACCCATGCCGTGGCGGCCGCGCGCATCGCCAGCGAGGAACTGGGTTTCCAGGTCGTCGGGCTCGGTTGCTACAACCGCGAATTCGCCCGTGATATCCGCACTGCCGCTGCGAAATACGGCGTCGAACCGCTGATCACCGATGATTATCTGGCCGTCGAGGACGCGATCGCCGCCGCCAATTGCGAACTGGTGCTCGGCACGCAGATGGAACGCCATATCGCCAAGCGGCTGCGCCTGCCCTGCGCGGTGATTTCGGCGCCGGTCCACGTCCAGGATTTTCCCGCCCGCCACAGCCCGCAGATGGGCTTTGAAGGCGCCAATGTCATTTTCGACACCTGGGTCCATCCGCTGGTGATGGGGCTGGAGGAACATCTGCTGACGATGTTCCGGGACGATTTCGAATTTTCCGATGCCAATGGCCCGAGCCATCTCGGGCCAGGGGCGGCGCCGTTGGCGGTACCGGCCATGGCAACGGAAGCGGTCGACGATGCGCCGGTCGCTGCGCTGGCAGCCGACGCAGCGCCATCGACCCTAGACCCCTCCCCGGCAGGGAGGGTTGAATCCGCCGGCTGGTCCGCGGACGCCACCCGTGAACTGATGAAGATACCCTTCTTCGTCCGTAACAAGGCGAAACGAAATACCGAGCGCTATGCCGCCGAAAAGGGCGTGACAGCGATCGGTGTCGAGACGCTTTATGAAGCCAAGGCCCATTATGCGCGCTGAATCGCCTGTTTCCAAAGGGATCGGACCCGCGGTCCGTGTTGTCATCATAACGCTCGACAACCATTTATCGGGCGCCATCGAACGCGCCCGGGAGCGTTTCGAACGCGAACAGCCGGGCATTTCGATCGGCTTTCACGCCGCCGCCGATTGGGAATGCCAGGACAAGCTCGACGCCGCCCGCGACGACATCGCCAGGGGTGACATCATCCTCACCTCGATGATCTTCCTCGAAGACCAGATCCGCGCCATCAAGCCGGCATTGGAAGCGCGGCGCGAACAATGCGACGCAATGGTCAACCTCATGTCGGCGTCCGAAATCGTCAAGATGACGCGCATGGGCGATTATCGCATGGATGCGCCGCCCAAGGGGCCGCTCGGCTGGCTGAAAAAACTGCGCGGATCGTCGAAGGAAGGCGCACCGAACAGCGGCGCTGCCCAGATGGCGGTGCTGCGCCGCCTGCCCAAGCTGCTGAAGTTCGTGCCCGGCACGGCGCAGGATGTGCGCGCCTATTTCCTGACGCTGCAATATTGGCTTGCCGGCTCCGACGACAACGCCTTTTCGATGGTGCGCGCGCTCGTCGATCGCTATGCCGCCGGGCCGCGCGCTGCGCTGCGCAGCGGGTCGCGGGCCGAAGCGCCGCGCGAATATCCCGACGTCGGCGTCTATCACCCCGATATGCCGGGCCGGATCAGCCCGCACCTGTCCGACCTGCCGACCAAGCGCACCCCGGGCGGCACTGTCGGGCTGTTGCTGCTGCGCTCCTATGTGCTTGGCAAGGATGCAAACCATTATGACGGCGTCATCCGCGCCATGGAAGCGCGCGGGCTGAACGTCATCCCGGCCTTTGCCGGCGGCCTCGATGCGCGCCCGGTGCTTGAAGAATTGTTCATGAAGGACGGCACGGCGAGCGTCGACGCCATCGTCAACCTTACGGGGTTCAGCCTCGTTGGTGGCCCCGCCTATAACGATGCCCGGGCGGCCGAAGCCGCGCTGGCCAAGCTCGACCGGCCGTATATCGCGGCGCATCCGGTGGAGTTCCAGACGCTGCAAGCCTGGGGCGCCAACAAGCAGGGGCTGCTGCCGCTCGAATCGACGATCATGATCGCGATTCCCGAACTTGATGGCGGCACCACGCCGATGGTCTTCGGCGGGCGTTCGGATGGCAGCGACGCGCCGTGCGTTGGCTGTTCGCGGCGTTGCACCTGGCCCGTCGGCGGCGCCGTGCGCGCCATGCAAAGCTGCCCCGAACGCGCCGAGGCACTGGCGGCGCGGATGGAAAAGCTGGTGGCGCTGCGCCGCTCGCCGGAAGCCGAGCGCCGCATCGGCATCGTGTTGTTCAATTTCCCGCCCGGTGGCGGCGCCGCCGGCACGGCGCAATTCCTCGCGGTGTTCGAATCGCTGCATGGCACGCTCGCCCGGCTGAAAACCGAAGGCTATGTTGTCGAAGTGCCGGCAACCGCCGACGAGGTGCGCACCCGCATCCTCGGCGGCAACGCCGGTCGTTATGGCACCGAAGCCAATGTCCACGCCCATGTTTCGGCCGAATCGATCGTCGCCACCGAGCCTTATCTGAAGGAAATCGAAGCCGAATGGGGCCCGGCGCCCGGCAAGTTGCAGGCCGATGGCCAGTCGGTCTTCATTCTCGGCGCGCAATTCGGCAACGTCTTCATCGGTATCCAGCCAGCGCTCGGCTATGAAGGCGATCCGATGCGGCTGCTGTTCGAAGGGCGCTTTGCCCCGACGCATGCCTTCATGGCCTTTTATCGCTGGCTGCGGAATGATTTCAAGGCGCACGCCGTGCTGCATTTCGGCACCCATGGCAGCCTGGAATTCATGCCCGGCAAACAGACCGGGTTGACCGAAAGCTGCTGGCCCGAACGGTTGATCGGCGATCTGCCCAATATCTATCTTTATGCCGCCAACAACCCGTCGGAAGGCGTGCTCGCCAAGCGGCGTTCGGCGGCGACCCTGGTCTCCTATCTCACCCCGGCGCTGACCAATTCGGGCGTCTACAAGGGGCTGGCCGACCTCAAGGCCACCGTCGACCGCTGGCGCAGTGCCGAGCCTGGCAGCGACGAACTCGCGCCGCTCGCCGAAGTCATCCACGAACAGGCGACCGCGCTCGATCTCGACAGCAGCGACATTCCGGCGCTGGCTGCCAAGATCTATGAAATCGAACGCGAACTGATCCCGCAGGGGCTGCACGTCGCCGGCGAGGCCGCGACCATCGCGGAACGCATCGACATGCTCGCGGCTGTCACGGCAACGCGCGAGGAAGTGCTGCCGCGTGCCACGATCGAAGCCATTGTGGCCGGCACGGCGCGCATCGACACGCCGCTGCTCAAGGAACTGGCGGCGCTCAACGCCGCGCTGGCGACCAATCATGAAATGGACGGCCTCGTCCATGCGCTGGCCGGCCATTATGTCCGGCCGGTTTCGGGCGGCGACATCCTGCGCGCCCCCGAAATCCTGCCGACCGGGCGCAACATCCATGGCTTCGATCCATTCCGCCTGCCGAGCGCCTATGCCGTCAAGGATGGCGCTGCCCAGGCAGCCCGCATCGTCGAGCGCAGTGTTGCCGATTCGGGTCGTATCCCCGAAACGGTCGCCATGGTGCTGTGGGGCACCGACAATCTGAAGAGCGAAGGCGCGCAATTGGCGCAGGCGATGGCCCTGATGGGCGCCCGCCCCCGCTTCGACAGCTATAACCGGCTGTCGGGGGCCGAACTGGTTCCCCTGTCGGAACTCGATCGCCCGCGGATCGATGTCGTCGTCACCCTGTCGGGCGTGTTCCGTGACCTGTTGCCCTTGCAGACCCGCATGCTCGCCGAAGCCGCGCTGCTGGCATCACAGGCCGACGAACCCGAAGAACTGAACTTCGTGCGGAAGCACAGCCTGGCGCATGCCGCCGAACATGGCTGCGACCTCGAAACCGCGGCGCTGCGGGTCTATTCGAATGCCGAAGGTGCCTATGGCGCCAACGTCAATCTGCTGATCGATTCGTCGGGCTGGACCGACCCCGATGAACTTGCCGACTGTTTCGAACGCCAGAAGGGCTTTGCCTATGGCGTCAAGGGTGAACCGGTCCGCCAACCCGGGCTGCTCGCTTCGTCGCTGAAGACGGTCGATTGCGCCTATCAGAACCTCGAAAGCGTCGAACTCGGCATCACCACGATCGACCAATATGTCGATACGCTGGGCGGCATCAGCCGCGCCATCACGCGCGCCAAGGGCGGCGAGACGGCGCCGGTTTACATCGGCGACCAGACGCAGGGCGCGGGCAAGGTCCGCAGCTTGCAGGAACAGGTGGCGCTCGAAACCCGCACCCGCATCCTCAACCCGGTGTGGCAGGAAGGCCTGCTCCGCCATGGCTATGAAGGTGTGCGGCAGATCGAGGCGGCGGTGACGACGACGATGGGCTGGTCGGCGACGACCGGCGAAGTCGATCCCTGGGTATACCAGCGCATCACCGAGGCTTATGTACTTGACGAGGCGATGCGCAGGCGTATCGCCGAAATGAATCCGCGCGCGGCCGCCAAGGTCGCCAACCGGTTGATCGAGGCCAGCGAGCGCAATTACTGGTCACCCGATGCTGCCACGCTGGCAGCGCTTTATGCCGCCACCGACGCTATCGAGGACGCGCTGGAAGGCGTTTCCCTGCAAGCCGCTTGAGGAATTAAGACATGGGCCTTCTCGATCTCGATCGCGCCATCACGCCACCCGACGGCGAGGGCAGCCTGCAGGTGCAGCTCGATCCCAATCTGCGCATCGGCAATGCCAAGGTGTTCGCGGTTTATGGCAAGGGCGGCATCGGCAAGTCGACGACATCATCCAACCTGTCGGCGGCGTTTTCGCTGCTCGGCAAGCGGGTGCTGCAGATCGGTTGCGACCCCAAGCATGATTCGACCTTCACGCTGACCAAGAAGCTGATGCCGACGGTCATCGACGTGCTCGAAACGGTCGAGTTCCACCACGAGGAACTGCGCCCCGAAGATTACATGTTCGAAGGCTATAATGGCGTCATGTGCGTCGAAGCCGGCGGCCCGCCCGCCGGTACCGGCTGCGGCGGCTATGTCGTCGGCCAGACGGTGAAGCTGTTGAAGCAGCACCATCTGCTCGAAGAAACCGATGTCGTGATCTTCGACGTGCTCGGCGATGTCGTCTGCGGCGGCTTTGCCGCGCCGCTCCAGCATGCCGACCGCGCACTGGTTGTCGCCGCCAATGATTTCGACAGCATCTTCGCGATGAATCGCATCGTTGCGGCCATCAAGGCGAAGTCGAAGAACTACGAAGTGCGCATGGCCGGCGTCATCGCCAACCGATCGGCGCAAACCGACGAGATCGACCGTTTCTGCGGTGCCACCGGCCTGAAGACGCTGGCACATTTCCCCGATCTCGATGCCATCCGCCGCAGCCGGCTGAAGAAGTGCACGATCTTCGAAATGGATTCGACCCCCGAAATCGAAGCCGTCTGCAACGAATACAAGCGCCTCGCCGCAACGCTCTGGGCCGGCACCCCGGCGCTCGAAGCCAATCCGATGAAGGATCGCGATATTTTCGAGTTTCTCGGCTTCGAATGACCCACCATCCTGCCACACCGGTCATTTCCGGCTGGGACGCCAAGCGGCGCCGGCTGGAAGACTATTTCGATCGCACCGCGCTCGATGCCTGGACGGCGCTGACCAGCGACGCCCCGGTATCGAAGATCCGCGCCACCGTCCGCGCCGGACGCGAGGACATGCGCAACACGCTGTTGTCGTGGTTGCCGCAGGACCTGACCGGTCGGCGCGTGCTCGATGCCGGTTGCGGCACCGGGGCGTTGGCCTTCGAAGCCGCGCGGCGCGGCGCCGATGTGGTCGGCATCGATGTGTCGCCGCAACTGATCGCCATCGCCGATGAACGCACCCCCGATGATCTGCGCGGTCGGCTGCGGTTCCTTGCCGGCGACATGCTCGACCCGGCGCTCGGCCGTTTCGATCATATCGTCTCGATGGACGTGCTCATCCATTACGAGGCCGACCAGATCGCCACCGCCGCCGCCGGGCTTGCCGAACGCGCGTCGCAAAGCCTGGTCTTCACCTTTGCGCCGGGCACCCCGCTGCTGCGCACGGCGCGCGCCATCGGGCAGTTCTTTCCCAAATCCGACCGGTCACCGACCATCATCCCGGTTGGCCATGACTATCTGCGCGCCCGCATGAGCCGCAGCCTGCCGCGCGCGACACTGGGCCGCGACCAGCGCGTCAGCCGCGGTTTCTATACCAGCCACGCCCAGGAAGTGTTGACGGCATGAGCCGCGGCACGCGCCTGTGGAAACGCGTCGGCACGCAGTTCCTGCCGTTCGCCGATGCCGCGACCGACGAACTGCCGCTGAAGCGGCTGCTGCGCCTGTCGCTGTTCCAGGTTTCGGTCGGGCTGGCGATGGTGCTGCTCAACGCCACGCTCAACCGCGTGATGATCGTGGAACTGAAGATTTCGGCGACCGCAGTGTCGATCCTGGTGGCGCTGCCGCTGTTGTTCGCGCCGCTGCGCGCGCTGATCGGCCACAAATCCGATCATCACCGCTCGTTCCTCGGCTGGAAGCGGGTGCCGTATTTGTGGTTCGGCACGCTGTTGCAGTTCTCGGGCCTCGCGATCATGCCCTTCGCGCTGCTGGTGATGACCGGCGAAGGCGTATCGGGCCGCACCTTGCCGGGTGAAATCGGCGGCGCGCTCGCCTTCCTGTTCGTCGGTGCCGGCGTGGCGATGACGCAGACCGCCGGGCTGGCGCTGGCCAATGACCTGGCCCCGCCGGCGGTGCGCCCGCGCGTCGTCTCGCTGCTTTATGTCATGCTGCTGGTCGGCATGTTGCTGAGCTCGCTGGTGCTCGGGCGCCTGCTGGTCGATTTCACGCCGACACAATTGATCGAGGTCATCCAGGGCACCGCCGTCGTTACCGTCGTGCTCAATGTCATTGCCCTGTGGAAGCAGGAAGTGCGTATCCCCGGCGGCAACCGCGATGCCGAGGCACCGCCCGAATTTCGCGCCACCTGGGCGGATTTCACCGCCACGCCGCAAACCCGGCGGCTGCTCGTCGCGGTCGGCCTGGGCGGCGCCGGCTTCGGGATGCAGGATATCCTGCTCGAACCCTATGGCGGCCAGGTTCTGGGGTTGACCGTTGGTGCCACCACGGCGCTCACGGCGCTGTCATCCTGGGGCACGCTGGTCGGGCTGGCGATCGCCGCGAGCAAGCTGGCGCGCGGCGCCGATCCGGCGCGCCTGTCGGGGCTGGGGGCGCTGGCGGGCATTCTCGCCTTTGCGCTGGTGATCTTTTCGGCGCCGCTGCATTCGGTGCCGCTGTTTTGCCTTGGCGCCATCGGCATCGGTTTCGGCTCGGGCCTGTTTGCCGTCTGCACCCTGACAGCAGCGATGAGCCTGGCCGATGAATTTCAATCGGGTCTTGCGCTCGGCGCCTGGGGCGCGGTGCAGGCGTCGGCGACCGGCCTGGGCATTCTGGTTTCGGGCGGTATTCGCGATGGCATCGGCGCGCTCGCGACGTCGGGTGCCCTGGGCGCGGGCCTCGACGATCCATCGACCGGTTATTCGATAGTCTGGCATATCGAGATTGCTTTGTTGTTTGCCAGCCTGATAGCATTGGGGCCACTGGCGCGGCGGTCTTCAGCGCAATATAATCGCGCACGCTTCGGCCTGACCGAATTCCCAACCTGAGGGGGAGAGAGACGATGTCCAATGTCATTCTGGTAGGGGGGCTCGATGTCGCCGAGCTCGCATTCTACATGTTCGCTGCCTTCTTCCTGGGGCTGATCTTCTATCTGCGCCGCGAGGACCGCCGCGAAGGCTATCCGCGCGAGGAAGACCTGACGGGCGCGCCCCTGCCCGAAGGCGGGCTTTTCGCCCGTGCGACACCCAAGACCTTCACCCTGCCGTTTGGCCGTGGCACGCTGTCGGTTCCCAATGGCGATCGCGATGCGATTCCGGAAAATGTGACCGCACGCTCGTCCCCGGGCACGCCGTTCGAACCGCTCGGCAATCCGCTCACCTCGGGTGTCGGCCCCGCTGCTTATGCGATGCGTGCCGATCGCCCCGACGTCGACATGTTCAACAGGCCGCGGATCGTGCCGATGCGCATCGCCGAACATATCGCCGTCGAAGGCCGTGATACCGATCCGCGCGGGCTCCCCATAGCCGGTCTCGATCATGTCATCGCCGGCACGGTGCGCGATGTCTGGGTCGATCGCGCCGAACATATCATCCGCTATCTCGAAGTCGCGTTGACCGATGGCGGCATGGTGCTGGTTCCGATGATGATGGTGCGGGTCACCGATCGCTATGTCGATTGCGATGCCGTCACCGGCGCGCAGATCGCCGGCGCACCGCAACTTGCCTCGGCCGAACAGATCACCTTGCTCGAGGAAGAAAAGGTCCAGGCCTATTTCGGCGCCGGTTATCTGTGGGCCACGCCGGAGCGCGCGGAACCCAAGCTGTGAGCACCGAATACGAAAATGAACCGATAAAGGGACTGCCCGGTTTCCTGCCCAAGGGGGAAAGCATCCTCTGGCAAGGCACGCCCGACTGGCAATCGATGGCGCGCGGCGTGTTCCACACCCGCCTCGTTGCCGGCTGGTTCGTCATCGTGGCGATGGGGGCGTTCCTTGCCGGCGGCACTGGCCTGATTGGCGCGGTCGTCACCATGCTGGTGGCGGCACTCGGCCTGGGCCTGCTCGCCTTCCTGGCCTGGGCGCAGGCGCGCAGCACGGTCTACACGCTCACCCAAAAGCGCCTGGTGATGCGGTTCGGCGTGGCGCTGCCCAAATGCATCAACCTGCCGCTGTCGCAGATCGTCAGCGCCGATGTGAAGCCCGCCGGCGCCGGCCATAACGATGTCGCGCTGCGCGTCGCCGGGCGTTTCCCGCTCGGCTGGCTGCAGATGTGGCCGCACGTCCGCCCGTGGAAGATCAACGATCCTCAGCCGATGCTGCGCGCCATTCCGGCAAGCGCGATCCCGCTGCTGTCGGAAACCCTGGCAAAGGCCGATCCGACGCGGCGCAACCCTGTCGCGACCGCAGCCATTGCTGCCGACGGCCCGATCGGGGTGGCTGCATGAGCGATTTTCGCCATGAACGCTTCCCGGTCGGGGCGCTTTACGGTGCTGCCGGCGTCATCGGCATCACCCTGGCGCTGGTGTTCGGGATGCGATTCGGGCTGGTCGAACGGCCGGAAACCGCGCCGCAGCATCGCGTCGCCACCAAGGTAAAGGTGATTGCCGAACGCCAGTTCCGCTTTGCCGATCGCGCCGATGGTGCCCTGCTGGTCACCGATGCGACGACCGACAAGGTCGCGATGATTCTCGAACCCGGTTCGAACAGCGGCTTCATCCGCGGCACGATGCGCGGCATCCTGCGCGAACGCATGCTGCACGAGGTCGATCGCAACGCCCCCGTCACGATCACGCAATGGGCCGATGGTGCGCTCACGCTTACCGACGCAAGCACCGGCCGCGTGCTGGAACTGGGCAGCTTTGGCGATACCAATCGCGCCGCCTATGCCGTGCTGCTGACGACGCCTGCCGATCGCACGATCACGGTGCGCGCGCCGCCAAGCGGCGCCGCCTGATGCGCTTGTTCACCCGCGAGATTCTGGAAACCGGCTGCACGATCGCTGTCGAGCACAGCGCCGACCATCTGCACGCCCATGTCGAGCTTGATGGCAACATCAAGCTCGGCCCCGGCGACCAGGTGCGCGTGCATGGTGACCCGGTGCGCCTGCCCTATGGCACCGCGATCGAGTTGCGACGGCGCGTCACGGTATCGCGCGCCGGGCTTTTGGCGCAATGGTGGATCAAGCTGCGCGCCAGCCTCGAATTGACCGAACTCTACGAAATCACCTTCAGCTCGGAGAAACCGCGATGACCGCGCCAGGCCTGGTTGCCGAAAACGAAACCGTCTCCCTGTCGCGCGCCGAGGGGGACAGCAATCGCGACGTGTCGATTACCCGCGATGTCACCCAGGCGATGGCCAATGAAGACACGGTGCTGTCGCCGCGCTTCTACACCACCGATTTCGATGCGATGGACAAGATCGATGTCACCCCGGTGCGCGCCGAATGGGACGCGCTGATCGCCGAAATGACCGCCGATCCCAACAAGCGCCATTTCAAGCGCACGCCTGAATTCGACGGTGTCATCGAAAACCTGCCGCCGGCGCTGCGGCTGGAATTCACCGATTTCCTGGTGTCGTCGATGACATCGGAATTTTCGGGCTGCATCCTTTATGCCGAAATCGCCAAGCGGGTGTCCAATCCCGATGCCAAGGCGCTGTTCAAGCTGATGGCGCGTGACGAATCGCGCCACGCCGGCTTCATCAACGACAGCCTGAAGGACGCCGGCATCGGCATCGATCTCAGCTTCCTGACCAAGACCAAGAAATACACCTATTTCCGGCCGAAATTCATCTATTACGCCACCTATCTGTCGGAAAAGATCGGTTACGCGCGCTACATCACCATCTTCCGCCATCTCGAGCGGCATCCTGAAATGCGTTTCCACCCGATTTTCAAATGGTTCCAGGAATGGTGCAACGATGAATTCCGCCATGGCGAGGCCTTTGCCCTGCTGATGCGCGCCGATCCCAAGCTGCTCAGCGGCTACAACAAGCTGTGGATCCGTTTCTTCCTCGTCGCGGTCTACACCACCATGTTCGTGCGCGATCACAACCGCCCGGCGCTGTATGAAGCCTTTGGCATCGATCCGACCGAATATGGTTACAAGGTGTTCAACATCACCACCGAAATCACCGGCCAGGTGTTTCCGTTGAAGCTCGATACCGATGCGCCCAAGTTCCGCGCGCTGCTCGAAAAGATGCGCGGCATTTCGGCGGGCATGGATGCGGCGCGCGCCGAAGGCGGCATCATCGGCGGCATCAAGCGGTTCGGCCTGACGCTGGCCGCCGCCGCCACCTTTGTCCGGCTTTACACCCAACCCGTGCAATCGACCGCCCTGCCTGCCAGCGTCCGCCTGCAGCCTGCCTGGTAAGGGTCTTCGTGTCGGCGCTTGCCTTGCCCCTGTTGTTCGCGACCGTGCTGTGGTTCGTCGCCACCGGATTCGTGCTGTGGCTCGACCGCTTGCCGAGCCGCACCTGGCCCGCCAGCATCGTCGGCGCCACGGTGGCAAGTGGTTTTGCCATGGGCGGCATCATCACCAGTGGGCCGCTGACCGGCAGTGCCGCGGCCTATGCCGCCTTTGCCTGCGCGCTGGTGCTGTGGGGCTGGCATGAACTCAGCTTCCTGATGGGGTTCGTCACCGGGCCGAATCGCGAGCCCTGCCCGCCCGATGCCACCGGCTGGCGGCGCTTTCGCCTCGCGGCTGCGACGCTGATCCATCACGAAGTCGCGATGTTCCTGACCGTGCTGGTCATCGCCGGCGCCACCTGGGGCCAGCCCAACCAGACCGCGACGCTTACCTTCACGCTGCTGTTCGTCATGCGCCTGTCGGCCAAATTCAACATCTTTGCCGGCGTGCCGCACCTGTCGACCGAGATGATGCCCGATCACATGCGCTATCTCGCCAGCTATTTCCGCATTCGCCCGCCGCGGCTGTTTTTCGCCGGCAGCGTCATCGCCATCGCGATTCTCGCCGCCTGGCTGGGCAATGCTGCCTTGCAAGCCCGCGACGGGCTCGCCACTTGTTACGCGCTGGCCTTTGCGCTGGTCGTGCTGGCTTTCATCGAACATGGCTTTCTGGTCGTGCCCTGGCAGGACACCAGCCTGTTTCGCTGGGCGCTTCGTGACGCCCAACGCCGGGTCCGCCCGGTGACATCGGATACGAACGGCGGATAAACGGTAACCTACAGATAAGGAAATATGCTTGCAGCCCTTGAAACCACAGGGCAATAAGCGTTGGGGAGACTCAGATGGATTATGAAGCCCATTTCCAGGCTGCACTTGATGGCCTGAAAGAACGCGGCAATTACCGTGTGTTCGCCGAACTGCAGCGTCGCAAGGGTGAATATCCGCGCGCGACCCGTTACCTTGAAAACGGCGACAGCCAGGAAGTTACCGTCTGGTGCTCCAATGACTATCTCGGCATGGGCCAGCACCCGGCCGTGATCGAAGCCATGCATGAAGAGCTCGATCGTTCGGGCGCCGGTGCCGGTGGCACACGCAATATTTCGGGCACCATGCACGCGCATCGCCAGCTCGAGATCGAACTCGCCGATCTGCATGGCAAGGAAGACGCGCTGCTGTTCACCTCGGGCTATGTCTCGAACTGGGCGGCGCTCGGCACGCTGGCGGCCAAGCTGCCGAATTGTGTCGTGCTGTCGGACGCGCTCAACCATGCCTCGATGATCGAAGGCATTCGCCACAGCCGCGCCGAATGCCTGAAGTTCAAGCATAACGATGTCGAGGATCTCGATCGCCTGCTCTCCGGCATCGAGCCTGGCCGGCCCAAGCTGGTCGCCTTCGAATCGGTCTATTCGATGGATGGCGACATCGCCCCCATCAAGGAAATCATCGAAGTCTGCGAAAAGCACGGCGCGATGACCTATATCGACGAAGTCCATGCTGTCGGCATGTACGGCCCGCGCGGCGGCGGTGTTGCCGAACGCGAAGGCCTGATGGACCGGTTGACGGTCATCGAAGGCACGCTGGGCAAGGCGTTCGGCGTCGTCGGCGGCTATATCGCCGGTTCCAAGGCGATGTGCGACTTCGTCCGCAGCTTCGCCTCGGGCTTCATCTTCACCACGGCGCTGCCGCCGGCGATCGCGGCCGGCGCGCTGGCCAGTGTTCGCCACCTCAAGGAATCGCCCTTCGAGCGCAAGCGCCAGCAGGAACGCGTCGCGCGGGTGCGTGCGGCCTTGCGTGCCACCGGCATCCCGCAGATCGAAAACCCCAGCCATATCATCCCGGTGATGGTCGGCGATGCCAAGAAGGCCAAGATGATCAGCGACTGGCTGATGGAAAATCACGGCATCTATGTGCAGCCGATCAATTACCCGACCGTCCCGGTGGGCACCGAGCGCCTGCGCATCACGCCCGGCCCGGTGCATTCCGACGATGATATCGATCGCCTCGTCAAGGCGCTGTCCGACATCTGGGGCCAGTGCGCGCTCCACCGCGTCGAAGCCGCCGCATAGCAGCAGCGACAGCGTAAAATAAGGCGTCCTTCCCCAACCGGAAGGGCGCCTTTTTGCGCCCGACAACCGGGTGCAGGGCCGCCGGCCCTGCCCGCCGGAGGCGCTTGGATCGCCGCCACCAGATCTGGCCGGCAACCAAAAAAACGGGCGGACCTTTCGGCCCGCCCGCATGACGCAACGATAACGACAGGTGTTACGGCAGCACGACGGCATCGACGACGTGGATGACGCCGTTCGACTGATAGACGTCGCCGATGGTGACATGCGACATGCCGCCCTTGGCATCGGTCAGCATCAGGGTCTTGCCCATCATCGATGCGGTCAGCGTGCCGCCCTGGACGGTGGTCAGCATGGCCTTGCCGCCACCGGCCTTGATCGCGGCGGCGATTGCCTTGGCATCCATCTTGCCGGCGACGACGTGATAGGTCAGCACCGCGGTCAGCGTGCCCTTGTTTTCAGGCTTGAGCAGGGTTTCGACGGTGCCGGCCGGCAGCTTGGCGAAGGCGGCGTTGGTCGGTGCGAACACCGTGAACGGCCCGGCGCTCTTCAGCGTGTCGACAAGGCCGGCGGCCTTGACGGCGGCGACCAGCGTGGTGTGATCCTTGGAATTGACGGCGTTATCGATGATGTCCTTGGTCGGATACATCGGCGCGCCGCCGACGGTGACGGACTTCGACGTCGACATCTTGGCAGCAACCGGCGCAGCAACGAGGCCGGCCGAAGCAACGGCGAACAGCGCGGCCGCAAGGGCGGTACGGGTCTTGATCATGATCGGGCTCCTGGGGTTGGAATTCACGGTCCAACAGGTGGACAGGCCCATCTACGCAGCAAAGATGACAGAAGTTGCAGCGCGGCGAAAATGCCGCAGCCGGTTCAGGCAGGCACCCCCTGCGCGCCGCGCACCAACTTGCCGGGCAGGGCATCGGTCGCTGCGTCATGGCGGCGGATGACCTGCCCCGACACGATGGTCGCGTCATAGCCCCGTGCCGCCTGGTCGAGCCGGCGCCCGCCGGCGGGCAGGTCATGGACGATCGTCGGCAGGTCGATCGCCAGCCGGTCCATGTCGATGACGTTGATATCGGCCTTGTATCCCGGCAGCAGCAAGCCGCGATCATTCAACCCCACGGCATTTGCCGCCTTTTGGGTGAGCATGTGGACGGCATCGGCAAGCGGAATCCGGTCGGCAGCCGCATCGCGGCACCAATGCGCGAGCAGGAAGGTCGAATAGCTGGCGTCGCAGATGGCGCCATAATGCGCGCCGCCATCGCCGAGCGCCGGGATGCAATCGGGGTGGACGAGCATTTCGCGCGCCGAATCGAGGCTGCCGTTTTCGTAATTGCCGAGCGCCGCCAGAAACAGGCCCTTGCCATCGGTTTCGAGCAGCCGGTCATAGACAATGGTTTCGGGCGACACGCCGCGTGCCTTGGCAAGCGCTGCGATGCTGGCGCTGGCGGGCGGGGCGTAATCGGGCGGATCGTTGAGCGGGAACATCCATTTCCAGTTGCGCGCCAGGCTGTTGAACGGATGGCCTTCGTCGGGCTTTTCGGACAATAGCGCCGCGCGCAGGGCGGGATCGCGCATCGCCGCAATACGTTCGGCGAGCGGCAACGCGGCGATGGCGACATAGCTCGGGCACAGGATGAAGGTGTGAACGCTCAGTTCGAGCCCGGCGATCAGCCCGATCGGCCGCGGCATGACCTGCGCGGTGATCGCGGCGCCGTTCGCGTTGGCAGCCTCCATCCGGTCGAGCACGGTGCGCCAGCGCGGCGGGCCGTCATTGCCCGATGCCAGGGTGAAGGTGGCGGGCCGACCGCTGGCGGTGACCAGATCCTCGATGATCGGGAACTCCTTGTCCCAGCCGCGAAAGGCATCGAGGACAATCTGCAAGGTGCCGGTGCCGGCATCGGCCATGCCGGCGCAAATGGCAGCAAGCTCGGCGACTTCGGCATCGAAGGACGGGATGCTGCCGCCAGCGGCAGTCTTGTGGATCGACAGCCGCGAGGTGGCAAAACCGATCGCACCGGCGGCCATCGCCTCGCGGGTCAGCCGGCGCATCAGCGCCAGGTCATCGGCGCTCGCGGCTTCGCGATCGGCGCCGCGTGTGCCCATGGCGAACACCCGCAGCGGCGAATGCGGCAGATAGGCGGCAACATCGATATCGCGCTGGCCGGCATCGAGCGCATCGAGATAATCGGGAAAGCTTTCCCAGTTCCACGGCAGGCCTTCGGCCATCACGACGCCGGGAATATCCTCGACGCCTTCCATGACGTTGATCAGCATGGCGCGGTCGCTGGCGCGGCACGGCGCGAAGCCGACGCCGCAATTGCCCATCACGACGGTGGTGACCCCGTGCGATGAGGACGGGTTGAGCCGCTGTGACCAGATCGCCTGGCCATCATAATGGGTATGGACGTCGACAAAGCCCGGGGTGACGATGCGCTCCGTCGCGTCGATCTCCTCGGTGCCTTTGGCAAGGTTCGGACCGATGGCGGCGATCACGCCATCGCGGATGCCGAGATCGGCCGCCACGGGTTCGCCACCGCTGCCATCGACGATGGTGCCGCCGCGAATGACCAGATCATAATGCATGTCGCTGTCCCTGCCTTACGCTGCAATCGTGCCGAACCAGATCGCGCCTTCGCGGGTGGTGTCAACATCCTCGGCGCCGCGCACGCCCAGCCTGGCGCGGGCTTCGGCGAGCGGCAGGTGCCAGGTGTCTTCCATTTTCGCCAGGAACAGCGCGTCCGATTGCTGGCCGACCGCCATGCCGCGCTGCATGCATTGCACCGTGGTTTCCCAGATTTGCGGATAATGCAGCATGGTGCGCACGATATAGCGCATGGTGCCGAGCATCGACATGACGCTCAATTCGCCGGCGAGTTCCTTGTCATGGATGTGCTTGTGGATGTTGGTGAGGCGGTACCAATAGGGGATGAGTTCCCCCATCGAATTGAAGCCGCCGCCGCACAGGATATGTTCGTAGTCATGCGTCTGGCCCGAGCGCAGGTTGAAGAATTCGAACTGGCTGCGCGGCTCCATATAAGGGACGATCTGGACCTCGTAATTCCCCGCCGTGGCGACCTGATAATAGAGCCCGCCGACAGTGCCGGGGGCGCAATCCTTCAGATCGGCCATGCTGTAGTCGGAGATGTGCCAGGCGTTGAACCAGTCATCCAATGGCTTGTTGATCTTGCGTTCGGCGTGAAACATCGCTTCGATATGATCGAAATCGCGCAGGGAATTGAGAATGCCGATCAGTTCATGCATTTCGGCGGCGGCCGGAAAATCGGGGCCGTTCTTCTTCAGTGCGATCATCGCCACCCATTCGCGCAACGCCGGCGAATTGAGGTATTTGGAGGTCGACACCAAGGTCGAACTGTCGGTACCAACGGGCATGACACCGCGCAGCAGATAGGGCACATCGTCCATATTCGCGCCTCCCCTTGATGATCCCGAGTTGCCGGGTTGCGCAAAATCTAGCCTTATTCTATTCGCGTTTCTAGGCTATATTGCGCAAAGACCAACGAAATGCGCTGACCTGATGGGGAGAATGTCATGTCCGAACCCAAAATTGCGCTCGTCACCGGCGCCAGCCGCGGGGCCGGGCGCGGCATCGCCATCGGCCTGGGTGAAAAGGGCATGACCGTTTATATCACCGGCCGCACGCTGACGCCAGGCGATGCCTTTGGCTGGGATGGCACGGTGCTGCCGGGCACGGTCGCCGAAACCGCCGCCGCTGTCACCGCGGCCGGCGGCAAGGGCATTGCGGTGGTGTGCGACCATGGCGATGACGACCAGGTCGCAGCGCTGTTCGCGCAAGTTCAGGCGGAACAGGGCCGGCTCGACATCCTCGTCAACAACGCCACCTATATCCACCACCAGCTCATCGAGAAAAAGCCGTTCTGGGAAAAGGAACTGGCCGCGGTCAACATCCTCGATGTAGGGTTGCGATCGGCCTATGTCGCGTCGTGGCACGCAGCGAAAATGATGGTGGCGCAGGGCAGCGGCCTCATCGCCTTCGGATCGTCGTTCGGCGGCAGCTGCTACATGCACGGCCCCGCCTATGGCGCGCAAAAGGCCGGCATCGACAAGTTCGCCCATGACATGGAACATGACCTGCGCGGCACCGGGGTGCGCAGCGTTTCGATCTGGATGGGGCCGTTGCTGACCGAGCGCGCCCTGATCGCGGCGAAGACCGAGCCGGCGCAATATGAAGGCTTCATGGCGATGGCGGAGAATCCCGAATTCACCGGCCATATCCTCCACGCCATCGCCAGCGACCCCAAGGGCGACGAAATTTCGGGCCAGACGCTGATCGGCGCCGAAATCGCGCAGCGCTATGGGCTGGATGATCGCGGCAAGCAGCCGCCGTCGCATCGCGGCATGCTCGGATCACCGCGCGAACCCAATCCTGCGGCAGTATACTGACGTGGCGGTTGCCGATCCGGTCCTCGCCGAACTGACCGCGCCCGGCGCGCCGTTCGAGATCACTGCCGATGCGCGCGGCCGGCGCTTTGCCGCGGCGCTCGACGATCTCGATACGCTGATCGAAACCGCGCGGCGTCATGGCGACGCGACCTTCCTCGTCGAAGGCGCCGACCGGCTGACCTTCACCGAAACCTTCGCCCGCCGCGATGCGCTGGCGGCACAACTGGCGGTCGGCCCGGGCGACCGGGTGGCGATCGCCATGCGCAACGGCATCCCCTGGATCATCGCGGTGCTGGCGGTCATGCACAGCGGCGCGGTGGCGGTGCTGGTCAACAGCCGCAATGCCGGCGAGGAAATGCGCGCCGCGATCGAGGACACCGATGTGGCGCTGGTGATCGCCGATGCGCCACGCGCCCGCGCCTTGCACGATGCGGGCCATGCCGGGCGCATCCTCGCCGCCGATGCTTTCGCCACCACGGGCAGCTTCACCCGCAGCGCGCCCCCGGCACAGCCCGATGACCCCTGCGCGATCCTGTTCACCTCGGGCACGACCGGGCGCAGCAAGGGCGCGGTGCTGACGCATCGCAACCTCGTCACCGGGCTGATGTGCGTGCAGCTTTCGGGCGCCATGGTGGTGCGCAACATCGCCCAGCAATATGGCATCACCCCCGAACAGGTGATGGCCGGCCGCCCGCAACCGACATCGCTGCTGGTGTTTCCGCTGTTCCATATCTCGGGGCTGGGTGCCGGGCTGCTGTCGCAACTGCTCATCGGCGGCAAGATCGTCATCATGCGGCGCTGGGACGTGTCCGAGGCGCTGCGGCTGATCACGCAAGAAAAGGTCACGATGTTGTCGGCGGTGCCGACGATGCTGTGGGATTTGCTCAACAAGGCCGTGCCCGGCGAGGCCGATCTCTCGTCGCTGACCAATGTCGCCAGTGGTGGCCAGGGCCTGCCGATCAACCTGCTCGAAGCCGTGCGGGGCGCCATGCCGCGGGCTTTCCTCGGCACCGGCTTCGGGCTGACCGAGACCGCCGGCGCCGTCGCGATGGCAACCGGGCCGGATTTCCTGCGCCAACCGGCCAGTTCGGGCCGCGTGCTGGCGCTCGCCGATGTGCGCGTCCATGGCGATGATGGCGCGATCCTGGCGGCCGGCAGCACCGGGGAGATTGCGGTACGCGGGCCGATGGTCATGGCCGGTTACTGGAACCGCCCGGCCGAAACCGCCGAAGTGCTCGATGCCCAAGGCTGGTTCCGCACCGGCGACATCGGTTACGTCGATGACGAGGGCTATATCTTCATCGTCGATCGCAAGAAGGACATGGTGATTTCGGGCGGCGAGAACATCTATTGCGCCGAAGTCGAACGCGTCATCGGTGCGTTGCCACAGGTCGCCGAAGTCGCCGCCTTCGGCCTGCCCGATGACCGGATGGGCGAACGCCTGGTTACCGTCATCGTCGGCAATGGCCTGACCTCGGGCGCGGTCTGCGGCCATGTCGCCGAACATCTGGCGGCCTACAAGACGCCGACGCAGGTCGCCTTCAGCGCCGAACCGCTGCCGCGCAACGCCGTCGGCAAGATCGACAAGATCGCCCTGCGCCGGCTGTGGCCGCAATTGACCGGCGTATCCGCATGACCATGCCAACCGATATCGGCATCATCGATTGCATGCTGGGCATTCCCGACACCGGCGACCGGTCGGGCTGGTACGAAAGCTTCCGGCCGCTGCTCAAGGACAGCCAGAGCCGCGACCAGTTCAAGATGCCGGCGCAATATATGTTCAAGGACATTCCCGACACCGGAACCGGCCAGTCGACACCCGCCGATTTCGTCCATTGGACGGTCGCGCAGATGGACCGCTTCAACATCAAAAAGGCGCTGGTCGGTTGCAACGAGGATGCCACCACCGAGGCGGCGCGCACGCTTTATCCCGACCGCTTCTTTTTCGATGCGCCGTGCAACCCGAACAACGGCATGGACGAAGTGCGCCGCATCCGCCGCCTGCATCGTGATTTTGGCATTCGGGCGATCAGTGTGTTCCCGTCGGGCACCGTCCCGCAGGTGGCGATCAACCACAAATACATGTTCCCGCTCTATGCCGTGGCGGTGGAGCTCGACATTCCGATCCTGCTCAATGTCGGCATCCCCGGCCCGCGTATCCCGATGGAAACCCAAAAGGTCGAGCATCTCGATGAAGTCTGCTGGTTTTTCCCGGACCTGAAGGTGGTGATGCGCCACGGCGCCGAGCCCTGGGAGGCGCTGGCGGTCAAGCTGATGCTGAAATACCCCAACCTCTATTATTCGACGAGCGCCTTTGCCCCCAAGCATTACCCCAAGGCGATCATCGATTATGCCAACACCCGCGGCGCCGACAAGATCATCTATGCCGGCTATTTCCCGATGGGATTGAGCCTCGATCGCATCTTTGCCGACATGCCGAACGTGCCGTTCAAGGCCGATGTCTGGCCGAAATTTCTCGCCGGCAATGCCCGGCGGCTGTTCAACCTGGAGGATTGATCATGACGGAACCGATCAACGACGCCCGCACCGCGCCAGTGGCGGTGTGGCAGATGCTTTCGGGCCTGAAGGGCGATGCGCTGAAAGAATGGCGACTGGCCGAGACACAGGGCCGCGCTTCGGTCGCCGAACGCGGGCTCGACATGCCCTACCCATTCGGCTGGTACCCGGCGCTGCTGTCGGGTGAACTGGCCATCGGCGAGGTCAAGCCGCTGCGCTATTTCGGCCGCGATCTCGTCATCTGGCGCGGCGAGGATGGCGCGGCGCGCATGCTCGATGCCTATTGCAAGCATCTTGGCGCGCACATGGGCTATGGCGGCAAGGTCGATGGCAACAACCTTGAATGCCCGTTCCACGCCTGGCGCTACGATGGCACCGGCGTGGTGCGCGAAATTCCCTATGCCAGGACCATTCCGCCCCAGGTCAAGCGGCCGTGCGCCCACCAATGGCCGGTCGAAGAAGCCAATCGCTGGGTCTGGTTCTGGTATCACCCGACCGGCGCGGCACCGCTGTGGCCGCTGCATCATATTGCCGAAACCAGCGATCCCGACTGGAGCGACTATGACATTCAGGAATGGAATGTCTGGGGCAATATCCAGAACATGGCCGAAAACGGTGTCGATGCGGCGCACTTCAAATATGTCCACGGCACCGCCACCTTCCCCGACTACAAGATGAGCTGGGACGGCTTTGGCCGCGGCGCCAGCCTTGATGCCAGGATGGGCACGCCGCGCGGCGAGGTTGCCGGCACGATCACCACCGGATCGCTCGGCCCGGGGCAAAGCTGGACGCGCTTTACCGGCATTTCGGAAACTCTGCTCGTCGCGTGCATCACGCCGGTCGACAAGGATCATATCAAGGTGCGTTTCTGCTTCACGCAGCCCAAATCACAGGCCGAAGGCGAAGGCGCCGGGCTGGCGCGCGCGCTGATCCGCGACATCTGCAAGCAGTTCGACCAGGACAAGGTGATCTGGGACCGCCAGCGTTACCTGCCCGATGCCGTCATCTGCGACGGCGACGGCCCGATCGCGCATTTCCGCCGCTATTACCGCCAATTCTACGCCGAATGGGCCGGCGATGGCGATGCGACGCCGCTGCGCCCGGTGACGATGGAGCGCGCGCGCGGGTAACGGACCGCACGCCCCACCTGTCATCCCGGGCTTGACCCCGGACCCGGTTTCGCTGGTGTCATGCCAGCCCAAGAACATCATGCCCAAAATCGCCGGAGCAGGCATCACCCACCCCGGCGATTTACCCGTTCACCCGATCAGTATTTGAAGCCGACCGTCGCGCCATAGGTGCGTGGCTCGCCGAATTCCGACACCGTGTTGGCGCCGACAAAGGCGAACGAACCGAAGCTGACCGTCTTGTATTCCTTGTCGAACAGGTTCTTCGCCCACAGCCGCAGAAAGATTTCGGCATCGCCGCCGAGCTGGCGGGTGACGGTTCCGTTCAGGTCGACAATCGCGCGGCCCGGCAGGGTGCGGTTGTCGCCAACATTCGACGAGGTCTCGATCTCACTCTGGTACGACATGTTGGCATGCAGGGCGAGCCGCCAGTCATCGGTCAGGTCGGTCCGATAATCGACATTGGCGGCAAAGGAGGTCCGCGGCGCCGAGGTTTGATCAGCGATGAAGAACTGCCGGACGATCTGGCCACGATCATTGAGCACATCGGCAAAATCTTCGCCCTGGGTGGCGCGAAGGAAGGCGCCGCTGATCCCGACCGAAAGTTCCCGGGTAATCGCCGCAGTCGCATCATATTCGATCCCGTAGAATTCATTGCCGTCGATGCCGACAAAATCACGGTCGCCGGCGGTCGAACCCGTTTGCACGCTGGCCTGATACTGGTTGAGCCTCATGTAGAAGCCGGCGACCGATGCGCTGATGCGGTTGTCGAAAAAGCGCCCCTTGATGCCGGCTTCGAAGCTGTTGATGTTTTCGGGCTGGAAGCCGGCGGCAAAGTTGATCGGGTTCGACGAGCGTTGCGACGTGCCGCCCGATTTATAGCCCTGCACCCATTTGGCGTAGAGGTTGAGGCCCTCGTTGACCTTGTAGGCGACGGTCACCGAAGGCGAGAAATCGTCGAACTTGCCCTTGTAGTTCGCGGCCTGGATAGTCCCCGTCGGTGTGCAGACAGCCGGCGGCGGAAAGAAGCCCTGCGGCCCGAAGAAGCCGCAGTTGGTCGGGGTGAAACCGCCCAGCGCCGCAAAGGAGAAGGAGCGTTCGTTGATGCGCGTCGCTTCGCGATCATCGTGCGAATAGCGGCCGCCGAGCGTCAGGCTGAACTGTTCGCCTTCGAAGGGCCGGACGGTGACTTCGCCATAGGCCGCATAGGATTTGTTGGCGATGGTGGTCAAATTCGGCAGCACCAGCGGCCCCGAGCCGATGGCGCCCGAGATGATATCGAGATCGGCGCTGTCGCTGTAGTAAAAGCCGCCGAGCACATATTCCATGCTGCCGGCCATGAAGCCGCTTTTGCCGATGGCCTGCAACTCGATCGAATCGCTCTGGAAATCAAGGAAATCGGTCGGTGAGGCGATGCCGTTGGGGCCGATGCTGTTGAGCAGCGTGCCGACCGGCAATTGCGGGATGAACGACTGCACGACACGCGTGTTCACAAAGGCTTCGTGCACCGGCAGATTGTCGGAAAACTGGCGATTGTCGATGTCGCGGTGGCCATAGAGCGCGCGCATCGTGAAATTGTCGCTGAATTCATATTCGAGCGACGCGGTGTGCGAGAGGTTCTTGCCGAAATTCTGCGGGAATTCGCGGATCGCCGCCGCGCTGTCGGGGCGCCGGTCGACAAAGGGTGATGGCACCGTGAAGCGGCTTTCGATGAAGGTCTGCAACTGGGCAAAGCCGCCGGTGCCGGGCACCGCCGACGGCGCCGAAATCGGCAGCGCAGCGATGGCGGTGCCGTTGGTCGGCACGGTCAAGGTGCCGACATCCTTGTTCCTGGTATATTCGAAGGCATAATCGAAGGTCAGCCGTTCGACCGGGCGGAAGCGCACTGCGGCGCGGAACGCCTGGCGGTTGATTTCGGCGAAATCGCGGCCCAGCCCGGTGTTTTCCTGCAGGCCGTCACGATCGTTGAACAGGCCGTTGAAGCGGAACGCCAGCTTGTCGCTTACGGGCAGGTTCAACGTCGCGGTGCCGCGGATGGCATTGTAATTGCCATAGCTGATCTGGCCCTTGGCATGGATGCCATCGAATTGCGGCTTGGTTGAAATGAGGTTGATGGCGCCGCCGGTGGCGTTGCGGCCATACAGCGTGCCTTGCGGCCCGCGCAGCACTTCGACGCGCTCGATATCGTCCGATTCGAAACCGGCGCCGACCGAGGTGCCGACATAGATGCCATCGACATACAGCGCGACCGACGGGTCCTGGGTAAGCGAAACGTCGTTCTGGCCGATGCCGCGGATGAACAGGCGGACGGTATCGGAACGCCCGTTGAAATTGTTGACGAACAGGTTCGGCACCTGGCCGACGAAATCGCGCAATTCGGAAATCTGGAAATCGGCCAGCTTTTCGCTGCCGAGTGCCACGATCGAGATCGGCACGTCGATCGACGCCTGTTCGCGCTTTTGCGCCGTGACGACGATTTCCTTGACGCCGAAATCATCGGGTGCATCGGCGGCGGCAGGCGCGGTCTGGGCCAGTGCAGCGGCACTCGTCATGGTGGCAATGGCCAGAACCGAGGCCGTGATGGACAGGCGAACAGAACGCACTTTCGTGATCGTCATGGCTTTCTCCCCTGCGCATTTCGCGCTTGCATGCCCATTTTTTCAGGCGTTGCGGGATATGGTGGTTGATTTTCTACGCAATGCAAGAGGGGAAGGCCAACATTGCGCGGGCATGCGCAGAAATATCGGGCAAAATCCGTCCGATTCGATGGTTCAACAATGCTGCGCAACAATTCTGTGCCGAAACGTTGCAAAAAGGCCACAAGCGCCGCGCGCCTCAGCCGCGCGTCTTAACCGCGCGGGCGCACCAGCGTTTGCCGCAGCCCGTTGGTATCGAGCGGCCGCGCCGCGCTGAGCACGGCATACCAGCGCCGCCCCAGCACCGCCTGGCGCCGATCGGCTTCGGCGAGCCCCTGCAATTCGCGGCGCTGCTGTTCGAGCAGTTCGGCAAGCATCGCGGCGCCGCGATCCGACAATTTGTAGATGTCGGATGTATAGACCGATTCGGGCGCTGAAAAATCCATCGCCATGAATTGCGGCTTCATCCGCGCTTCGAACTGGGCGCGCATCGGCGCCTTGCGCCAGATGATGTTGCGCACCACCCGCGGCCGCACCCGGTCGCCGGGCAACCGGTCGATGAGCGCCAGTTTTTCCAGCTTGGCCAGCGCCACCGCCACCGCCGCCGGCGGCACGCCGAAATCATCGACGATATCCTGCCACGGCTCGCCGCCCAGCGTGACGACGAAGACGAACGACAGCAGATCATCATCCGACAGCGCCTTTTCCTGCGCCAGCGTCAGCGCCTGCGCCAGCTCGGGCGGCGGTGCCGCGGCGGCTTCGGCGAGATCGGCGAGCGACAGCCCGGCGAGCCCGGCAAGCTGTTCGAGCCGATCGAGCGCCAGCCCGCGGCCCGACAGCCAGCGCTTGATGCTCGCCACCCCGACATCGCAATGCTGCGCCGCATCGGCATGGCGGATGCCGCGCTGTTTCAGCGCGCGGCGCAGCGCGGTGCACAGGGCGACGGTCTGGCTATGGGGCATGGCGTCCTCGAAATGGTGCGCGTGATGATCCATATTCGCTCATGAGCCGCGCCTTTTGTCCAGTCGGCCATGGCCGGGGGCAGCGGAGCGGCATAGACTTGCCACCAATACGATCGCCGAAAATGGCGGCAGCAACAGCCATGGGGAGTCCCAGATGACCGATATCCTGATCAAGCACGGCACCGTCGTCGATGGCACCGGGGCGCCCGGCTTTGCCGCCGATGTCCGCATCAAAGGCGGCATCATCGCCGAAGTCGGCCCGAACCTTGCGGCCGCCGGCGAACGCATCGTCGATGCCACGGGCTGTTTCGTCACGCCGGGCTTCATCGAAAGCCACACCCATTATGATGCCTCGATGTGGTGGCAGCCCGATCTCGATCCGCTGCCGGGCTATGGCGCGACGACGATGATCCTGGGCAATTGCGGTTTCTCGATGGCACCGCTGCACCCGACCCAGGCGGTGAAGGACGAGGTGATCGGCATCTTTTCGTTCTTCGAGGATATCCCCGAAGGCCCGTTCAAGGAGAATGTGCCGTGGGATTGGTCGACCTGGTCCGAATACCGCAAATCCTTCGAAAAGAATGTCAGCGTGCCGCTGAATTATGCCAGCCTGGTGGGCCATATCCCGCTGCGGCTGGCAGCGATGGGCATGGACGCCTGGGACCGCGCCGCGACGCCCGCCGAAATCGCCCGGATGCAGGTGCTGCTCGACGATGCGCTCGCCGCCGGCGCGCTCGGCATGTCGGACAACATGCACGATCATGACGGCACCAACCGCCCGGTGCCCTCGATGCTCGCCGATGATGCCGAATATGCGGCGCTGTTCGACGTGATGGAAAAATACCCGGCGTCGGTCTATCAGGTCATCGTCGATACCTTCATGCGGATGACCGGCCCGGCCAATATGGCGCGGCTCGAAAAACTGCTCACCGGGCGCAACATCCGGGTGCAGGTGGCCGGCGGCATCCCGACGCTGGAATTCCAGAAGCCGATCTTGCCCGCCATGCGCGCCAGCCTTGAATCGATGCGCGCTTCGGGGGTCGATGTCTGGCCGGCCTATGCCCATGTCTCGCCGACCTCGACGCTCAGCCTCGTCAAGTCGCTGATCTTTGCGCAATCGAACGACTATGTCTGGCACGAGGTCGTGCTTGCCGACGATCATGCCGAAAAGGCGCGGTTGCTTGCCGATCCCGATTGGCGCGCCCGGGCACGGACAAGCTGGGATACCCAGGCCTGGGATCATTCGCCGCTGAAAAACCCGCAGGAACTGTATCTGATCAATTCCGACAATGGCACCGGCCCGGTCAACATCACGCTCAAGGCCTTTGCCGACAGCCGCGGCCAGCATCGCAGCGACGCGATGGCCGACTGGATCCTCGCCAACGGCACGATGTCGACCGTTCACATGGCGCCGTTCCCCAAGGACGAGGAACTGACCATGATGCTGATGAACGACCCCAAATCGCTCGGCAATGTGTCGGACGCCGGGGCGCATCTGCAGATGCTGTGCGGCGGCGGCGAAAACGCCCTGCTGCTGACCAGCTATGTCCGCGACGACAAGAAGATGACGCTCGAACACGCCGTCCATGTCATGACCCAGAAGATCGCGACGCACTTCAACCTCGCCGACCGCGGGGTCATCGCCGCCGGCAAGCGCGCCGATGTGGTGGTGTTCGATCTCGACGAAATCCAGCGCCGCGAGATGATCAAGAAGTTCGACGTGCCCGATGGCAAGGGCGGCACCACCTGGCGCTTCACCCGCGACGCGGCGCCGATGCGGCTGACGCTGGTCAATGGCCAGCCGACGTTCGAGAATGGCGCCTATACCGGCAGCACCCCTGGTGAATTCCTGGTGCCGTCGCGCCCCACGCTCTCCACCGCGATGGCAGCCGAATAATGGCCACCCTCGCAGACAAGCCGGCCGACAAGGTTTCGGCCGCCGATTTCGCCTATTTCAACGGCGAAAACGTCAAGGTGGAGACCGCATCATCGGTGCTGGTCAGCTCGTCACCCTATCTCAACCACCCGATGCTGCGGCAGTTGGTGGCGCAGGAAGTGCTGCGCCGCAACGGCAAGGATCTGCAATCGACCGCCTATATTCCCGAGGTGGCGCAGATTCTCCACCAGATCGAGGATACCCCGGCGGTCGATGCGCTGTTTGCCCGCGAACGTGACCTCAACCCCGAATTCGCCGCCTGGCTCGATCGCCGCCACCTGTCGAACTTCGTTGTCGATGATGTCGTCGGTTTTGCGCCGGGCACGCTCGGCGCGACGATCCATGATTTCCTGACCGGCAGCGGCTATCAGATCGATTATTTCTTCCAGGGTCTCGTGGTGAAGACCGACTATGATTACTACAAGAAGGAACGCGTCTTCACCCATGACATCGAGCATATGGTGACCGGGCTGGAAACCGATTTCTGCAGCGAAACCGGGCTGTTGTGGGCCAATCTCGAATCCTTCTACAAGACCTTCTCGACCGAACTCGCCTGCGAATTGACCCGGTTTTACAGCTGGCTGGCGACCAAGACCAATCTGAAGACCAACCTTTATTACCCCAAGGTAATGCCGGCCTATCTCGAATCGATCCGGCTCGGCATCGAAATGGGGCGGGCGTGGAAAAAACCGCTGCTGATGGTGCCGTGGCGCGACCATCTCGACTGGCAAATCGCCGACATCCGCGAGGAATACAACATCATCGGGTCGCCGCCATCGGGGCATTGGGCCTGGACCACCGCCGCATCGCGCGATTGATGCGGGGCCTGGCAGGGAAAACCGTCGCCATCGCCGGCGGCGGGCGCGGCATTGGCGCGGCAACGGCGCGGCGGCTGGCGGATGAAGGCGCGGCGGTCGTCATCGGTGACATCAGGGCCGAATGGGCCGTGGAAACCGCCGCTGCGATCCGCGCCGACGGTGGCAAGGCCATCGGGCTCGGCGTCGATGGCACCAGCCCCGAATCGGTGGCGGCGTTCGTCGCGGCAACGCTGGCCGAATTCGGGCGGCTCGATGGCTTTCACGTCAATCTGGCGGGCGGCACCGTTGGCGATATCGATGCGCTCAATTGCCCGCTCGACGTGTTCGACCGCGGCATCGCCATCAACCTGCGCAGCCACCTCATCTGTACCCAGGCGGCGCTGCCGGTGATGCTCGAACGCGGCGGTGGCGCGATGATCTATACCAGCTCGGGTGCCGCCAGCGGCGCCAGCGCCTGGCAGGTCGCCTATCCGATGGCCAAGAACGGCATTCATGCGCTCGTCCGCCATGTCGCCCAGCGCTGGGGCAAGCAGGGCATCCGCGCCAATGGCGTCGCGCCCGGGCTGGTGCTGACCGAGGCGGTGCGCGAACACATGACCGACGAACAGGTGACCGGCGCCGAAAAACGCATCCCGAGCCCCAGGTTGGGCCACCCCGACGATATTGCCGCGATGGTCGCGCTGCTGGCATCGGACGACGGCATCTGGATCAACGGCCAGGTCATTCACGTCAACGGCGGCGCCCAGATGCGTGATTGACGCCCCCGCAGCCACTTCAACGCCGGCGCCGCCGCGCCGCAACCCCTGGCTCGTGCTGTTCCTGCTGCTGGGGATTTCGATCCTCAGCTATGCCGACCGCTATCTGATCGCCGGGCTGGTCGGGCCGATTCGCACCGAATTCGGCGTCGGCGACCGCTATATCGGGCTGTTGATGGGGCCGGCCTTTGCCGTGCTGTTCACCACCATGGGCGTGCCGATCGCGCGATTGGCCGACCGCACCTCGCGCATCGCGATCATCTGCCTCGGCTGCCTGTTCTGGAGCCTGTTCACCACCCTGTCGGGCTTTGCCACCGGCCCGGTCACGCTGGCGCTTGCCAGGGTTGGCGTCGGCATCGGCGAAGCGGCGTTTCTGGCCCCGGCCTATTCGCTGCTATCGGCGTATTTCGCCCCGGCGCGGCGCGGGCTGGCGTTCGCCATCCTGGGGATGGGCATCTATTTCGGTCAGATCATCGGCTTTGCCGCCGGGCCGCTGGTGGCGGCGAAATGGGACTGGCACGCCGCCTTTTTCGTGATGGGCGTGCCCGGCATCATTCTGTCGCTGGCGGCATGGCTGATCATCATCGAACCGGCGCGGCCGGCTGTTACCGCGCCGGTGCTGCCCCTGGTGCCGCTCGCCAAGCAACTGCTGGGCACCCCGGGCTTTCGCCTGTCGGTGATGGGCATGGCGCTCGGCACGCTGTCGGGCGTGTCGTTCGGCATGTGGGGGCCGGCGCTGTTCACCCGCGCCTATGGCCTGCCCGCCGCCGAAGCCAACACCGTGTTCGGGCTGTCGTTCGGGCTGCCCGGGCTGCTCGGCACCTTGTTGTTCGGCGCGCTCGCCGATCGCCTGCTCAAGCGCTCGCCGCAAGGCCCGATGCTGCTGGCGGCGGGCGCGCTGCTGGTGGCGACCTTGTGCATCCTCGCGGTCGACTGGTCGCCCGATTACGGCCTGGCGCGGTTGCTGGCGGTGCCATCGGGGCTGCTCGGCGGCGGCTGGTCGATCGGGGTGATGGCATCGCTGCAGAACATGCTGCCCGATCGCTTCCGCGCCACGGCGACCGCACTGTTCCTGATGATCAGCACCTTCATCGGCATGGTCATCGGCCCCTGGGCCGCCGGCGCGATCAGCGAAGCCGTCGGCGGCACCGGCGCGCAAGGGCTCCGCATCGGCCTGTCGGTGACGATCCTGACCGGGGTGCCGGCGGCGATCATGCTGTGGCGGTCGGCGCATCATCTCGATGGCGACCGGCGGGCGCTGGCGGGTTAGCCGCCAGCGCTCGAAGCAACCGTCAGCCCTGCTTCGGCGCCCCCGGCATCGTCATGTAATAATGCCCGGCATTGAGCCCGCCATCGACCGACAATTCCGTCCCCATGCAATAGCGCGCATCGTCCGACGCCAGATAGGCGGCCGCGGCACCGATATCGGCGGGATCGCCGGCGCGCTGGGCCGGATAGATGCGGAAGCCCTTGTCATATTGCTCGCGCGGCACGTTCATCGGGTTGGACAGCGGCGTGACGATACCGCCGGGGTGAATCGAATTGACCCGGATGCCGCGCGGGCCAAGCTCCAGCGCGGCCGCCTTGGTGAAGCCGCGCACCGCGAACTTGCTGGCGCAATAGGCGGTCAGCGAATTGGCGCCCGAAATGCCGTCGGCGCTGCTCATGTTGATGATGCTGCCGCCGCCGGCGCGTTCGAGCGCCGCGATGGCGGCCTGGGTACCGAACATGGTGCCCATCAGGTTGATGTCGATGATCCGGCGCATTTCGGCTTCGGACAGGTCATCCAGCTTCTTGAAGACGATGACTCCGGCGTTGTTGACCAGAATATCGAGCTTGCCGAATTCGTCCTCCACGGTCGCGATCGCCGCGTCCCAGCCGGCACGATCGGCGACGTCCTGCTTGATGAAGGCGGCGTTGCTGCCGAGTTCATGCGCCAGCGCTTCGCCCTCGGCCACCAGCACGTCGCTGATCATCACCTGCGCGCCTTCGGCAATGAAACGGCGCACAATGCCCTCGCCGATGCCGCGCGCGCCGCCGGTGACCAGTGCCACCTTGCCTGCCAGTCTCTGCATGATCATCCCCCCGCCGTGCCTGTTGCCAGCTTGTTGAACCGACGATAGCGGCTGGATTTGCCGTCAACAATGCGCAATCATGCAATCCAAGCGCAATTCAATGCGCAAACGCGAAAGAAAGTCGGTGGGGATGAACGCATTGTTTCCGGCAGGCGCGGCGCTGGTGTTCGGCGCCAGCGGCGGCATCGGCGGCAAGGTTGCCGAAGTGCTGGCGGCAGACGGCAGCGACCTGGCGCTGGTTTACAACCGCAAGCCCGCTGCTGCCGCCGCGGTCGCCGCGACTGCCGCCGGGCTCGGCCGCACCGCGACGACGCACGCCTGCGATGTCACCGACCCGGCAGCAGTGGCCGCGCTGGTGGCGGCCGCCGTCGCGGCGCACGGGGCTGTCCACACCCTTGTCTGGGCGGCGGGGCCGCTTGTCGAACAGATGATGCTGTCCGACACCCCGGTCGACAAATGGCGCCGCGCCTTCGATGTCGAAGTCCATGGCCTGTTCACCGCGGTCCAGGCGATCCTGCCGCACTGGCGCGCCAATGGCGGTGGTAGCGTCGTCCATCTCGGCTCGGCCGGGCACCGCCGCTGGCCCGAAAAGGACGGCATGTCGGTCGCCCCCAAGGCCGCCAATGAAAGCCTGATCAAGGGCATCGCGCGCGAGGAAGGCCGCCACAATATCCGCGCCAATTCGGTGCTCGTCGGCGTCATCGATGCCGGCATGTTCCACGAACTGACCGCGCAAGGCGCCTTTCCGCAAAGCTGGATCGACGAGACGCAAAAGATGCTGGCGCTGCGCCGCTGGGGCCAGCCCGAAGAAATCGGTTATGCCGTGTCGTATCTCGCCTCGCGCCGCGCCGCCTATGTGACCGGCGAACAGATCAACGTGGCCGGCGGCTTCGGCCTCTAAGGAGCATTGCATGTCCCTCAACCCCGCGATCCAGCCGATTCTCGACATGATGGCGCCGCTGCTGTCGGTCGACTGGAAAACCATTCCCACCGAAGCGATGCGGGCGATGCTCGACAATCCGATGGCGCTTGGCCCGCCGATCGCCATGGCGCGGGTCGAAAGCCTGACCATCGATCTGCCCGGCCGCAGCCTCGCCGCGCGGCTTTATGTGCCCGACGGCGCGACGCGCGGGCTGACCCTGTTCTTCCACGGCGGCGGCTGGGTGATCGGCACGCTCGACACCCATGATTCGACCTGCCGCGCGCTGGCGCGGGCGAGCGGTGCCGCCGTGCTGTCGATCGGTTACCGGCTGGCGCCCGAACATCGCTATCCGGCAGCGATCGACGATTGCCATGACGCGACCGTCTGGGCCGCGGCGCACGGCGCGACGCTGAAGGTCGATGCTTCGCGGCTGGCCGTGGCAGGCGACAGCGCCGGCGGCAACCTTGCCGCCGCTGTCGCCATCAAGGCGCGCGACGCCGGTGGCCCGGCGCTGGTGCACCAGTTGCTCATCTATCCCGTCACCGATGCGCGCTTCGACACGCCCTCCTATCGCGCCAATGGCGGCGGCAATTACTTCCTGTCGACCGCCGGCATGGAACGTTTCTGGAGCGCCTATCTCGGCGATTTGCCGGCCGCCGATGCGCCGCTCGCCGCCATCCTGCACACTCCCGACCTCAGCGGCTTGCCACCCGCCACGCTGATTACCGCCGAATATGATCCGCTGCGCGACGAAGGCCAGGCCTATGCGGCGCGGCTGGCAAGCGCGGGCGTGGCGGTCGATGCGCCGATGGCGCCGGGGATGATCCACGGCTTTTTCGGCATGTTCGAAATGGTGCCGGCGGCGCAGGGCTGGATCGATCATGGCGGCGGCAATCTGGCGGCGGCGTTCGCGGCATGACCGAGGCCGAAACGCTGCGCCGGCTCGGCCTGCGCTACGCGGCGGCGATCGATGCCTGTGATGCCGAAGCGCTGCTGGCGATCTTCACGCATGATGGCAGCATCGGCAACACCGATGCCGCCGACCCCGATTTCGTCGGTCATGACGCGCTCCGCCTGATGGTCGGCCAGGTCGATGCGATGTTCATCAAGACCCTCCACAAGGTCCACAACCAGTTGATCGAGCATCTGCCGGGCGCCGCCACCGCGCACGGCCATACCTATTGCACCGCCAGCCACATCATGCCGGCAGCGGGCGGCGGCTGGCAGTGCCTCGACATGGCAATCCGCTATCACGACGATTACCGCATCGAGGCTGGTGCCTGGAAATTCGCCGGCCGGCGTCTCGAGACCGAATGGGTGGAAATCCGGCCGGTGCAGCCGTTCGACCGCAGCGTCTTTGCGTCGATCGCACCATGAACCACCCCCACGCCGAAGTCGAAGCCGCCATCATCGGCCTGCGCGATGCCTTTGAGGAAGCTGAGCGCCGCGGCACCTGGGCCTGGATCGCCGATGCCTTCTACCATGAGGACGCGACCTATTTCTGCCCCTATGGCGGGGTGATGCCGGTCTACGCCGCCAGCCGCGCCGCGATTCGCGCCACGCATTATGGCCGCGACATGGATGTCGGCGCCGGCTGGGCGGGGTGGCGTTTCCCGATTCTCGATTGGGCGATCAACGGCAACCGCATCTTCAGCCGCTGGGCCAATCGTGGGCCGGGGCTGCGGCCCGACGGCAGTTTTCATGAAACCCATGGCGTCAGCTTCCTCACCTATGGCGGCGACGGCAAATTTTCCGACCAGATCGACCTGTTCGACATCACCCACCAGATGAAGCTGTGTGACGAGCTCGACGCCGCCGGGCTGCTGCATCCGGCGCTGGCGCGCGACTGGGTGGCGCCGATGAAGCGGCGGCTGCTCGATGGCCTGATGCAGGGGGTGCCACCGGCATGAGCGATTTTGCCGACAAGACGATCTTCATCACTGGCGCTGCGTCGGGCATCGGCCTGGCCACAGCGCGCGGCGTGCGCGCCGCTGGCGGGCGGGTGATTGCCGCTGATCGGAGCGATGCAGCGGCAACGGCGCAGGCCGCCGGGCTCGGCAATGACGACAGCGCGATCAGTCTCGATGTCCGTGATGCTGGAGCCGTGGCGGCCGCAGTTGCCGACGCAGAAGCGCGCTTTGGCCGCATCGACGGGCTTGTCGCCTCCGCCGGCATTTCGGTGCCCGGCGCGGTGACCGAGATGGACCTTGCCGATTGGGACCAGGCGCTCGCGGTCAATCTGACCGGCACGATGCTGTGCGCGCGCGCCATCCTGCCGGGCATGGTCGCGCAGGGCGGCGGCGCCATCGTCACGGTGGCGAGCATCTTCGGGATGACCGGCGGCCAGGGCAACACACCGTATAATGTCAGCAAGGGCGGCGTGTTGCAGCTGACCCGCTCGCTCGCCGCCGATTATGGTGCCGCCGGGGTGCGGGTGAATGCCGTCAGCCCCGGCTATATCGCCACGCCGATGACCGCGATGATCCCCGAACCCGTGCACAGCGCCTTTGCCAACATGCACCTGCTGCGCCGCCCCGGCCGGCCCGAGGAGGTGGCGGCGGTGATCCTGTTCCTGTTGTCCGATGCTGCGTCCTTTGTCACCGGCGCCAACATAGCGGTTGACGGCGGCTTTAGCGCCGCGCAGTTGATCCCGGTCTGAACAGGACGACTTTGAACAGGACGACTTTGAACAGGACGGCGGGCACGCATGGCGGCTGATTTTATTCTCGATGATGTCGATCGCAGCATCGTGGCGCAATTGCGCGCCAATGGCCGCGCGACCAACCAGCAGATCGCCGACCGGCTGGGCCTGACCGGCGCCACCGTATCGGCGCGCATCCGCCGGCTCGAGGATGCCGACAAATTGCGTGTCGTCGCCGTGTCGGATTTTGCCGCGCACGGCTATAATGTGCTGATCGAGATTGCCATCGAAGTCGATGGCCGCCCGGCGTCGGACGTTGCTGCCGAATTGTGCGAACTGCCCGAAGTGTTTGCCGCCCACCTCGTCACCGGGCGCTACGACATCGATATCCTTGTCGTCCTCCATGATTTCGATGAAATCCAGACGCTGCTGCTCGAACGGCTGGCGCGGATCGACGGCATAAGGTCGATGACGCCGGCGATCGCGGTCGATGTCGTCAAGTACAAGTTCGACGTTGCCCCCATTGAAGCGCGGGGGCTGGCATGACCGCGCCCCAGCTCGACGCCGTCGACCGGCAGTTGATCGACATTCTGGCGCGCGACGCCCGGGTCAGCAATCGCAAGATCGCCACCGACCTGGGTGTCACCGAAGGCACGGTGCGCGGCCGCATCAAGCGCCTGCAACAGGAACGGCTGATCGCCTTTACCGCGATCACCAGCATCGAGCTCGAGGACCCGGCCAAGCTCGCCTTCATCGGCATCCAGGCCGATATCCAGAACGTCCAGGGCATCGCGCGACAGATCGCCAACCTGCCCACGGTCAACGCCGTCATCATCACCATGGGGCGCTTCACCATCCTGGCGGTGGTGCTGTTCGCCGATCTCGACCAACTGCACGACGTCGCGTCGAACCAGATCCTCGCTATCCCCGGCGTCCATCACATCGAAACCTCGATCGCGGTGAAGACGTTGAAATACAACCCGCGCATCGTGCGGATTACCGACGCCGACCATAGCCTCGATATGGAATAGAGGACTGTTCCAACTCCCTCCCCCCTGCGGGGAGGGCGACTCGGCGCCAGCCGAGCGGGGTGGGGGTTCACAAGCGTTGGGGTTTGCTGCCCCACACCGCTCCATGCGCGAGTCGCCCGCCGCGCAAACGGGGAAGGCATTCAGCCACCCCGCGGCAGCAGCCCGAGCAGCCGATACGACGGATCCTCCGGCCCGGCGCGGCCGATCAGCGATCCCGCCACCATGGCATGATCGAGCGCGATGATCGACGGATCCCAGACATGCGCCCAATCGGCGACGATGGCGCGGCGGCTGAATTTCCAGGCGCCGTCGCGGCATTCATAACCATCGAGGTAGCGGCCGCCGACCAGCACATCGAAGGCAGCATCGCCGCTGTGATGCCCAGTAACAGCATCGCCGCTGTGATGCCCCGTAACAGCATCGCCGGCGCCGCGCTGCACCCGGTGCATGGCCAGCACATAGACCTCGCCTTCCGCGCGGTCGCCGGCGACGACGATGCTGTGGCTGGTGACATGGTGCTGAAGGATGTCGATCGGCGCCTGGATTTCGGGCAGCCGATCGATAAAATCGTGCGCCAGCCCCTGAAAAAAGGCGCCATGATCCTCCACCGCATCGGCGTGGTAGAGGCTGCGCATCAGGGC
>JBBRVH010000023.1:0-34780 GCA_038246995.1 Sphingomonadales bacterium
CTGTCGGTGATCGGCGTGGAGGGTGATTCGATGCTGCCCACCCTCGCCGATGGTGACCAGATCCTCGTCGATGCCGATGATCGCGATCGGCTGCGCGATGGCATCTACGTGCTGCGCACCGATGATGCGTTGCTGGTCAAGCGGCTGTCGGTCAACCCCGCAACCCGGCGGCTGACGATCCGCAGCGACAATGATGCCTATCCGAGCTGGGACGATTGCGACCCGGCGGCGGTAACGGTCATCGGCCGGGTGGTCTGGGTCGGGCGGCGGCTGAACTGACGCTTCGACCCAGGCTCAGCGCTTGCGGTCCGCCACGGCCAGCCCGACCGCCGCCAGAATGCCGATCACAAGGCCGGCGACCAGCCCGAGCGAGGTTTCGCCGAACATCACGCCGATGACCGGGCCGATCATCACGCCGGCCGCTATCAGGCAGCCACCGCCACGGCGCGGCGGTTTTGCAGGGGCATCGGGGTTTACGGAAGGATTGTTCGCCATGGCGGTGCTTTGGCACGATGGCAGGGGCCGCGCCAAGCCCTGTCACCGCCGCTGCGGCTTTGCGGCAGCGCTGCAAGGGTCTAGACACCAGGGGTGTTATCGACGCCGCCCTCGCAACTGACTGGTCGCTGGCTGCGGCTCGCTGTGCTGCTGGCCGCCAGCGCCGTGCTGGCCGGCACCGCCGCGGCGCAGCAAGTGCCGATTGCCGACCCGCCGGAAGGCCCGTTGCCGACGGGCGAACCCCGGCTGGAGGAATTCGCGCCGCTGCCCGGCAATGTGCCCTGGCCGACGATCGAATCAACCAGCGACGCCGAACCCGTCGCCGCCGCCGGAGACGTGCGCTACACCGTCGAGATCAAGGGCCTCGCGGTGCTGGGGCTCGATGATGAATTTCGCGCCCTGTCATCATTGTGGACCAAGCGCGGCGATGTTTCGAACCTCGCCCAGATCAACCGGCGCACGGCGGAAGATCGCGATCTCGTCGACCAATTGCTGCGTTCCGTCGGCTATTATGGCGGCACGACACAGATCGCCATTACCGCCGCAGACACCGCCGATAAAGCCGATACGCCGGTGCGCGTCAGTCTCGCTGTCGACCCCGGCCCGCTGTACCATTTCGATTCGATCAGCGTGGTGGCGCCGGATGCTGCCGCGGTGGCCGATCCGGCGGCGATCGTGCTGCCGCTGATCGGCGTCAAGCCCGGCGATGCGATCGACGCGGCGCGGGTCAACGCGGCGCAGGATAGCCTGCTCGTCAGGCTTGCCGATGCCGGCTACCCCTTTCCGGTCTTCGGCAAGCCCGAGATCGTCGTCGATCACGCCACGCGGACCGCATCCTTGTTGCAGAGTATCGATCTCGGCGCGCGCGGCAATCATGGCACCATCCATATCGCCGGCGAAACGCAAGGCCTGTCGGATGCCCATGTCGCGACGCTGGCGCGCTTCAAGCCCGGCGATCGCTACACCGAAGCCGGGCGCGACGATCTGCGCCGCGCGCTGATCCAGACCGGCCTGTTCGGCAGCATCGCCATCAAGCCGGTCGCCGCCGGACCGCCCGGCGCCGACGGTATCCAGCCCGTCGACCTGATGATAACCGCCGAAGGCGCGCCGGTGCGCACGATTTCGGCCAGGGGCGGATATTCGACCGGCCAGGGCCTGCGCGCCGAAGCGAGCTGGACCCATCGCAACCTGTTCAAACCCGAAGGCGGCCTTACCGTCCGCGGCGTTGCGGCCGAACGCGAACAGGTGCTGATCGCCGAATTCCAGCGCCGCAATTTCAAGAAGCGTGACCAGATATTGTCGGCCCGCGCCGGCATTTCGGCCGAACAGCAAAACGCCTTCGATGCCACCACCTTCGGCATCGGCGGGGCGCTGGCGCGCGAATCGAACATCATCTGGCAAAAGCCCTGGACCTATTCGGTCGGCGCCGAAGCGCTGGTCACCCGCCAGCGCGACCGTTCGGCACCCAATGATCCGAACAACACCTATTTCATCCTTGCCTTGCCCAGCAACGTCACCTGGGACCAGTCCGACGATCTGCTCAACCCGTCGCGCGGTTTCCGGCTGACCAGCCGCATCTCGCCCGAATTCACCCTGCGCAGTGGCGCCAATTTCAATTACGTCAAGGCGCAGCTGGAAGCATCCGCCTATCGTCCGTTCGGCAATGTGGTGCTCGCCGGGCGGGTGCATTTCGGCGCGATCGCCGGTGCCAACCGCGGCCGCATCGCGCCCGACCGGCGTTTCTATGCCGGCGGCGGCGGCTCGGTGCGCGGTTTCGATTTCCAGGGGGTCGGCCCCAAGGATATCGATGGCTCCCCCACCGGCGGCAACAGCCTGACCGAAGCCGCGTTCGAAGTCCGCTATCGCACCAATTTGTTCGGCAACGATATCGGCCTTGTCGGTTTTGTCGATGCCGGCCAGGTCTATGCCACCTCGCTGCCCAGGTTCACCGATCTGAAAATTGGCGCCGGGGTGGGCCTGCGCTATTTCACCAGCTTCGGCCCGGTCCGCATCGATGTCGCAACCCCGATCACACGCTCGCCGGGCGATCCGCGCATTGCCTTCTATGTTTCCATCGGCCAGGCGTTCTGACGATGGCCGACGCACCCGCACCGCGTCTTTCCGGCATGGCCAGCGGCCGCGGCGTCGCGCGGGTGCTGATGATGGTCGTGCTCGGCGTGCTGCTGCTGGCGATCACCGCCTATGGCGGGGTGCGCTGGCTGGACACCGAAAATGGCCGCGCCTTCATTGTGCGGCAATTGCCGGGCTACAAATTGAATTCGGGAATGACAGTGGAGGCCGGCCGCATCGATGGCTCGATCTTCGGCAAGGCGGTCATCCACGATATCCGCATCGGCGATCCCAAGGGCGTGTTCGTCGAAATCCCCCTGCTGTCGGTCGATTGGCGCCCGCTCGATCTGCTCCAGAAGCGCCTGACCGCCCGCTATCTGCTGGCGCCGGTCGTCCGCGTGCTGCGCCGGCCGCAACTGCTGCCCAGCCAGGATGATCGCATCCTGCCCGATTTCGATTTCGATATCGCGCGGTTGAAGATCGACCGGCTGATCCTCGAAGCCCCGGTTGCCGGCAGGCGGCATGTGCTCGGGCTGGGCGGCAGCGCCGATATCCGGGCGGGCCGCGCCAGGCTCGACCTGGTGGCGCTCACCCTTGCCGATGGCAGCCTGAAAGGCAGCGGCGACGCCATCCGGCTGAAGCTCGATGCCGAGCCCGATCGCGACCGGTTCGACATGGCGGCGCAGGTGAAGGCCCCCGCCGACGGCGCCATCACCGGGCTGTTGGGCATTGCCCAGCCGATCGACATCAGCCTTGATGGCGATGGCAGCTGGAAAATCTGGCAAGGCCGGCTGGCGGCGACGCTGGCGGGCACGCCGCTCGCCGACCTGGCGATTTCGGCGCGGGCCGGCGATTTCGGCGTGCATGGCACGGCGGCGCCGGCGCGGCTGTTGTCGGGGCTCACCGCCCGCCTGCTCGGCCCGCAAGTGCGCATCGATGCGACCGCGATGGCCCGCGATGGCAGCACCACGATCACCGCCGCGCTGGCCAGCCGGGCACTGGCGCTCAATGCCCGCGGCGGGGTCGATTTCGGCGATGAAAGCATTCGCAACCTGGGGCTCGATGCCCGGCTGCTCGATCCGTCGGTGCTGCATCCCCAGGTGCGGGGCCGCGACGTGCGGCTGGTCGCACAGGTCGCCGGCACCTTCGCCGCGCCGCTGGTCGATTATCGCCTGACCGCCGCCACCGCCAGTTTCGGCACCCGGGTTGCCAGCGATGTCCGCGCCGCCGGCATCGTGCGTGCCGGCGACGTGCCGTTTACAATTCCCGTCAGCCTGACAGCCCGGCGGCTGACCGGCACCGGCGATTATGGCGATCCGCTGCTCACCGGCATCCACATCGATGGCCCGCTGGTCATCGCCAATGGCCGGCTGGTCGGCACGGGCCTGCGCTTCCGCAGCGATCGCCTGTCGGGCACCGCCAATGCCGTCGTCACCCTCGCCACCGCCGATTACGTGGTGACAGCCAAGGCAGCCTTGCCACGCTATGCGATTGCCGGGCTCGGGCTTGCCGATATCGATGCCGATGTGCGCGTCACTCCGGCGGGCGATGCGGCACGGGTCATCGGCCGCACCGCGATCAAGGTCACACGGCTCGACAATGGCTTTTTTGCCAGCATCGCCGATGGCCTGCCCGCCATCACCGCCGATTTCGACGTGGCGCCCGACTTGTCGCTCATTTTCCGCAACACCCGCATCACCGCGCCGGGAATCAACCTGACTGCCAGCGGCAGCCGCACACCGTTCGGGATCATCACCGCCAGCGGCAGCGGCACCGCGCGCGATTACGGCCCCGTGTCGCTGCAACTCGCCGGGCCGATCGACGCTCCGGTCGTCGATGTCATCCTGGCCAGGCCCGGGCTCGGCATCGGGCTGGTGCACGTCGCGGCGCATGTCGCGCCGGCGCCCGGCGGTTGGCGCTTTACCGCGCTTGGCGGGTCGAATTATGGCCCGGTCACCGGCATGGGGCTGATCAACACCGCCACCGACCCCATCGCCATCGAAATCGCCAGTGCCAGCATCGCCGGCATCGATGGCAGCGGCCGCATCGTGCAGACCGCCGCCGGGCCTTTCGCCGGCCGCATCGGCTTTGCCGGCCCGGGTTTCACCGGCGCCGCGCTGCTGTCTGCCGCCGGCTCGGTTCAGCGTGCCGATATCAGCGCCACCGCGCAAAATGCCCAACTGGCGCTGGCCACCCCGGTCAGCATCGACAGCGGCAGCCTGGCGCTGGTCGCGCTGATCCCCGATCGCAAACAGGCGGGCAGCCCCGGCATCACCGGCAATTTCGATTTCACCGGCATCGAACGCGATGGCCTGCGCATCGACAATGCCAAGGGCAGCGTCCGCTATGCCGATGGCCGCGGCAGCGCCAGCGGCAGCGCGCGCGGCAGCACCACCCTGCCCTTCAGCCTGACCGCCAGCGCCGAATTCGACCCCGACAGCGTCACCATCACCGGCAACGGCACCCTTGATCGCAAGGCGATCACCCTCAGCGGGCCGATCCGCCTGACGCGTGCCGACAATAGCTGGCAATTGGCACCGGTCAGCATCGTCACCCCCGATGGCCGCGCCGAAGTGTCGGGCGCCTTCGGGGATCGCAGCGCGCTGCGGGCGCGGTTCGACAAGGTGTCGCTGGCGCTGCTCACCGTTGCGTGGCCGGCGCTCGATGTCAGCGGCCGGGTATCGGGCACTGTCGACATGGCGCTGTCAGCCGGCAGCGTGCCGACCGGCACCGCCAGCCTGAAACTCAACAATCTGTCGCGCGCCGGGATCGCATCGGCGTCGCTGCCGATCGATGTCGGGCTCAATGCCGAATTGTCGGCGGCCGGTACCATCGCCCGCGCCGTCATCGTCCGCGGCGGCCGGGTGGAGGGCCGCGCTCAGGCACGCATCGGCCCGGTGGCAGCAGGCGACACGCCGTTGAAGGATCGCATCTTCGCCAGCCCGATCTTTGCGCAATTGCGCTACAATGGCCCGGCGCAGGCGCTGTGGGGGTTGTCCGGGGTCGAAGCGATCGATGTGCGCGGCCCGGTGTCGATCGTCGCCGATATCACCGGCGATGTCGGCGATCCCAAACTCGCCGGCACGTTGCGCAGCGAAGGCGCGCGGCTGGAAAGCACCGCGCTCGGCGCCGTGATCGACCAGGTCTCGCTCGCCAGCCGTTTCACCAATTCGCGCCTCGACCTGACGCGCTTTTCGGGCCGCGTCGGCAGCGATGGCAGCATCACCGGCAGCGGCGGCATCGACCTGTCGGCCGAACGCGCCTTCCCCATGGATATCCGCCTGCAATTGAAGAACGCCAAATTGGTCAACCGCGATGATTTCGCCGGCAGCGCCAGCGGCAATGTGCGGATCGCCACCGACGAATATGGCGGCGTCTTTTCGGGCAATCTCGTCATCGATCGCGCCGTCTATAATATCGGCCGGTCGAACGCCGTCACCGTGCCGATGCTTTATGTGACCGAAAAGAACACCAAGGTCCTTGGCCGCCGGGTCGTCGCCTATGCCCCGCCGACGCGCTGGCTGCTCAACCTGGGCGTCAAGGGCGACCGCCGGCTGTTCCTGTCGGGCATGGGGGTGGAAGCCGAATGGCGCGCCGACCTGAAGATCAGGGGCGGCGCCACCACGCCCGAAATCAGTGGCCGGGTCGAATTGGTGCGCGGCGATTATGATTTTGCCGGCAAGCGGTTCAGCCTCACCAAGGGCGATGTGCGCTTCCAGGGCGTTTATCCGCCTGACCCGCGCATCGATATCGCCGCGACCAGCAGTGCTTCGGGTTTCACCGCGCAACTCGATATCGATGGCACGGCGCAACGCCCCGAAATCAAGTTCAGCTCGGTGCCGGCATTGCCCGAGGATGAAGTGCTCAGCCGCGTGCTGTTCGGCGATTCGGTGACCAATTTGTCGGCGCCCGAAGCCGTGCAGCTTGCCGGCGCGCTCGCCTCGCTGCGCGGCAGCGGCGGTGGCTTCAACCCGATCAATTCGGTGCGCAAGGGGCTGGGCATCGACCGGCTGCGCATCCTGCCCGCCGACCAGGCCACCGGCCGCAAGACCGCGCTCGCCGCCGGGCAATACATCGGCCGCAACGTCTATGTGGAGCTGGCGACCGATGCGCAGGGCTATACCGCGACGAATATCGAAGTGTCGCTGACGCGGTCGCTGTCGATCCTGTCGACGGTGCAGACACTGGGCGGCACGAGCGCGAACTTGCAGTGGAAGAAAGACTACTGACTCCCTCCCCCTTGCGGGGAGGGCGACTCGGTGTCAGCCGAGCGGGGTGGGAGTTCGAGTGTCGACAATTGTGAACCCCCACCCCGCTCGCTTCGCGAGTCGCCCTCCCCTCAAGGGGGAGGGAGAATATTCGCCTACCGCCCGAACAACCGCCGCGCCATCGCGTCCGCCACCGCATCGGTCGCCAAGCCGCTGCGGTCCGATTCGGTGAAGATATCCGCCAGCCGCCCTTCGATCAGCGCGATCGCCCGCGCCACCGCCGGCACATCGCCATGCCCCAGATATTCGGCAACGACATTGATGATCCCGCCGGCATTGATGACATAATCCGGCGCATACAGGATGCCGCGCGCCGCCAGCCGCGCACCGTCATCTTGTGTTGCCAACTGGTTGTTCGCCGCCCCCGCCACGATTGCAACCCGCAGCCCGGCGATCGTTTCGGCATCGAGCCCGGCACCCAGCGCATTGGGGCTGAACACATCGGCCGGCACCCGCGCAATCTCGGCAACCGGCACGGCCCGGCCGCCCAGCCGCGCCGCAAAGCCACGCGCCCGCGCGTCGTCGATATCGGCGAGCGTCAGCACCGCGCCGGCCACCGCCAGCTTTTCGGCCAATGCACCGCCAACGCTGCCAAGGCCCTGGATGGCGACGTGCACCCCCTTGAAATCATGGCGCCCCAACTTGTGCGCCACCGCGGCGCGCATGCCGACAAACACACCTTCCGCCGTCCATGGCCCGGGGTTGCCGCCCACCGCGCCGCCGCTGACCGGCAGGCCCGAAACATGGGCGGTGCGGCGCGCGATGACGGTCATGTCATGGTCGCTCATGCCGACATCTTCGGCCGTGACGTAGCGGCCGTTCAGCCCCTCGACGATATCGCCAAAGGCTTCGAGCAGTGCCTCGGTCTTGGGCGCCGTTTCGAGCTTCATGATGACGCCCTTGCCGCCGCCCATCGGCAACCCGGCCATGGCGTTCTTGTAGCTCATGCCGCGCGACAGGCGCAGCGCATCGGTCATCGCGGCGCGATCATCGGCATAGGCCCACCAGCGGCAACCACCGGCGGCAGGGCCAAGATGGGTCGAATGCACCGCAATCACCGCGGTCAATCCGGTGGCGGCGTCATGCGCGAAATGCACCGCTTCATGGGCATCGAAATCGCCGGCATCGAAGATCATCGCGCACCTCGGGCTGAATTTTTTTGATAAGGTAATTACGCAAAGGCGCAATAATACATCAATACCGCCAAGGAAAGGCGGAAAGCGCCGGGCCGCCACAGCAACGCTTGCGCCCGGGCGCATCGTCCTCTATCTGCGTCGCCTCGCATCGGTGCACGCCGATGCCGTGGCGATCGTAGCTCAATTGGTTAGAGCGCCGGTTTGTGGTACCGGAGGTTGCGGGTTCAATCCCCGTCGATCGCCCCATTATTTCCCGTTATTTCAGGGCTTTGCGGGCGTTCGCGCCACGACGCCGCAGGCGATGCGGCCTCCGGCATTGCCCGCCGGATCACTGGCGAAATCATCGGGCCCGGCATGGACCATCAACGCCGCGCCATCGGCATCGAGCAACGGCGTCGCGCCATCGATAATCCGCAGGCCGGGCCGCACGAAATCCAGTGTGCCGCGGTGATCATCGCCGACCACCAGATTGGGCAGATCGCCCGCATGATCGCCCATCGGGTTGAGATTGCCGTGCTGCTTCATCGCCGGGTTGAAATGCCCGCCCGCGCTGGTGAACGCCGGCGTATCGCAGCGCCCGGAGGTGTGGAGGTGGACGGCATGGGTGCCGATGGCGATGCCGGTTACCGTCAGGGCAATGCGGGTGCCCTCCGCCTCCTGGGTCAGCACGGCGTTGCCGACGATCTGGCCGTTACTGCCGATCAGGCTGGTGCCGATGATCGCCGCGGGCGGCGCGGCACGGGTCTTGCCCATCGACGTCCCCGCCGAATTGGCACAGGCGAACAACAGCGGCAGGGCAAGCAACGAGAACAGGGGGCGCAGGCGCATGGCAATTCCTTCAGGGGCGACTCAGTCGAGATGATAATGCGTGACGAGCCGATCCAGTGCCAGCAGCAGTACGAGTTTTCCCGAACGATTCGGCCATTGCAGCGCCCGTTCGGCGGTTTCCAGGCCTTCGCCCAGGCAGATGACGCGCCACAGGACATCGCTGAGCCCCGGGCCGACCGCCGCCACGGCCGCATCGAAACGCTGGCGGGCGCTCAACTGTGACGTCGTCGGGTCCATGCCGCCACCGGCGCTGCGGCCGCCCGGCGCCGGGTCCCAGCGCATCGTCACCCGCGGCGCCTGGCCGGCGCGCATGAAATCACCGCGCAAGCGCTCGCTCGCCTCGAACTGTCGCGTCGAAACCATGCCGCGCCGTACCAGCCAGGCAAGCGGCGATTCGGCGAGATTGACCGTCACGGCAACCCGGTCGATCGCATCGGACGGGCTGAGCCGCCGCGTCGCCAGCAAACGGTTCATCGGCTCCGCCGCAATATCGGGTTCGCGAGTCGAATGTGCCTTCATGGTTCGCTCCTGTGGTTCAGCTTGAAGATTGCGCTTGCCACAGAAGCAATAGTGTAGGACAGAGATAACCTATAAGGTTCATGTAACAGGAATAGCCGATGTTGACGCGTATCCGCGAAGCCCGCAAGGCCAAGGGCATGACCCTGCTCGATGTCGCACTCGCGTGCAGCCCGCCGACAACAGCGCAAACCATCGGCCGACTCGAAACCGGGGTACGCACCGTCTCCGTCGATTGGCTGAACCGCATTGCCGCTGCGCTGCAGGTCGAAGCCGCCGATCTGGTTACCCTGCCCGATCGCAGCGATCTGGCCGTGGCAGCAATCATCGGCGGTGATGGTGTCGCGGCACCGCGCAAGCCGATGACCTTGCTGCCGCCATCGCCCTCGGCTGCGATGGTCGGCATCATCGTCGACGTCGCGCATGGCGATTACCGCGCCGGCGATGCGCTTTGGGCCGAACGACTGGGCCCGGATGATTTCGGCCGTGCCATCAACCGCGACGTGCTGACCCCGCGCGCCGCCGGCGGCTTTGCCTTCGGGCGCCTTGTCGCCACCGAAGCCGGGCGCGTGCAGATCCTGCCCGCCACCCCCGGCGCCCGCCAGATCGTCCTCGATGCGCCGTGGATTGCCGTCGTACGGCAATTGGTGCGCGCACTGGGGTAAGGGAAAAAAGCCTCCGGCGGCTGCTTCGCCAGGCTCAAATTACACCGCGAACAGATTGTCCGGGTTACGCATCGCCTTGAATTCCAGCGCGTTACCGGCCGGATCGAACAGGAAGAACGTCCCCTGTTCGCCAGGCTTGCCGGCAAAGCGGACATGCGGCGGCAGTTCGAACGCGACCCCGGCGGCGGCGATCCGCGCGCCCAGCGCTTCCCACGCCGCCCAATCGAGCACCAGCCCGAAATGCGGCACCGGCACGGCATCACCATCGACCGGGTTGCGGGTGATCGCACTGCGCGGCGCCTGGTGGACGACCAACTGGTGGCCGTAAAAATCGAAATCGATCCAGATCGGTGAAGATCGCCCTTCGGGACAGCCGAGCACATTGCCATAAAAATGCCGGGCGGCGGCAAGATCGTCGACCGGGATCGCAAGGTGAAAAGGGTTCATGAAAGGCGCCATAAATTGGCCGGCGGCGGCGGCGTTGAGTTGGCCGCCGGCGGCGGCGGCTTTGGATCGCTTGCAGATGTCAACGCTACGGCGCGCGCCGTCAAGCGCCGAGCCGCCGCAGCAATCTCGCCACCGGGCTTTCCGATCAACGGCGCTGCCACCGGGGTTTCGGCGTCGCGGCGCACAAAGGGCGGGATCGCCGTCGCGTGCCGCCGGTCGAGCGCCCAGGCGATGATCGCCAGCAACCGCGCCGTCGTCGCCAGGCTTTCGGTCGCCACCAGCGCCTGATCGGCGCAATCGAGCGTCGCCCGCCAGCGCGCTCCCGGCCCGTCGAACCAGGTACGCGCCGCGTCGGCGAGCGCTACCGCGTCGCGATACAAGGCCTCCACGGCGCGGCGCTGCTCGGTCTTCATGGCAGCGTTGTGCCACAGCCGCCCGGCCACTGCCCAGCCCCTCTTGAAAGCCCGAAAACGCGCGCCATCTCTGCGGCGTCGGCGTTGCCAATCGGGGCGTCGACACCCCCCGGCCCCTCGGGCGGGGATATTGTGGCAATACGCTTTTTGAAAGGACATGCCCCATGCGTGCTTTTGACATCTCCCCGCTGCTGCGCTCGTCGATCGGCTATGAAAACCTCAACCGCCTGGTGGAATTCGCCGGCCGGGTCGATGGCGGTGACAGCAGCTACCCGCCCTACAACATTGAAAAGCTTGGCGATGGTGCCTATCGCATCGCCATGGCGGTCGCCGGCTTTGCGGAAAGCGAGCTGGACCTGACGGTGCAGGAAAACACGCTGGTGGTTACCGGCGCAGCGCTGCCTGAAGCCGAGGGCGAGGCCCGCGTCTATTTGCATCGCGGGATCGCCAAGCGCGCCTTCGAGCGGCGTTTCCAGCTTGCCGACACCATCAAGGTGACCGGCGCCAGCTATGCCAACGGCCTGCTCCACATCGAACTGGTGCGCGAAATTCCCGAGCACAAGAAGCCGCGCAAAGTCGCCATCGGCCCGGCGCTGGCAGCGGCCGACAGGGTCGAATCCCGCCTCGCGGCGGAATAGGCACCGCGCCGGAGAAAGGGGCCTTCGCCACGCGGCGAAGGCCCTTTTTTCAACCGCTCATCGTCTTGCCGCGCACCACCTTGAAACGTTGCAACTGTTCGGCTGGCTGGGTCCAATCGGGATCGAGTTGTGCAGCGCGGCTGTAATCTTCATAGGCCTGGCGCGGCCGGCCCAGCCCTTCATAGGCAATAGCGCGCGAATAATAGGCGACCGCCGGTTGCTGCGGGCTGCGCGCGATGCCTTCGGTCAACAAGGCGACGGCTTCATCATCGCGATTGCCGATCTGGACAAGCGCGATACCCTTGTTGATCCAGGCTTCGGCGGTTTCGGGGGACAATTTGATCGCGGCGTCATAATCGGCCAGCGCCGCGTCGATCTTGCGCGCCTGCATGTTGATGATGCCGCGGTTGACCAGCGTCGCGGCGCGATCGCGTGTCGCCAGCGCGTCATCGAGCAGCGCCGAATCGCACAGCCGCAGGGCTTCGCGCAGCGCGCGTTTCCTGGTCGCGGCATCGAAGCAGTTGCGGGCATAGCCGGTGCCGATGACCGCGGCCGCCGATGCCGCGCCCGCCGGCGCCACCGGCCCGACAAGGCTGGCGAGCAGCAGCAAAAAGGCAACAGGGACGCGCGTCATGGCGATTGGTCCGCGTTTGGCACAAGTCAGCATATCACTGAGCAGTATATCACAGGGCATGGCAGTAGGAAAACCCGCGCCTCAGGCGATGATATCGGGGATCAGCATGTCTTCGAGCAGGGCGATTTCATCGCGCAGCCGCAGCTTGCGTTTCTTGAAGCGCTGCAACTGGATCATGTCGACATTGGGCATCAGGCGCAGCGCTTCGATGGCGGCATCGAGATCACGGTGATCGCGGCGGGCAATTTCGATTCGCGTCCGGATTTCGGTCTCTTCCACGCCGTCCGCTCCCCTGGCCGCCGAATCATCGCGCCGCGACCACGCTTGCCTACCACATCTGGGCCCTGCCGCTGCCCCGACACACCAACTTATCGTCGCAGCATCAATATAAATGCAACCATGGACAAGCGCAGCCGTTCGTGAAAGCATCCACGATCCCAACCACAGCCATTATCCCCGATGGCACCAAAGGGAGACTTCCATGGCCAATGCGCACCTCGCCAGCCTGACTGCCCGGCACGCCCGTCTCGATGAATCGGTCACCGCGGAAACCCGCCGCCCGCTTCCGGACCAGGCGAAGCTGGCGCAGTTGAAGCGGGAGAAGCTGAAGCTGAAGGAAGAAATCGACCGGTTGCATTAAGCGCCGCGCGGTTGCGCCCAACGCGCAGCGTTGGAAGCGGACTCGCGCAAGCTCGGCCAGCGAGGTGGTTGACCCTAAGGTCAACCGAACTCGTCTGACGTCAGCATGGGCTTTGCCCATGCCCTTGCCTGCTTTCTGATTTGAACCCGCCACCACCCCTCACCCGGCTCGCTTCGCGAGTCCGACCTCTCCCGCAGGGGGAGAGGTAAAAGCAAGTGCATGGGCAAAGCCCATGCCGGCGTCATACGGGTTCGGCGCGCAAGAGCGCGCTCCGCCCCGCTGGCCGAGCTTGCGCGAGTCCGCGCGTAGCTACGCTACGCTTGGCCGCGCTTCACTCATCCCGTGTAATCTTCTCGTCCCGCTCGTGCCGCTCCTGCGCCTCGAGCGTCATCGTCGCAATCGGCCGCGCTTCCAGCCGTTGCAGCGAAATCGGCTCACCGCTGACTTCGCAATAGCCGTAATCGCCGGCCTCGATCCGCCGCAACGCCGAATCGATTTTGCTGATAACCTTGCGCTGGCGATCGCGGGTGCGCAGTTCGATGCCCCAATCGGTCTCGCTCGACGCACGATCAGTGACATCGGGTTCACGCATCGGCTCGGCCTTCAGCGTTTCCAGCGTGCCGGCCGCTTCCTGCAGGATCGACTCCTTCCAGTCGAGCAGCTTGCGGCGGAAATAGGCGAGTTGCCGCGGGTTCATGAACTCTTCGTCCACCGTCGGGCGATAGCCTGCGGGCAGGCGTTCGGTTCCCGACCCCGCCATCTCGTCATTGCCCGTCGCTGTCATGGTATCGGCGTTGTTGTTTCCGTCGGCATCGCGCATCGAAACAATCGAAGTCATTACGCAATTCTCCACCCGCCGGCTGCAGATGTACCCGACCCCCTGGCCGAGGCACCCCTGCGCGACCGTCCAGGATACCCGGGACCGGGCACCCATTCCCCGGGCCGGCTAATAGCGATGCGCTGCCCGGCGGGCAAGCGTCTTGCCGCTCGAAATGTCGCAAAGACTTCAAATGCGTCGCCGCGGCACAGCGGCGCGGGCGTCAGGCCTTGGGCAGCCCGTCGAGCCGCGCCTGGAGAGCAGCGAGCTGCGCCTTCAACGCCGCCAATTCGGCTTCGCTGTCGGCAGACGCCGGGGCGGCAGCGGGCGTGGTGGCAGCGGGCGCGGTGGCCGGGCGCCCCTTGGCAAGCGCGGTGGCGCCCAACATGTCCGAGGCGGCCTGGAACAGCGCCAGATTCTGCTTGGCGAGCTGTTCGAAGGGCTTAAGCGCCGCATCGCGAAACTTGTTCTGGTTTTCGGAAAACGCCGCCATCGATGCTTCGAGATAGTGCGGCACCATGCCCTGCATCGAATCGCCATACATCGAGATGATCTGGCGCAGGAACGGCACCGGCAGCATGGTCTGGCCGCCGGCTTCTTCTTCCATGACGATCTGGGTGAGCACCGAACGGGTGATGTCTTCGCCGCTGCGCGCATCGAAAACCTGGAAATCACGGCCCTGGCGGGTCATCGTGGCCAGATGGTCGAGCGTGATATAGCTGCTGCTTTCGGTGTTATAGAGACGCCGATTGGCGTATTTCTTGATCACCACCGGCGATTCGCCGGCCTTTTGGCCGTCAGCAGCGGTTGTGGATGCGTTGGCCATGGAAAATCCTGATACTCACGAAGCGACGCGTGTAACACACATCGATGTTGCGCCGCAACGTAGCCGCGGCCCGCACCCCTTGCCGGTGTTTCTGGCCATGATGACAAGGCTTTGCGGCGACGATCCGGTGCGCATGCGGGCGGTGCTGGCCGGGCTGCGCCGCTATCAGGGCGCGCCGACGGCCATCCCCCGCCACGAATATCCCGAAATTGCCCGTATCGGCAGCGTCAGCCTGAAGGATCACGGCGGCAGCGGGCCGATGGTTGTCATCATCCCGTCACTGATCAACCCGGCGCATGTCCTCGACCTGGCGCCGGGCAATTCGCTGCTTGCCGGGCTGGCGGCGCGCGGGCTGCGGCCGGTTTCGGTCGATTGGGGCGAAACCGCGCCGCTCGGCATCGAAGCGCTGGTCGCCGATCGGCTGGTACCGCTGGTTGCCGGGCTGGGTGAGCCGGTCGCGCTCGCCGGCTATTGCCTCGGCGGTACGCTGGCGCTGGCAGCGGCGGCGCTGCTGGGTGGCCGGGTGAACCGCGTCGCGCTGCTGGCGGCGCCGTGGCATTTTGCCGGCTATGGCGATGCCCGGCCGCGGCTGGCGGACTGGTGGGCGCGCACCGAGCCCTTGGCGACGCAATTGGGCGCGCTGCCGATCGAGCTGTTGCAACCGGCCTTCTGGGCGCTCGACGAAGCCGGCGTGCTGGCCAAATATTCCCGGCTGGCCGGCGCCTCCGACGCCGATGTGTCGGCTTTTGCCACGCTGGAGGATTGGTCGAACACCGGCGCCGCACTGTCGCTCGCCACGGCGCGCACCCTCGCCGAAACACTCTATCGCGACGATGCGCCGGGTAGCGGCGCCTGGACCATCGCCGGCACCCGCATCGACCCGGCGGCGCTGGGCATTCCCATTCTCGACATCATCGCGACACGCGACCGCATCGTGCCGCCCGGTGCGGCGCTGTCGACGCTGGGCATCGGCACACCGCTGCCGCTCGCGGCGGGCCATGTCGGCATGGTTGTCGGTGGCCGGGCGCCTGATTTGCTGTGGGGTCCGCTGGCCGCCTTTCTGCGCGGCGGTGGGTGATCGCGTCACTCTGGCAATTCGCCCCGCCAGCCTCTAGCGTTCGCGCGCAACGAATCGCATCGTCCTTCGGGGAGCCTGACCATGACCGGAACCGTTATCACTGCCGCCCGCCGCACCGCTGTCGGCAGTTTCATGGGCGCCTTCGGCAGCGTGCCGGCGCATGAACTGGGCAAGGCGGCGATCATGGCGGCGATGGCCGATGCCGGTGTCGATGCCGGCGAAATCGACGAAGTGATCCTCGGCCAGGTGCTCACCGCCGGCCAGGGCCAGAACCCGGCGCGCCAGGCGGCCATGCTCGCCGGCATCGCACAGGAAAGCCCGGCGTGGGGCGTCAACCAGGTCTGCGGTTCGGGCCTGCGCGCCGTCGCCCTGGCGGCACAGGCGATCCAGGCGGGCGATGCCCGCATCATGATCGCCGGCGGCCAGGAATCGATGAGCCTGTCGACCCATGCCCAATCGATGCGCGGCGGCACCAAGATGGGTGCCATCGAGCTGATCGACACGATGATCAAGGACGGGCTGTGGGATGCCTTCAACGGCTATCACATGGGCATCACAGCCGAAAATGTGGCGGAACGCTACCAGATCAGCCGCGCCGCGCAGGATGAATTCGCCGTCGCCAGCCAGAACAAGGCGAGCGCGGCGCGCGCCGCAGGACATTTCAAGGGCCAGATCGCGCCCGTCACCATCAAGGGCCGCAAGGGCGATACCGTCGTCGATACCGATGAATATATCCGCGACGGCGTGACCATCGACAGCGTTTCGGGCCTGCGCGGCGCCTTCAAGAAGGATGGCAGCGTCACCGCCGCCAACGCCAGCGGCCTCAACGATGGCGCCGCCGCGCTGGTGGTGATGAGCGAAGCCGAAGCCAGCCGCCGCAACGCCCCCGTGCTGGCGCGCATCGCTAGTTGGGCATCGGTGGGCGTCGACCCGGCGGTGATGGGCATCGGGCCGGTGCCGGCGTCGAAAAAGGCGCTGGAAAAGGCCGGTTGGAGCGTTGCCGATCTCGACCTGATCGAAGCCAATGAAGCCTTTGCGGCGCAGGCACTGGCGGTCGGCCAGGAACTCGGGCTCGATCCGACGAAGGTCAATGTCAACGGCGGTGCCATCGCCATCGGCCACCCGATCGGCGCCTCGGGCGCGCGCGTGCTGACGACGCTGATCCACGAGATGATCCGGCGCGATGTGAAGCGCGGGTTGGCGACATTGTGCATCGGGGGCGGCATGGGCATCGCCTTGTGTGTTGAGCGATAGCGGCTGACCGGGAGAGGTGACGGCGGCTATCGGACGCGATCGATGACGCAAACCACCCATCCGGAATCCCCGCCGCTCGCCCGTCTTCTCGCCGGCGGGCGGCATGGCCGGCTGCTTGTGCTGGGCCGGCCATCGGATGCCATCGCGCTGCATTGCGAAAATTTCGAACGCGTCGCCTTTGTCGCCACGATCGATGACGATATCCGCCCCGGCACCGTCCGTGCCGATCCGCACCACCTGCCCTTCACCGAGGCGTTGTTCGACAAGGCGCTGTGGTCGTGCCCGCTGATGCAGCCACGGTTGATGCTGCGCGAACTGTGGCGCGTGCTGGCGCCGGCCGGGCTTGCCGTGCTGGTGGTGCGCGCCCGGCGGCCGTGGCACGCGCTGTCGCACGGCTGGCTGCGCGAACCGCTGGCGCTGCGCCTCGATGAAGCAATGTTCGACGTGCTCGACTGGCAGGTCGAAGCCTTGCCCGATCGACACCATGTCGTATTGGTCGGCAAGCGTGACGGGTTGCGGCCGGTGATGGTAGGCCGGGTGGAAACCAGCGAGGTCACGGCCCCGGCGGTATAGCGCTACACCGCGATGGTCAGCGCCACCATATCGCCTTCCGCCAGCCGTTCCGCCTTGCGCACGCCGGCCTTGATCGGCAGCAGATAGCCGCGAACCTCCTTGCTGGGGAAAACCGAGGTCTGCCAGCGGCTGCCGCCGACCGTGACATGGACATACACCGATCCCCAGGCGGCGCTGCGCCCCGGTGACGCGGCCCGGATCGCATCGGCAACCGCACCGTCGATGGTGACGAAATGCCAGGCGGTCGATGTCGGCGTGCCATCATTGGCCTTGCCCCGCCACAGCCACAGCGGCCCGCTGAAGTGCCAGCTGCCGCCCGCCGGTGCGTCCGCCCCCAATTCCTCGCGCAGGAAGCGCACGAGTTCGGGGTCCATGCCGGCGCTGTCGTCGTTCCCCACCTCACCCCCCGGCGTTGTCTCGCTGCCCTTATGGCACCGCGGCGGCCCGGGCGAAAAAGATTTCGGCCCGCACGCCTTCACCGGGTGTGGAATGGATATCGATCGTCGCGCCGGCATTGAGCCGCAGCGACTGAACGATCAGCGCGCCCAGCTTTCCGGCGCTGGGCCAGCCGGCGCCGGGCGGCAGGCCGATACCATCATCGGCGATCGTCACACGGCAGCCGCTGTCATCGACAAGGCTGGTCAGCGTGATCGTGCCGCCTTGCCGGCCGGCAAAGGCGTGCTTGAGCGAATTGGTGAGCAGTTCGTTGACGACCAGCCCGGTCGGCATCGCGACATTGATCGACACCGGCCAGGTATCGACCTTCAGTTCAAGCCGGATACCCTCGCCAGCATGGGCCTGGATGACCGATGTCGCCACCTGGCTGATGTAGATGCCAAGGTCGACTCCATCACCGACCCCTTCGTCCGACAGCAGGGTGTAGAGGTGCGACAACGCGGAGATGCGACCCTGCAAGCGCTCGAAACGCGCGCCTTCGGCTTCGTCACGGGCGTTGCGCGCCTCCATGCGGATCAGCGCGGTGATCATCTGCAGGTTGTTCTTCACGCGATGCTGGAGCTCGAGCAACTGGGCGTCCTTGTCGTGCAGGCTCTGGTTCTGTTCGCTGGAAATGCGGCGATCATCGGCGACGACCGCCATCGCGACCAACCGAAAGCTCGCGGTGCCGGCATCATCGTCGATGGTGTTCGACCAGGCATCGAGCTCGATCGGCTTGCCATCCCGCACCACGGTGTACGATCCGATATATTCGCTATCGTCACGCACGGCATCACCGAGCCGTGTCTCGTCACCCTCGCGGCTGGCGACCCCGGGCAGCTTTGCCCAGCTGTGCCCCTCGATCTCGGCGGCGGCGAGGCCGGTCATGGTTTCGAATTCCAGGTTCACATAGGTGATGACCTCGGGCGGCAGCAATGCCGACACGGCGATCGCGATCGGCATATGGTCCAGAAATTGCTTGAAACGCCCGCTTTCCAGCGCGTCCGCCAGGCCGCTGGTCTCGAGCAACTGCGTCACAGGCTGGCCCATCGCTGGATCATTCACAAGATTGCTCTCCGCGTTGCCGCCGCTGACGTATCGCAGCGCGTGAGCTTCGACGCGCAACGCGACCAGAAGTTCCCGGCGACTACAGCTCAGGCGCGGCGGGCGAGCACGAAAACCGCCTGTTCGGCCATCAGGTTGGGCAGGATCAGCGATCGCCGCTCCCCGCTCGACAAATAGGTGGCGCTTTCGATCTGCAACTGCAATTCGGCCGCCAGAGCGCAGAAATCATCGACCGTGCAGAAATGGATATTGGCGGTTTCGTGCCAGCTTACCGGCAGTGATTTGGTCACCGGCATGCGCCCGCCGAGCGCCAGGCTGGCCCGTACCCGCCAATGGCCGAAATTGGGAAAGCTGACCACGCCGCGCCGGCCGATGCGGACGAGTTCACCCAGCACCGCTGCTGGCCGCTGCATCGCCTGCAACGTATCCGACAGGATCGCCATGTCGAAGGCGGCGGCGGGATAATCGGCGAGATCGCTGTCGGCGTCGCCCTGCACCACCGACAGGCCACGCGCCACGGCGCTGGCGACATTGGTGGCCGAGACATCGATGCCGCGCGCATCGACCCCCTTGGTATCGCGCAGATGCGCCAGCAACGCGCCATCGCCGCACCCGATATCGAGGACGCGCGCGCCGGCGGGCACGGCGTCGGCAATGGCGGCGAGATCCGGGCGAAGGGTCACGCCCCTGCCCTCAAGAACCCGTCCACCACCCGGTTCATCTCGGGCGCTTCGAGCAGGAAGGCATCATGACCGAACGGGCTTTCGAGCTCGACGAAGCTGACCGCCGCCCCCGCGGCATTGAGCGCCCGCACGACGCGGCGCGATTCCGCCGTCGGGTACAACCAGTCGCTGTTGAAGCTGATCACCGCAAAGCGCGTTTTTGTGCCGGCAAAGGCCAGCGCCAACTGCCCGCCATGCGGCGCCGCCAGATCGAAATAATCGAGCGCGCGGGTGATATAGAGATAGGAATTGGCATCGAAGCGTTCGGTGAACGCCAGCCCCTGATGGCGCAGATAGGATTCGACCTGGAATTCGGCATCGAAACCGAAACCCAGGGTGTCGCGGTTCTGCAGCCGTCGCCCGAATTTGGCGGTCAGGCCTTCTTCCGACAGATAGGTGATGTGCGCTGCCATGCGCGCCACCGCAAGGCCGGCGGCAGGCGGCTTGTCATCGGGGTAATCCCCCCCGGCCCAGTTCGGATCGGCCATGATCGCCTGCCGCCCGACTTCGTGAAAGGCGATGTTCTGCGCCGAATGCCGCGCCGCGCTGGCAATCGCGATGACGCTGCGCACCCGGCCGGGAAACGCCACCGCCCAATCGAGCGCCTGCATGCCGCCCATCGAGCCGCCGACGACCGCCTGCAGCCTGCCTACCCCCAGATGATCGAGCAGCAGCGCCTGTGCCCGCACCATGTCGCGGATGGTGATGACCGGGAAATGCATCGCATAGCGCCGCCCTGTCAGCGGATCGAAGCTGCCCGGCCCCGACGAACCGCTGCAGCCGCCGAGCACGTTCGACGCGATGATGAAATGCCGGTCCGGGTCGATCGGCAGCCCCGGCCCGACCAGCCGTGGCCACCAGCCCGGCTTGCCGGTGCGCGGGTGAACGCTGGCGACATGCTGGTCACCCGTCAGCGCATGGCAGATCAGGATGGCGTTCGAACCATCGGCATTCAGCCGGCCATAGGTTTCATAGCCGATCTCGAGCACGTCCAGGCTTTGCCCCGACAGCAGCGCGAAGCGGCCGGGCAGCATGACGCGCCGGTCGAGGCCGAAGCGATTGTCATCGGAGGCAAGAAGCGTCGCAGGCATGGTGTTTGCCCGTTACGGTGTTGCACCCCGGTTGTCACGGCCCTAGACGCGATCCATGAGCAGCGCGCCCGAAATGAAGCCCTGGATCGCTTCGATCCACCCCTATGTCGCCGGCAAGGCCAAGCTGGGCGATACGCCGGTGGTGGCGAAACTGTCGTCGAACGAAAACCCCTTCGGACCATCCCCGCACGCCGTTGCCGCGATGCAGGCGGTGGTGGCGCAGGGCCATCGCTACCCCGATCCGGCATCGGCCGAACTGCGCGCCGCGCTGGCGGCAAAACACGGGCTTGAGGCCGATCGCATCGTCTGCGGCACCGGTTCGGATGAATTGCTCCATCTGCTCGCCGGCGCCTTTGCCAGCACGGGCGACGAGGTGCTGTATGCCCGGCACAGCTTCATCGTCTATGAACTCGCCGCCCGCCGCGTCGGCGCGACGCCGGTGATGGTGCCCGACGCCGATTATGCCTGTGATGTCGATGCGATGCTGGCGGCGGTGACGCCGCATACCCGGCTGGTCTATCTCGCCAACCCCAACAACCCGACCGGAACGCAGATTTCGGGCGCCGAAGTCCGCCGCCTCCACGCCGGGCTGCCCGCCGATTGCCTGTTCGCCATCGATGGCGCCTATGCCGAATTCGCCGAGGGCGATTATGTCGACGGGCTGACCATGGCGCGCGAATTCGACAATGTCGTGGCGCTGCGCACCTTTTCCAAGCTGCATGGCCTGGCGGCACAGCGCGTCGGCTGGGCCTATGGCGCGCCCCACGTCATCGATGCGCTCAATCGCATCCGCGGCCCGTTCAATGTCACCACGACCGGCCAGGCCGGGGCGCTGGCGGCGCTTGCCGATGACGACTGGGCCGACATGGTGGTGCGCCACACCGCGCAATGGCGGCGCTGGATGACCGACGCGATCAATGCGCTCGGCAATGCCGGGCTGCGCGCCATCCCGTCGACGGCGAATTTCGTGCTGATCGAGTTTGCGGAATCCGGCCCGGTGACGGCGGCGGCGGCAAATGACGCGCTGCTGTCGGATGGCATCATCGCGCGCTATCTCGCCGTGCAGGACATGCCGCGCTGCCTGCGCATTTCGGTTGGCACCGAAGCCGAAACGCGCGCCGCGATGGCCTCGTTGCGCCGCTTTGTCGAACGGGCGACCGGTTGCGCCGGCGACAGGGCGGACAACGCCTGATGCTGCCGTTTGCCCGCGTCGCCATCATCGGCATGGGGCTGATCGGCTCGTCGCTGGCGCGCGCCGTGCGCGAAGCCATGCCCACCGTGCGGCTGACGGTCACCGATGGCGATGCCGCGGTGCGCGACCGCGTGCGGGCGCTCGATCTCGCCGATGATGTCACCGACAATGCCGGCGCCGCGGTTGTCGATGCCGAGTTGGTCATCCTCGCCGTGCCGGTCGGCGCCATGGCGGCGGTCGCGGCCGAAATCGCCGCGGAACTGGCGCCGGGAACGATCATCACCGATGTCGGCTCGGTCAAGGCGCGGGTGCTGGCGGACCTGACGGCCGCGCTGCCCGGTGTCGCCATCGTCCCCGGCCATCCGGTAGCGGGCACCGAAAAATCGGGGCCCGACGCCGGGTTCGCCAGCCTGTTCAAGGACCGCTGGTGCATCCTGACGCCCGCGGTGGCCGACGCCGACAGCGACAAGGTGGCGGCGTTCTGGACGCGGCTCGGTGCCAGGGTCGAGCTGATGGACGCACAGCATCACGATCGCGTGCTGGCGGTGACCAGCCACCTGCCCCACCTCATCGCCTATTCGATCGTCGGCACCGCCAGCGACCTCGAAAGCGTGACCCGCAGCGAAGTCATCAAATATTCGGCCGGCGGTTTTCGCGATTTCACCCGCATCGCCGCCAGCGACCCGGTGATGTGGCGCGATGTCTTCCTCAACAACCGCGAGGCGGTGCTGGAAACGCTGGGCCGCTTCACCGAGGATCTGGTCGCCCTGCAGCGCGCCATCCGCTGGGGCGAGGGCGAAACGCTCGAAGCGCTGTTCACGCGGACACGGGCAATCCGGCGGTCGATCATCGACGAGGGCCAGGATACCGAAGAGCCCGATTTCGGGCGGAAACACTAGGCGCCGTGCAGTGCCGCGCGCGCGTAGCGCCAGCTACGCGCCGACAGGCGCAAGCGCGGCCGGCGGGGCGGTTGGCACAAGGCCAACCGAACCCGTCCGACGTCACGGCGCGGTTTTGCCGCGACGCCCCGCCCGCCGACCTGACGCTATTTCAGATCCTCCACCGACACCCAGCCCTTCGAGCCGAAATCATCGGTCATTTCGACAAAGATACCCTTGCGCTGCCCGGTCGGTTTCAGCGACGTGCCGGCACGCAGGCTGCGCACAACGGCGCCAGTGCGGGACGGCGCGTCGAACATCTTGGTATCGATGGCGATCTGCGCACCGGGTGCCGATGGCGCGCTTGCCTTGGCGGCGGTCGTAACGGCCTTTGTCAGCGCCGCGCCCTGCGCGATCACCGAATTATAGGCGATGATGAAAGCGGCGCCCAATTGCCGGCCATCCTTGCTGCCGGCATAGCCCGATCCCTGCACCGCCGAAGCGAGGCCGGCCGATGCGCCGCCGAACGTATAGGCGGTTTTGGTAACAGTGCCCTGCCCCGCCACGATCGTCATGCCGGTCGCCGGGTTGATCATGCGGATACCGGCAGCGATGGTTTTCTTCTTGCCGCCAAAGCCACCGAAGGCCCCCATCAGCGCACCGCACATCGGCACCCGGCCGAACACCTGCGCCGCAGCGCCGGAACGTATCAGCCCTTCGGTAATCGCGGTCTTGGCGAGCTCGGTACCCTTGTCGACTTCTTCCTTGTCGCCGGCGATGATGTTCATCAGGTAATCGGCCGGAGCGCCACTCCCCGGGTTCTGGATGGTAAAGCAGCCCGATTCGGCTGCCATTGCGGCGATCAGGTCGCGCGGGCTCGACAGGCCATAGGCGGTCCAGCCCTGCGAATCGCCATCAACCATCGCGATGCTGCCGAACGGCCGCTCGCATTTGGCAAGCTTGACCGATTCTTCCTCGGCAGCGCGCGCCGGCGTGAACGCCAGGCCGGCAGCAACAGTGACAGCAAGAAAAGCGCCGATCCGGCGCGTCGAAACGTGATTGACCATGGTATACCCCTCCAAGCAGCGCTGCCGGCAGGGCATCCTGTCCCTTGAATACCCACCGCAACGACCTTGAAAGAATATCGTTTTTAGTAACCTGTCGGCAATACACCCAAATGGGGGGCTAACGCGTTCAGGGCGCGACGGCGCGGGCCCCCGGCCGGCGCGGATCGGCACCGCCAAGGAACAGGCCATTCTCGATCAGGATCGATTGCGCGCTGCCCATGGTTTCATCCGATGTCACCGGATGCCCCATCGCCGTCAGCAGGCGCACCGTATCGGGGTTGAAATTGGGCTCCACGCGCAACCGGTCACTGGCATCCTGGAAAATGCGCGGCTGGTGGGTCGCTTCCTCCACATTCAGCCCATAATCGACGACATTGACGACAATCTGCAGCACCGTATCGATGATCGTGCTGCCCCCCGGCGTACCGGTGACCAGCCAGGGCTTGCCGGCCTTGAACACCATCGTCGGCATCATGGTCGACAGCATGCGCTTGCCCGGCGCCATGGCGTTGAGCGGCGGCGGCGTGCCGGCGCGCAACGTAGCGGCGGCGGCTTCGTGGCTGAAATTGTTCATCTGGTTGTTGAGCAGGATACCGGTGCCGGCGATCATCACCCCCGAGCCGAAATCGGCGCCGAGCGTATAGGTGGTCGACACGACATTGCCGGCGGCATCGGCGACCGAGAAATGCGTCGTCGACGGACTTTCGAAGCGCAGCGGATCGCCGGCGCCGAGCGTGGCGGCCGGCCGGGCGTGGGCCGGATCGATCTGTGCTGCGCGTAGTCTGGCATAATCCTTGGCGACGAAGCCCTTCAGCGGCACGCTGACGAAATCGGTGTCGCCAAGGAACTTGTAGCGGTCGGCATAGCCCAGCTTCATTGTTTCGGCCATCAGGTGCAGCGATTGCGCCGAGCCGGCCCCGCTCGCCTTCAGGTCGAAATTTTCGAGGATATTGAGCATGTTGAGCAGTGTCGCGCCGCCGGCGCTGGCCGGCGGCGCGGTCACCACCTGCAGGCCGCGATAGCTGCCGACCAGCGGCTGGCGCCACACCGGACGATAGGCGGCGAGATCGGCCAGGGTGATGATGCCGCCGTTGGCCTGCATGTCGGCGGCAAAGCGCGCCGCAACCGCGCCCTTGTAAAAGCCATCGGCGCCATCCCGGGCGATCCGCCCCAGCGTCCAGGCGAGATCGGGCTGGCGCATGATTTCGCCGGCGCGATAGAGCGAGCCATCGGCGTGATAATAGGTCGCCGCCGAAGATTTGCTGGTGGCGAGCCGTTCCCTGGCCCAACCGAAGACAAAGGCTTCATCGGGGGTCAGCCGCACGCCGTTCTTCGCCAGTGCCAGCGCCGGGGCCACGACCGCAGCCCAGCGCAACGTGCCGAAACGCTGGTGCGCGGCATGCAGCCCGGCAACGGTGCCCGGCACCGACGGCGCCAGGTAGCCACGGCTGGCAAGCGGCGATTCCTTGCCCTTGTTGTCCATGAACATCGCCAGCGTCGCGGCCTTTGGCGCCACCGACCGGAAATCGAGAAACACATCGGCGCCGCTTTTGGCATCATGCACCAGCATGAAGCCATCGCCGCCGATATTGCCGGCGCGCGGCAAGGTGACGGCAAGCACGAAGCCCATCGCCACCGCCGCATCGACGGCATTGCCGCCGCGCCGCAGGATGTCCGCACCGGTTTCGGCCGCCAGCGCATTTTGCGAAACGACCATCCCCTTGTCGCCGACCACCGGCGAATGGATCGACGGATATTCGAGCAATTGCTTGCGCTGCGCCGCCGCCGGGGTGGCCGCCAAGGCAAGCGCTGACGCCAGCAGCGCTGCGCCCTTCAACATCGTCCGCACAGCCATCATTCTTCCCCGATCCCGATCAGAATTCCTTCGATGCCTCGAAGTAGATGAAGCGACCGACGGCATCATGCAGCGCGCCATTGAAGCCGAAGTTGGACGATGTCAGCGGCGGCTGTTTGTCGAACAGGTTGCGCGCGCCCACGCGGAAGCGCGCGCCCGACAACGCGCCGGCCTCCTTGCCGGTGCGATACTGGACGAAGGTGTTGACCGTCGTCACGCCTTCAACTTCGTAGAACTTGCCATTGATCAGCGCCGTGCCGGTATCGTTGACCGGGCCGACATGGGAAAGCAGCACGCCAGCCGAAAAATTGTCCATCCGCCAGATCAGGTTCCCGGTGAAACGCCACTGGGGGTTGCCGTTCTGCCGAATCTGGCTGCCGGCCTGGGTGATGACGATGCCGGGGCCAAGCGTGCCCGCGGCGTTGGCATCGATCAGTTTCTGCTGCAGTTCCGATGGCGACTGGTCGAAGCGGATCAGCTTTGCCGCATTGAAATCGAAGTTGAAATTGCCCAGCGGCGTATCGCGCAGATCATAGCTTGCACCGAAATCCAACCCGCGCAGATAGCGTGGCCCCAGGTTGAAATAATCATCCTGAACGAATTCCAGATCGCCGACGACCTGGGCCCCCACGGGTGCCAGGCGCACGATATTGGGGTTGCTGCGGCCACTCAGCCGTTCGAGAAGATCGAACAGGATCTGGTTCTGCGCGCCCTGCAAGCCGATGACGCCCTTCGATGTCAGCGACCAGTAATCGACCGTGATGGTCAGATTGGGCACGGGTTGCAGCACGATGCCGGCCGACAGGTTTTCGGCATCCTCGGGCTGCAATGACTGGTTGCCCGACCGTTCTTCAAGGGTGCTGACCCCGGTGCAGGCGGTGGCATTGATCCGGCACTGGGCGAAATCGGTACGGGTGTTGGCAACCTGGGTACCCTCCGAATAGAATTGCGCCAGGTTGGGCGCACGGAAGCTTTGCGACCAGGCGCCGCGCAGCCGCACCCCGTCGATCACCGACCAGACCGCGGCAATCTTGGGCTTCAGCACATTGCCGAAATCGGAATAATATTCATCGCGCGCCGCCAGTTGCACATCGATCGACTGGACCAGCGGGATGTTCATGTCGGGCGAGATCAGCGGCACGGCAAGTTCGATGTACGCCGACATCACCGTGCGCGCGCCATAGACATCGGGCGCGCCCGAGGCCCCCATGACATCGGTGCCATAGCGGATGCCGGTCACGCTGTCGGTATAGGTGATGGTGCCATCGAGCCGGTCGTCGCGATTGTCCTCATAGGTTTCACGGCGCACTTCAAGCCCGCCGGCAACGCCGAGCGGGCCGGCCGGCAATTCGAACAGATTGTTGTTGGTGACGCGAAAATCGCCGGTGGCGAGCGTTGTCGTGCCGATGCGGTGCACATCGACAAGGAAGCTGTCGATCGTCGCCTTGTTGCTGGGGGTCGCATCGCCGCGCGAGAATGCCGGCTGGCTGCCGCCGTTGAAGGGGTTGTAGGCATCCGGTGTCGTCAGCGACAACGCCTTCTGGAACAACGTGTTGCTGACGATATTGCGGGTGTGATCGTCGGTGCGCGCCCAGGAATAGGTGGCGGCCGATTCCCATTTGAAATTGCCCCATTCACCGCGCACGCCGAGCACGCCGCGAACCATGTCGTCGGTAACCTGGAACGTGCGCGGGCCGGTATCGACCGGGCGATAGGTGGTGATGCGCACTGGCAGGCCGGTCACCGGCACACCGGTCAGATTGGCCAGCCGGTTGGGGTTGGCGACACCGTTGAGGGTGGTCGGGCCGAACGGATTGTAAAAGCTGTTGGCCGGGATCGAGATCACCGCGCTCGAAATCGGTGCCGATTGCTCGCGCTGGCCTTCGAGCTGGGCGTGGTAGTAACCGGCTTCGCCGAACACTTCGACATCGCCGATCGGCTGCTTGAAGGTCGCGAAGGCGTTGATGCGATCGAGCCCGCCGCGAATGGTGCGATCGGGGTTCTGGTCATAGCGCAGCACGCGGCTGTTGGCGCCGGTAATGACGCCCGATCGGATGCACAGATTGCCCGGCAGCGCCGTGCTCGAACAGCCGGCGGCGGTGTTGGCGAGGGGCTCGATGTGGAACACGCCGCTGGTGGTGAGCGTCGACGCGCCCTGGCGGACGGTGGTAACGGGAATCGTGGTGAAGCTGCCGAAAGGTGACGCGGTCGAACGATTGTCGAAACCGGTATCGCCCTGCCAAAGCGTGCCCTGCAGCGCGGCGCGATGATCTTCGCTGACCGCGAAATCGCGCTCGCTGGTGAACAGCGGCGTGCGACGGGTATAGCTGCCGAAGACGGTGAAACGACCGCCCGATTTGGTTTCGATGCCGGCCTTGCCGCCGAAGGTGGTTTCGCTGGTGCCATCGGCAAAGCCGTAGCGCGCATCGAGCCGCAGCCCTTCGAAACGATCATCGAGGACGACATTGACGACCCCCGCCACGGCATCGGCGCCATAGATGGCGCCGGCGCCATCGCGCAGGATTTCAAGGCGGCGGATACCGGCAACGGGGATCGAATTGGTGTTCGCCGTCTGCACCGGCACGAAATTTTCGGTCTGGGTGCCCGGGGTGAGGATCAGGCGGCGACCGTTGAGCAGCACCAGCGTGTTGCCGGTGCCGACGCTGCGCAGGTTGATCGAGGCGTTGTCGCCGCGGGCATCGTTGAGGTTGCCCGTGGTGCGGGCTTCCTGGAACTGGACATCGCCGGCCTGGGGAATCGAACGGAACAGATCATCGCCCGAAACGCTGCCGACCGCTGCAATCCGTTCCTCGTCCAGCACCGACACCGGCAGCGCGCCGGCGATCCTGGCATTGTCGATGCGGCTGCCGACAACGACGATGACTTCTTCGGCGGTCTTGGCGGTTTCGGCGGTAGTTTCGGCGGTGGCCGCCTGTTGCGCCAGTGCCGGCACCACCGCCAGGCTCGACGCGCTGGCAAGGCAAAGCAGCCGCAGTGTCGTTCGTGTCATCATTTCGTTTTCCCTGCCCGGTTATCCGGGCCACCCCCGGCCCGCCCGCACTCTGTTGCGGAGCGCAGCCCAAAGCATAGAGCGCGCAGCGAAGACAGCCCTTGATTTCAAACGAAGTTCTTGGCGTCCGCACTGTTGCCGAAATGTGACTATCGTGTGCCGCGCAAGCGCGGGCGGTTGACTACAGGGCGCCGCGCAAGCGCGGGCAGGGTGGCAATTGCCCCCGCACGGCGCGCTGGCCAAGATCGGCAGGCAGGCCGGCGAGTCGCATCGAGCCGGGTTCGCCTTCGAAAGCCAGCCGCAGCGGTGTGCGCAGGCGCTTTTCCGCCACGGCGGGGCGGCCTTCGAACGCCGCGCCGACCGTCGCCGGGCAGACGGTATCGACCGTACCGGCAAAACGCAGCGCGCGGCGCCCCAGGGGAACGATCGTGGCGGTGAAGCCGGCAATCTCGCCATGCGCATCGGAAAGGCTGGCGCGGGTCAATTCGATGGTGCCGATCGTCGACCAGCGGTCATAGGCGGTCAACCGCCCGGGGCCGGTCACGGTCATGTCCGCGGCCAGCGTCAGCGCGTCGCCGCCATCGAAGCGCACACGTTGCCCGCTGATGACCAATTGCCCGCGCGGCGGCGGCGTCGCGGCTTCGGCGGCCTTTGCATCGATCTCGCGTTCGCGCAGATGCAGTTCCAGGCTGTCGGCGGCAATGGCGACCGGGCTGAACCCCAGCCGGGCCTTGGCGGCTTCGACGACGCTCGACAACCGCACCAGCCGGCCAGCTTCGACCTTGATGCTCGTCAGCGCCGATTTGCCCGAAAAGCTGGCGCCGATCCCCGGGCCGACGATAGCCGAAAAGCGCGGATAATCGGTGCCCACCAGCGTCAGTTCTTCCTGCCACGGCCCGCGATTGATCCGCGCCCGGCCTGCGCTGGCGAACAGCCGCACGACATCGCCGCCCTGCAATTCGGGGCGGCCCACGACCGCCTCCAGCCGATAGGGAAAACCCGTCACTTCGAACGGCGTCGCCGGCAGCCAGCCGCGCACCACCATATCGAAATCACGCGCCCAGCCCTGCCAGAGCAGATAATAAAGGCCCATGGCGGCCACCAGCGGCAGCAGCGTGAGCCACAGCGGGATACGGCGGCTCATGCGGCAGGGTCCATGGGCGCGCGCTCCGGCGATTGCAGTTCATTGATGGCGGCATGGACCCGCGCTTCGACGACATCACGCGCCAGGCCCGGCGGAATCGGCGCGCCGAAACGGAAGGTGACGACCCCGGGCCGCTTGATGAAGCCCTTGGGCCAGGCGCTGCCGCTGTCGAGCGCCACCGGCACCACCGGCAATTTCAAGATCTTGTAGAGCCCGGCAAAACCCGCGGCGAGCGGCGGGGTCGTCCCGACCGCCACGCGCGTGCCTTCGGGGAAGATCACCACCGGCCGGCCATCCTTTGCCGCTGCCTGCGCCGCCTTCATCATGGAGCGCAGCATTGCTGCCGACCCTTCGCGATCGACAAAGATCGAGCCGTGCCGGGTGGCGGCGGCACCCCAGACCGGAATGGATTTCAGTTCGGCCTTCATCACCACGGCGGGCCGGGTGAACAGCCACAACGTCAGGATCGTTTCATAGGCCGATTCGTGCTTGATCGCGAACAGGTGCGGGCCGGGCGGAATGACGCCCTCCACATTGATGCGCACCCCGGTGATCCAGCGGCTGCACCACAGGAACCAGCCCGCCCAGATCCTGGGACCAAGATACAGGCCGGTGCGCGACACCAGCCCCGCCAGCAAGGCGCCCGTCACCGTCACCACCGAGCCCAGGTAAAAGATGATGGTGAACAGGCAGGAGCGAAGAAATGCGATGCCAAGGGAAATAAACGTCATGCCTCGCCCATGGCCAGCGCCGCACGGCGCAACAGATATTTGCTGTATTCGGCAGCGATCGACGGCGCCTTGGGTTCCACCGGCACCGCATCGGATACCACAGTGATGCCGCGCGGCAACACCCGGCTGAGTTCGAGCCGGGCGCGGCGCATATGCCCCGCCGATGTTACCAGCCGGATCGACGTGTACCGATGCTTGGCGACCCAGCGCATCGTTTCCTCGGCATTGGAGCGCGTGTCGACGGCTTCATAGCCGAGATCGGTGGTGCCGAGACGGGCCTTTTTTACCCCGGCTGCCGCCGCCAATTGCTTGCGCGTGGTTATGCGATCGACCCCCGATACCAGCATCCGCCGCGCGCTGCCGGCTTCGATCACTGCCAGCCCGCGCTTCAACCGCCCCTTGCCGCCGGTCAGCACGACAACGGCATCGGTGCGCACCCCGATCGGTACCGGATCGGGCAGCGTCAGGCTGAACCACAGGAAACCGCCGCACCAGCCGAGCAGCAGCACGGCGACCAGCCGCCCGACGATTCCGCCAAGGCCGATGCGATCGGCCCTGGGCGCACGGCTGCCGCTGCGGTCGCGCACCACCTGCGGTCGTTGCGGCTTGGGGCGACCCTGCGGCGTCACATTTCGCCGCGCTGGCGGCGCAGCGCGAACCATTTGGCAACATTGGCATTATGTTCAGCCAATGTGGCGGCAAAGACATGGCCGCCGCTGCCATCCGCCACGAAATACAGCGCCTTGGTCGGCGCGGGATCGAGCACCGCGGCGATGCTGGCGCGGCCCGGATTGGCGATCGGCCCCGCCGGCAGGCCGGGCTTGAGATAGGTGTTGTAGCCGGTGTCGCGCGCCAGTTCGGATTTGCGGATGCGCCGGCCGAGCGGCTTGCCCCTGGTGATCGGGTAGATGACGGTCGGATCGGCATCGAGCTTCATGCCGATGCGCAGCCGATTCGAATAAACCCCCGCGACCATGCGGCGTTCGCTTGCCTTGCCGGTTTCCTTTTCGACGATCGACGCCAGGATGATCGCTTCTCGCGGGGTCTTCACGACCGTCGTCTTGTGGCGTTTCGCCCAGAGTTCGGCGAGCGTCGTCGTCATCGCCTTTTCCATGCGCGCCACCAGCCTGGCGCGCGGCTCGCCCGGCGTGAAATCATAGGTTTCGGGCAGCACGCCGCCTTCAACCGGGATCTTGAACGTGCCGGACAGTTGTTTTTCGCGCGTCACAAGGTCGGCAACCTGCACCGATGCCAGGCCCTCGGGAATGGTGATGCGTTCGGCCGCGACCCGGCCCTGCTGCATGGTTTCCATATAGCGCGCCCAGGCGTCGCCGCGCCGCAGCCGGTAATCGCCGGCCTGCACCGATGCCTTGTCGCCGAACAGCCGCGCCAACAGCCGGAACTGCCCCGGCGAATCGATCAGTTCCTTGTCGAACATCGCGTCGGTCACGGCGGTCAGCGACGCGCCCTTGGGCACGCTGAGCATCACCCCGGCGCCGGGCTTTTTCCCCCAGCCGAACCACGGCGCCACCAGCAACGGCCCGCCGATGACGAGCAGCAGCGCGACGAACGCCACGACGGGGCTGCGCCTCATGCCGGGCGGCTCCGCAGCGCGGGCGTCGCGGCCGGCAAGATCAAACCGCGCGCATCACCAGCGTCGCGTTCGTGCCACCGAACCCGAAGCTGTTGTTGAGCACTGCCTTGATGCGACGCGGCTTGGCGACATGCGGCACCAGGTCGACGCCGATGCACGCATCCGACGGATCATCGAGATTGAGCGTCGGCGGCGCCACCTGGTCGCGCATCGCGAGCAGGCAGAAGATCGATTCGACCGCGCCGGCGCCGCCGAGCAAATGCCCGATCGCCGATTTGGTCGACGACATCGACACCGTGTCGATGGCACTGCCGAACAACCGGCGCACGGCACCCAGTTCAAGCTCGTCCCCCATCGGAGTCGAGGTGCCATGGGCATTGATGTAATCGATGTCGGACGGATCGAGCCCGGCTTTTTTCAGCGCCATCGCCATCGACCGGAAGGCACCCGAGCCTTCGGGGTGCGGCGCGGTCACGTGCCAGGCGTCGCCGGTCAGGCCATAGCCGATGACTTCACCATAGATCTTGGCACCGCGGGCCTTGGCGCGTTCATATTCCTCGAGGACGACGACACCGGCGCCTTCGCCCATGACAAAGCCATCGCGGCCCTTGTCATACGGGCGGCTGCCGCGGGTCGGATCGTCGTTGAAATGGGTGGACAGCGCCTTGGCCTGCGAAAATCCGGCGATGCCGAGCGGGCAGATCGCCCCTTCGGCGCCACCCGCCAGCATGACATCGGCATCATCCAGCGCGATCATGCGCGCGGCGTCGCCAATGGCATGGGCGCCCGTCGAACAGGCGGTGACCACGGCATGGTTCGGCCCCATCAGGCCGTATTTGATGCTGACCTGCCCCGAAATCAGGTTGATCAGCCGGCCATGGACGAAGTGCGGCGAAACGCGGCGCGGGCCCTTGGTGTAGAGGACGATCGATTCTTCCTCGATCCCCGGCAGGCCGCCGATGCCCGAACCGATCGAGCAACCGGCGCGAAAACGCTCTGCCTCGGTCATGTCGGTCAACCCGGCGTCTTCAAGCGCCTGGCCGGCGGCATCGATGCCATAGGTGATGAACGGATCGACCTGGCGCTGCACCTTGTAGTCGACGCGCGTATCGGCGTTGAACGTGACCCCCGAACCGTCGCCGCGAATGACTTCGCAAGCGATTCGGCAGACATAATCGGTCGCATCGAAGCGCGTGATCGTGCCCGCACCCGATCTGGACGCCAGGATGTTGGCCCAGACCGTTTCAACATCGGACCCCAGGGGCGTCACCAACCCCACGCCCGTTACCACAACGCGCCGCATCGGCAGCCTATCCTTCCCAGATCGTCCGTTCCGGACTTGTACGATTGAGCATCTTTATACGCGAAACGGCCTCCCGCATATCCGCGAAAGGCCGTTTGCCAAGACGATGATGCCATGCCCGGCCGCGAGGCCATGGCACGGCAGGCGGCGTCAACCCTTCTGGTTGGCGCCGATGAAGTCGATGGCGTCCTTGACGGTCAGGATCTTTTCGGCGGCGTCATCGGGGATTTCGACCGCGAATTCTTCCTCGAAAGCCATGACGAGTTCAACGGTGTCCAGGCTGTCTGCACCCAGGTCATCGATGAAGCTGGCATCGTTGGTCACCTTGTCGGCTTCAACACCGAGATGTTCAACGACGATCTTCTTAACGCGGTCGGCGACGTCGCTCATGGTATCCCTCTTTCCCAAATGCTCTTTGGCGTGATTGCTTGACGATTGGCGATAGCGGCACGCGGCCCCCAAGACAAGTGCCCGGGTGGCGTCGCACCAACGCCGGATTGCTCAGATCATCGCCATCCCGCCGTTCACGTGCAGGGTCTGGCCGGTGACATAGCCAGCCTCACGCGAGGCGAGATACACCACCCCCGCCGCGATATCGGCGCCATCGCCCAACCGCCCGGCCGGAATGCGCCCGGTCAACGCGGTCTTCTGCGCTTCGGGCAACGCATCGGTCATCGGCGAGGTGATGAAGCCCGGCGCGATGCAATTGACCGTGACGTTGCGGCTGGCGACTTCCTGCGCCAGCGCCTTCGACATGCCGATCAACCCGGCCTTGGACGCGGCATAATTTGCCTGCCCCGGGTTGCCGGTAACGCCGACGACCGAGGTCACCGAGATGATCCGGCCGAAACGCTGCTTCATCATCATCGGCTTCAAGGCGGCGCGCGCCAGGCGGAAGGCGGCTTCGAGATTGACCCGGATCACCATGTCCCATTCCTCGTCCTTCATGCGCAGCGCGAGATTGTCCCGCGTCACCCCGGCATTGTTGACGAGAATATCGAGCCGGCCGAGCGCTTCGAGCGCCTGCGGCACCAGCTTGTCGACCGCGGCGGCATCCGACAGGTTGCACGGCAGCACGACAGCGTCGCCGCCAATGTCGGCACGCACGGTCTTCGTATCGATTTGCCGAGCGACCTCGGCGAGCGCATCGGCGCGCGTTCCCGACAGCGCCACCCGCGCGCCCTGCGCGGCAAGCGCCTTCGCCACGGCGCTGCCGATGCCGCCCGATGCGCCGGTGACCAGCGCTGTCATGCCAGAAAGATCGAACATAAAATCTCCTTCTCTACCCTCTCCCTTTGCGGGAGAGGGCGACTCGCCAACGGCGAGCGGGGTGAGGGGTCTGCGCCGCAGCCCCCTCACCCCGGGCCGGCTTCGCCGTCTCTCGCCCTCTCCCGC
>JBBRVH010000024.1:0-34462 GCA_038246995.1 Sphingomonadales bacterium
ATCAGCCAGCGCCTGCCCGATTACAGCTTCGGCATCTACATCTACGGCTTCCCGGTCCAGCAGGCGGTGATCGCGATCGGGATCGGGACGACACCCGGCCTCAACATGGTGACAACGCTGCTGTTCGTCGTGCCACTGGCGGCGCTGTCATGGCATCTGGTCGAAAAGCCGGCGCTGGCGCTCAAGGATCGCGGGCGGCCGCCGCGAACCGCCGCGCCAGGCGCCTTACCCGGCTGACATCGCCAGGATCGTTTGCCATTCATCGTCGCTGATCGGCACCACCGACAGGCGGAACTGGCGGAACATCGCCATCCCGGCGAGCGCGGGTTCGGCCTTCATCGCTGCCAGCGTCACCGGCCTGGCGAGCGGCCTCAGCGGTGCCACCGTGACGGCGGGAAAGCGGCCCTTGGGGTCGCTGGGATCGATGAAATATTCACCCGCCACCCGCGCGATGCCGACGACCGCCAGCCCTTCGTTGGAATGATAGAAAAACAGCTCGTCATCGATCTTCATGGTGCGCAGATAGATCGCCGCCTGGTTGTTGCGCACCCCGTCCCAGATCGTCGATCCGTCGCGGACAAGCATGTCCCAGCTGTATTTGAACGGTTCCGATTTCACCAACCAGTGCATGGGGCCCCCTGCTGCGTATCGGTTGCTCATGTCCGGCGCGGCGCGATTAGGCAAGCCGGGGCGGCGTTCAGGCGCGCACCAGCCCGGCCATCGGCACCAGCTTCGCGCCGGCAAACAGCGTCGCCGCCACGCGCTGGGGATCGAGCCCGAACTGTTCGGCCGCCAGCCCGGCGAACAACGCCCGCAGATCGGCGGTGGGCCTGAGGTCGCGGCCTTCGTGGAGTTGCGCTGCGCCAAGGCCCGGCCAATCGGCGATGACCCGGCCGCCGCGCAGCGCCCCGCCGGCCAGGATCGCCGCTCCGCCGGTGCCATGGTCGGTGCCGCCGGTGCCATTGGGCGCCGCGGTGCGCCCGAATTCGGTGGCGGCAACCACCACCGTCTGCCGCCACGCCGGTCCCAGCCCGGTGTGCAGCGCGGCAATCACGGCATCGAGTTGGCGCAGCGCCTGGGCCAGCCGCCCGGCCTGCGCCGAATGCGTGTCCCAGCCGCCGATCTCGATCACCGCGACGCGGGCGCCCTGCGGCTTGGCGAGGAAGGTCGCCGCGAGCCGGCCGAGCGCTTCGGGGTTGGCGCGTCCCGTCGCGTCGCTGCCCGCCGCCATCCGGGCGTCGGTGGCCTGGCTCCACAACGCATGCAGTTGCGGATCATCGGCATAAAGCCCGGCGACGCGTTCGAGCAGCGCGTCATCGGCCTGGGGCAATTGCGACGGCGCATAGGACGTCGCGGGGGCTGCGCCGCGCAAGGCCAGCGGCAGGGTCGGCGATACCGCCATTGCCGGCTCCCCGGCCCCGGGCAGTAACGGCAGCAAGCGGTTCAGCCAGCCATCCTTGACCGCATAGGCCGCGGCCCCGCCGCTTTCGAGGACATTCTGGGCATCGAAATGCGAACGCTCGCGATACGGCGAAGCGATCGCATGGACCATCGCCGCTTCGCCGCGGGCATAAAGCGCCGCGGTTTGCGCCAGGGCCGGATGCAGGCTGAAATCGGCCGACAGGCGGATCGGATCCCCCGCTACGGCCGGCGGCCCGAAGCGGCCGCGCAGCGCCTCGTGCGCCGGATCGCCGGTGGGGATGACGGTGGCGATGCCATCCATCGCCCCGCGCAGGATGATGAAGACGAAGCGCTTGTCGCCCGGCGTCGCGGCGAGCGCCAGCCCGGGGACGCTGGCGAAGCCAATCCCGGCGAGCAAGGTGCGGCGGTCGATCATCATCAGCGCCTCAGGAATTCAGGGGACGCGAACAGCAGCGCCAGCCCCTGTTGCGGACTGTCGGCACGGGCAATCGCGCTTGCCGTGCCGGGGCCGAGGACGCCGGGCAGGATCACGGGCGCCAATTGTCGCGCATCGAGGCGATCGCCGCTCAACGCCGCCAACCGCCCGGCCGTCTCCACCCGGCGCAGCAGCGCATCGGGCGCCGCCCAGGACGCGGCGACATCGTCCCACCCCGCCGGCGACCCCGGCCGCCACACCGGCTGGCCGAGCTCGGTCAGCATGGCGACGGCGCGCAGATCGGGGGTCGCCCGCGCGCCAAGGCCGCGCAGCGCCGATATCGACCATTCCCACGGGGTCTTGAACTTTTGCGCCGGCCCCCAGCATTCGGGCGCCGCCACCAGCACGCGATACAGCGCCATCAGGTCGCCGCCGCTCGCCAGATGCGCCGCCGTCAGCCGGTCGACAAGCGCCGGCGGCGGCACGTCGCCGGCGAAATGCCGCGCCAGTTTGGTCGCGAGGTGCCGCGCCGTCGCCGGGTGCACCGCGAGATCGGCCAGCATGGCGCGCGCCTGGGCCTCGCCGTCCTGGCCATAGCGACGACCGAGCAGGGTGCGCGCGCCGGGCTCGTGCCAATTGGGCTGGAAAACGAAAGCGCCGTCGGGGACTTCGATACCGATCGGGCGGCGCACAAAGCCGCCCAGGCTCCAGCCGGTCAGCGCGCGCGCCAGTTCGCCGACATCGCTTTGGCCATAATTGCCGACACCCAGCGTGTGGAGTTCGAGGATCTCGCGCGCCAGATTTTCGTTGAGCCCCGGCTGGCGCCGCGCGTTGCGGGCCCGCGCTGCCTGCGCCAGCGGCGATTGCGGCCCGATCGATGGCCCCTGGTCGAGATAGAGCAGCATCGCCGGGTGGCGCTCGACCGCGAGCAGCATGTCGACGAAGCGCCCGGCAATGTGCGGCCTTATGGCTTCGAATTCGAGCGTGCCGGCCAGCCCGATGGTCTGCAATTTGTCGGCCGACACAGCGAAGTGGTTGGCCCAGAAATGCACCAGCCGTTCGGCAAAGGGCGTTTCGGAATTGATCGCCGCCGCGATCCGCGCGCGCACCTGGCCACCATAGGAGTCGCGATAGCTGCGGCGCAGTTCCTTGCGGATTTCGGCTTCGTCGGGGCCAGCGACGGCGGCCGCGCCGCCCGCCACCGGCGTTTCGCCGCGCGCCACCGGCGTTTCGCCGCGCGCCATCGGCGCTTCGCCGCGCGGTTCGATGTTGGCAGCGATGAACGGCCGGATCTTGGCCAGATAATCGCGGAATTCGCGCGCCATGACAGCCGAGCCGGGGACCGCGGCAATGGCTGGCGGCCGCGGATCGAAGCGCGCGAACTGGTCGATCAGCCAGAAGCGCGGATCGGCCGGCAGCGCTTCGCCGGGGCGCAAGCCAAGGCCAAAGCGGTTGCCGGCGATAGCGGCGAGAGGAGCGGGGGCGGCAGTCACAGGCGGAATACGGCTCCGAAGGGGACTATCCCCCGGCAGGGAAAGCGCCGCGCCCCATCAAGAACCCCTCTCCCGGCAGACGCGACGGCGTCGCCTGACGGCTGCGAGAGAGGGGGATTGTACCGCTGTCCGCCCTCAGTTGTTCGCCTGACGCTTGAAGAACGGCGGGATATCGACATCCGGGGCGCCCGCAACCGGGGGTTCCGGTGCCAGCGTCGTCGACGCCGGCTTGGGCTTGGGCCCGCGCGACAGGTTCATCATCTTTTCGAACAGCGTCGGCGGACGTTCTTCCTCGACCGGGGCTGCCACTGGAGCGGGCGGTTCGACCGCGACCGTTGCGGCCGCCGGCGCCGGGTCGCTGGGGGTGAAGCGGAAGCTGTCGGCCATGGCCGGCGCATCGAGGCGTTCGGCAACGGCACCGAGATCGATGTCGTCATCCGTGTCGATCGTGGCTACGGGCAGGCTTTCTTCGGCCACATCCATGTTGTCGAGCGCACGGGCAAGCGCTGCCGGTGCCACCAGTTCATCATCGGCGACCATGGCGGGCGCAGCGACTTCGGGCACCGGCGGCGGCGCGATCGCGGCCGGCGTGGCAAAGATGCTCGGCTGCGCGGCAAAACCTGTCGCCGCGGCGGCACGCGACCGCGGCACGACGGCGTTGGGCCGGCTGGCGGCATCGATGCCGGTAGCGACCACGCTGACGCGCATGATGCCTTCGAGGTCCTTGTTGAAGGCCGAACCGACGATGATGTTGGCATCGGGATCGACCATGTCGCGGATGTGGGTCGCGGCTTCATCGACTTCCATCAGGCGCAGATCGTCGCCGCCGGTGATGTTGATGATGACACCCTTGGCGCCGCGCATCGACACTTCATCGAGCAGCGGGTTGGCGATGGCCTTTTCGGCGGCTTCGATGGCGCGGCGTTCACCCGTGGCTTCGCCGGTGCCCATCATCGCCTTGCCCATTTCGGACATGACAGTGCGGATATCGGCGAAATCGAGGTTGATCAGGCCGGGCATGATCATCAGATCGGTGATGCCGCGCACGCCTTGGTGGAGCACCTGGTCGGCCATCGCGAACGCTTCCTTGAAGGTCGTGTTGGCGTTGGCGATGAGGAACAAATTCTGGTTGGGGATGATGATAAGGGTGTCGACGACCTTTTGCAGTTCGGCGATGCCTTCTTCGGCAGCGCGCATGCGCTTGTTGCCTTCGAAAGTGAACGGCTTCGTCACGACACCGACGGTCAGGATGCCCTTTTCCCGCGCCGCGCGGGCGACGACAGGCGCAGCACCCGTTCCGGTGCCACCGCCCATGCCGGCGGCGATGAAGCACATGTGCGCGCCTTCGAGGCTGGTTTCGAGCTGGTCGAGGGTTTCTTCGGCAGCGGCGCGGCCGATTTCGGGCCGGGCGCCGGCACCGAGCCCTTGCGTGATCTTCATGCCGAGCTGGATGCGGGTTTCAGCCTTGGACGCTGCAAGCGATTGCGCGTCGGTGTTGGCCACGATGAACTCGACGCCCTGAAGATCGGCGTTGATCATGTTGGCCACCGCATTGCAGCCGGCGCCACCGACCCCGATGACGGTGATCCGTGGCTTCAATTCGGTCAATGCGGGCCGTTCAAATTCCAGCATCTCGTGTCTCCCGTGCAAGTGACAATACTATATGAGCGATTCAGCGGTGGAAAGCAGCATCACATGCTTCCCCTTAATTTTTCGATCATCGTGGCAAGTTTTCCACCACTGCCGGTCGATTTTTGTGCTGCGGCCATGTGCCAGATGTCGGGCTGTTCGGCTGCGGCGAACAAGACAAGCCCGGCCAGCGTGGCAAAGGCCGGGCCGGACTGGGCCGGCGGCAGCCCGGTCAGCCCGCGCGGCCGCCCGATGCGGACGTTGCGGTTGAGCGCGCCTTGCGCAAAATCGGCGATGGCGCGCAGTTCGGCCCCGCCGCCGGTAAGCACGAGTTGCCGCGCCTGCGGGCCGGTAAAGCCCAGTTCATCGAGCTTGATGGCGATTTCGCCGAACAGCATGTCGAGCCGGTGGCGGATAACGCCGATGATCTGCGCCTTGGTGGCGCGGGTCGGTTCCGACGTGCTGTCATCGTTCATCGGCGGGATTTCGACGGCTTCGTGGTTGTCCTTGGGCACGGCGATCGCCGAGCCGTCGAGCGCCTTCAAGCGTTCGGCATGGCTGCGCCGCGTCGCGAATTCGGCGGCCAGGTCATAGGTGATGTCGTCGCCGCCCATCGGGATCGCCGCGACACCGACGAGCATGCCGTAATTATGCACCGCGATCGTCGTCACCCCGGCGCCGATCTCGATCAGCGCGACGCCCAGTTCGCGTTCCTCGCGTTCCAGCGTCGACAGGCTGGCGGCGAGCGGCGAAGCCACCAGCGAGCGCAGCCCGATATGGGCGTTCTTGATGGCGCGATCGAGGTTCTTCAAGGGCGGGGTATCGGCGGTGACGACATGGATATCCATGCCGAGCCGATCGGCGTGGAAGCCCAGCGGGCTTTCGACCCCGGGCTGGCCATCAAGCGCATAAAGCGCCGGCTGGGCGTGCACCACGGTGCGGCCGTGCGGATCGATCCGCGCCCGCCCGGCCTCGCGCAGTTTCATCATGTCGGCAGCGGTGATGCTGGCGCCGGCGATATCGATTTCGGCGGTGGCGACATCGCTGCCCAGATTGCCCGCCGAGATCGAGGCGTGGACGAATTCGATCTGCACCCCGGCGGCGCGTTCGGCCTGGTCCATGGCGCCGCGGATCGCAGCTTCGGTGCGTTCGAAATCGGTGACCAGCCCGCGTTTCAACCCGGCGCAGGGTTTCTGCCCGGTGCCGATGACCCGAGGTTCGCCATTGCCGCCGACAAGGGCGATCAGGGCAGCGACCTTGGAGGTGCCGACATCGAGCACCGCGATGGTGCGTTCGGCCGGCCCCTTGGGGACAACGCCGCGGACAAGGCCATTTTTGGGGGGGATTTTGAGTGCCATCAGATCGTCGTCGGCTTCGGGGCCTTGGCGGCCTTGGCGGCCGCCACCAGCGCTTGTTGCACGGCGGGGCCCGCCACGGTCATCTGCCCGGGCAGCCGCATGTCGAACCGGTGGAAGCGCCCGCCGAGCAGCTTGCGATCCTCGGACAGGCCGGCCTCCAGCCTGGCAAAGCGCTTGAACGCCGCTGTTGCCGCCGCCGCTGTATCGGGCAACGCCAGCGTTTCGCCGGATTTGAACTTCACATCCCAGCGCCGGCCGCCGACCAGCACCGCGGCATCGACCTTGTCCGACAGCGTCGGCGCCGCGGCCGTCAGCGCCAGCAATTCGCGCACCCGCGTATTGGCGCCGCGGCCGACAACGACCGGCAGCGCGGCAAAGCGATCGAGGCCCTTGGTTGCCAATGGCCGCCCTGTGATGTCGATCAGGGCAAAGCGCTGCTGGTGTTGCCACAAGGCCACCGGGCGCCGCTCGACGATCTGGATGGTCAGCGTGTCGGGCAGGCGGCGGCCGACACTGGCATCGGCAACCCAGGGCAGCGTGAGCAGGCGATTGCGGATCTGCGGCAGGTCGGCGCGCAACATGGCGTTGCTCGGCCCCGACAGCGCGGCTTCATAGATCGCCAATTTGTCCATCTCGCGCGTGCCGGCGATTTCGACATGGCGCACTTCGAAACCGGCCTGCGCCGTCGTGCGCACGAAATCGGCCCATTGCTGCTGCGGCACGCCGGCGAGCGTGGCGAAGATGGTGCCGGTAACCGCGACCAGCGCTGCGCAGGCGATGACGATGTTGCGGCGCAAGGTCAGCGCGCTGATCGGCAGCGCGATGGTTTCGGGTGCCGCCTTGCGCTGCGGCACCGGTTTGTGGCGGGGCGGCTTCTGGCCGCGCTTCATGGTGGTGGCGGTCATGCGGACCTCGGGGTGGCAACGAGGGCGGAATCGATGAGGCGTTGCACGAGCATTTCATAGCTGATGCCGCGATAGCGCGCCTGTTCGGGCACCAGGCTGAGCGGGGTCATGCCAGGCTGGGTATTGGTTTCGAGGAGATAGAGCCCTCCCGCCCCCTGCGCCGGGTCCCAGCGGAAGTCCGACCGCGAGGCACCGCGACACCCCAGCGCGCGATGGGCGCGCAGGGCATAGTCGAGACAGGCAGCGGTAATGGCGGGCGGCAGGTCGGCGGGGCAGACATGGACGGTCAGGCCGTCGGTATATTTGGCCTCGTAATCGTAGAAACCCTGGATCGGCTGCAATTCGGTCACCGCCAGTGCTTCGTCATCGAGCACCGCGACGGTCAGTTCCTTGCCGGCAATAAAGGGTTCGGCGAGCAGATCGGCGAATTCCTGCCACGGGCCGGTGGCGTCGCGGGCGATCGGATTGCCATAGTTCGACGCATCGGTGACGATGGCGACCCCGACCGAGGAGCCTTCGTTGACCGGCTTGAGCACATAGGGACGCGGCAGCGGATCGCCGGCGAACAGGCTTTCCGATGTCACCATGCGCCCTTCGGGCATCGGGATGCCTTGCGGCACCAGGATGCGCTTGGTCAGTTCCTTGTCGATGGCGATGGCGGAGGTAGTGACGCCGCTATGGGTGTAGCGGAGCCCGAGAATGTCGAGCAGCCCTTGAACGCTGCCGTCCTCCCCCGGCGTGCCGTGCAGCGCGTTGAAAACGACATCGGGGGCAACGGCTTTCAGGCGCTCGGCAACATTGCGGTCCATGTCGATTTCGGTGACGTCATGGCCGAGCGTCCGACAGGCGGCGGCAATGCCGCGCCCCGAGGTCAGCGACACCTCGCGCTCGGCGGACCAGCCGCCCATGAGAACGGCGACCTTCATGGTTTGCCCACCCGCTGAATTTCCCATTCGAGTTCGATGCCCGACTGCGCCTTGACCCGGGCGCGGACGTCCTCGCCCAACGCTTCGATATCGGCACTGGTCGCATCGCCGGTGTTGATGAGGAAATTGGTGTGCTTTTCGCTGACCTGCGCGCCGCCGTGCCGCAGCCCGCGGCACCCGGCTGCATCGACCAGCGCCCAGGCCTTTTCACCCGGCGGGTTCTTGAACGTGGAACCACCGGTGCGGCTGCGCAGCGGCTGGCTGGCTTCGCGCGCCGCGGCAATGCGGTCCATTTCGGCCTGGATGGCAACCGGGTCACCCAGGCGGCCGGCCAGCGTCGCGGCGATGACGACCGCGCCATCGGGCAGGCTGGAGTGGCGATAACTGTAACCGAGATCGGCTGAGGCCAGCGTTTCGACCGCACCATCGCGCGTGACGACCGTTGCCGACACCAGCACATCGGCGACTTCGCGGCCATAGGCGCCGCCGTTCATGCGGACAAAGCCACCGACCGTACCGGGGATACCGCGCAGGAATTCCAGCCCGGCAATGCCGGCGTCGCGCGCCGCCGATGACACCTGGATACCCGAGGCGCCGCCGCCGACGACGAGCCGCTGACCTGCGTCGGGCGACACGGTCGCAAAGGCCTTGCCGAGCCGCACCACCACACCGGGGACGCCGCCGTCACGAACGATGAGATTGCTGCCCAGCCCGAGCGCCAGTACCGGCACGTCCGCAGGCAGCCCGGACAGGAAGGCAGCGAGATCGTCGGCGTCTTTGGGCTCGAACAACCATTCGGCCGTCCCGCCCGACTTGAACCAGACCAGCGGCGCCAACGGCGCAGCCGCCGTCAGCTTGCCGCGCACGGCCGGCAGAGTCGGGGCGAGCGCGACCATCACCCGCCGCGCGCCTTTTCGATGGCAGTGGCCAACCCGGCCGCCCAGCGGGTGATATCGCCGGCGCCCAGACACACGACCATGTCGCCCGGCCGCGCATCGGCGGCGAGCTGATAGGCCAGATCGTCGGCACCCGTCACCGTCACCGCCGAGCGATGCCCGGCGGCAAGCAACCCGGCGGCGAGCGCGGCGGCATCGACGCCGTCGATCGGGGCTTCGCCGGCGGCATAGACCGGGGCGACATACACGCCATCGGCATCGTTGAACGCCGCCTGGAAATCGACCATCAAGTCGCGCAACCGGGTGAAGCGGTGCGGTTGCACGACGGCCAGCACGCGCCCGGTCGCGCCTTCGCGCGCGGCGGCGAGCACGGCGCGGATTTCAACCGGGTGATGGCCGTAATCGTCGATGATCGTCACGCCATCGGTTTCGCCGACCTTGGTGAAGCGGCGCTTGACCCCGCCGAAGCGGGCAAAGCCGGTGCGGATCGCGTCGTCCGAAATACCGAGTTCGATGGCCACGGCGACCGCCGAAAGCGCATTCTGGACATTGTGGCGGCCCGGCATCGGCAGCATCAGATCGGGAATCGTGCGTTCCCCCTCGCGGGTGCGCACCACCACCGAAAAGCGGTTGCCCCCCGGCACCGGCGTGACATTATCGCCGCGAATATCCGCCGTCGCCGAAAAGCCATAGGTGACGATGCGGCGATCGCCGACGCGCGGGATCAGCGCCTGCACCTCGGGATGATCGATGCACAATATGCCGGCACCATAGAAGGGCACGGCGTTGACGAACTGGCGGAAACCCTCGCGCACCTTGTCGAAATCACCCCAGTGATCGAGATGTTCGGGATCGATGTTGGTGACGATGCCGAAGGTGCCGCCCAGCCGCAGGAAGCTGCCGTCGCTTTCATCGGCCTCCACCACCATCCATTCGCCTTCGCCCAATCGGGCGTTCGAGCCATAGGTGTTGATGATGCCGCCGTTGATGACGGTCGGGTCGATCCCGCCGGCATCGAGCAGCGCCGCGACCATCGAGGTCGTGGTTGTCTTGCCATGCGTGCCCGCCACCGCGACGCAGGATTTCAGCCGCATCAGTTCGGCGAGCATTTCGGCGCGGCGCACGACGGGCACGCGCCGGGCGCGCGCCGCGACGACTTCGGCATTATCGGCCTTGATCGCGGTCGAGGTGACGATGACGGCGGCATTGGCGACATTTTCGGCGCGCTGGCCGATGAAAACGGTGATGCCCTTGTCGCGCAAACCCTGGACGACATAGCCTTCGGCGCTGTCCGACCCCTGCACGATAAAGCCCAGGTTCGCCATCACTTCGGCGATGCCCGACATGCCGATGCCGCCGATGCCGACGAAATGGATGACGCCGATATCGGTGCGAAAACCGGGGCGAAGTGCGGGCGCGTTCATGATGGGGATCCGGTCGAAAGAACAAGGTCGGCAAGCCGGGCGGCAGCATGGGGGTGGCCGGCGCTGCGCGCACCGGCCGCTGCTGCGGCCAGCGCTTTCGGGTCCGCCAGCCAGGCGGTCAAGGCCTGTGCCACTGCTTCTGCGGTGAAGCGGGGCTGGGCCACCACCACTGCCCCGCCGGCAGCGGCCAGGCCTTGCGCATTGTCGGTCTGGTGATCATCGGTGGCGATCGGCAGCGGCACCAGGATGGCGGGGCGGCCGGCCACGGCAAGTTCGGCCACCGTCGAGGCACCCGAACGGGCGATGACGACATGCGCGGCAGCGATCTGCGCCGGCAGGTCGGTGAAATAGGCGCGGACGTCCGCCGCCACACCCGCGGCGCGATAGGTTTCGGCGACCATCGCTGCATCTTCATCGCGCCCCTGGTGGACGACCGACAGCCGCGCCCGCAGGCTTTCGGGCAGCAGCGCAACGGCCGCCGGCACGATGCGATTGAGGATCGCCGCGCCCTGGCTGCCGCCGGTGACAAGCAGGCGCAATTGCGGGGCATCGGCTTTGAAGGGCACTTCGCGGGCGGCGATTATTTCGGCGCGCACCGGATTGCCGGTCAGCACGGTCTTGCCGGCCCAATCGGGTTGCATCCGGCGCACCTGCGCATAGCTGGTGGCGATGGCGGCGACGCGGGGCGCCAGGAAGCGATTGACCCGGCCAAGCACGGCATTCTGTTCATGGATCAGGCTGGGCAATTTCAACGACAGCGCCGCGAGCAGCGAGGGCAGCGCCGGATAGCCGCCGAAGCCGATGACCGCCGCCGGCTTCAGATCACGGAACAGCGCCCGCGCCGCGTGGCGCCCGCGCCAGATGCTGATTGCCACCGCCGGCAGGCTGCGCCACCCCGAACGACCCGGTGAGCCACTGTCGACCACGGTGCGTGGCACACCGTCGAACAGGCCGGGAAAGCGCAAGCCCCGGCTGTCGGTGACCAGATGCACGGCATGGCCGCGTGCGCGCAATTCGAGCGCCAGCACATGCGCCGGGACCATATGGCCCCCGGTGCCGCCCGCCGCGAGGATGAAGGGACCCGTCATGTCGCGCGCCAGCGCTCGACATAGGGCGACGCCTTGAGGAACGGGTTGCGCCGGGTCAGCCCGAGCAGCAGCCCCATGCCGAGGCACAGCGCGATGAACGACGAACCACCATGGCTGATGAACGGCAGGGTCATGCCCTTCGATGGCAGCAGCTTGAGGTTGACCGCCATGTTGATCGTCGCCTGCAGGCCGAACTGCGTCGCCAGCCCGGTGGCGGCGAGCATGACGAAGGGATCGTCTTCATCGAGCAGCATGAGGAACACCCGGACGACGAGCGCGACATAAAGCCCGGCAATGACGAGGCAGGCGATCATGCCGAATTCCTCGCCGATCACCGAAAAGATATAGTCGGTGTGCGGCTCGGGCAGGCGGAACTTCATCTGGCCTTCGCCGGGACCGACGCCGAACAGGCCGCCGGCGCGAAAGCAATCGAGCGCCTTGTCGATCTGGTAGGTATCGCCGCCGCCGGTGAGGAATTTGTCGATGCGCTGGCTGACGTGATCGACGGTCAGATAGGCGATGCCGAGCCCGACCGTGGCCGCCGCGACCAGCCCGCCGAGCACCCAGAACGACATGCCGGCGAGCAGCGACTGCACCAGCCAGACCGCCATGATCAGCGCCGTCTGGCCGAAATCGGGCTGTTTGATGAGCAGCGCTGCAACGATCAGCAGCATGGCAAAGCTGATCTGCATCGTCGGCAGGCTGCGATCATCGAAACGCAGCGCCAGCAGCCAGGCAGTGGTGACGACGAAAACCGGCTTGAAGAATTCCGACGGCTGGAACTGGAACCCCGGCAGCTGGATCCAGCGCGCCGCGCCATTGGTGCCGGTGCCGATGAACATCACCGCGATCAGGCAGGCAAGGAACACCAGCGTCAGCAGCAGCGACAATCGCTTGGCCCAGGTGATCGGCAGCATCGAAATGCCGAGCATGACCGGCAGGCCCAGAATGACCCAGCCGATCTGGCGCTTGAGGAAATACAGATCGCCATATTGGAAATTGGACCCCGACAAGCGGTGCGCCGCCGCCGGTGATGCAGCGGCAACGGCAATGACCCCGCAGCCGATCAGCGCGATGACGAAGGTGAGCAGCAATTTGTCGATGGTGGCGAACCAGACGCCCAATCGCGAGCGGTCGCCACGCGAAAAGGCCGCGGCGGTATTGGCGGCGCGCGGGGTCAGCCACGGCTGGGGCGCGGTTTCGCTCATGACAAAGCCTCCACCAGCGCGGCAAAGGCGGCCCCGCGCGCTTCGAAATCGCTGAACTGATCAAAACTGGCGCAGGCCGGTGACAACAGCACGGTATCGCCCGGCACCGCCGCGGCCGCCGCATCGGCAACCGCCTGCGCCAGTGTGCCCGACAGGGTAACCGGCAGCAGCTTGCGCAGAACGGGATCGAACAGCGGCGCCGCTTCCCCGATCAGATAGGCGGCCTTGACGCCCGCCAGATGCGGCAGCACCGGCCCGAGATCGACGCGGCCAGCGCTGTCGAGCTTGGGCCGCCCCCCGGCGATCCAGTGCGTGCCGGGAAAGGCCGACAGTGCCGGCGCCGAGCTGTCGGCATTGGTCGCCTTGGAATCATTGACCCACAGTACGCCGGATTTTTCAGCGATGCGTTCCATGCGGTGCGGCAGGCCGGGATAGCTGCGCAGCCCGGCGGCGATTTCGGCCGGCGTCAGGCCCAGCGCCGCACAGGCGGCAACTGCGGCGCGGGCGTTCTGCAGATTGTGCGGGCCCTGCAGCGCCGGCCATTCGGCCTGGTTGCCGGCATCGATATCCTCGATGAACTCGATCAGCGGTTCTTCGGCATCGTCGAGGACATCATGTTCGGCTTCAGCGTCCATCCCGACAATGGCGGTCGCGAAGGGCGTCTGCATGGCGAACAGCCGCGCCTTGGCCGCTGCATAGGCCGCCAGCGTGCCGTGGCGTTCGAGATGATCGGGGGTGATGTTGAGCAACACCGCCACCTCGCAAGCCAGGCTGAAGGTGATATCGAGCTGATAACTGCTGAGTTCGAGGACATAGATGCCGCCTTCCGGCAGCGGTTGCTGCGACAGGATCGGCAGGCCGATGTTGCCGCCCATCAGCGTCGGCGCCCCGGCGGCGGCAAGCATATGGTGGATGAGCGCCGTCGTCGTCGACTTCCCGTTGGTACCGGTTATACCGACGACGCGGTGTGGTGGCAGCGCGGGCCGGGCCTGCGCAAACAGTTCGATATCGCCGATGACGGGGATGCCGGCAGCGGTCGCCTTGACGAACAGCAGCGCCGAACGCGGCACGCCGGGGGACACGACCAGTGCGTCGAGGTGCGACAGGTCGGTTTCATGAAGGTTGGTCAGCGCGCCATCGAACGCTGCGCGCGCGACCTCGCTATCGTCCCAGTTGAGCGTCTGCGCGCCCGCTGCCGCCAGTGCCGCCACGGTCGCCCGACCGCTGCGGGCAAGGCCGTAGACGCCATAGGTTTTCCCGGCAAAGGCGGGGGAGGTGATCACGCTTCTCCCCTCCCGGAACGGGGAGTCGCAGACGGCGCGACGCGCCAGCGGCTGGGGGTGGGTTCTTTCTGCTGGCAGGCAAGCACAGGCACGGAAGGCGTTTCCACCCCCGACCCCTCCCGTTCCGGGAGGGGAGAAGAAAGAGTTTCCCGCCTCACCGCAGCTTCAGCGTCGCAAGGCCGGCGAGCGCCAGAACGATCGAAATGATCCAGAAACGGATGACGACGGTCGATTCCGCCCAGCCCAATTGTTCGAAATGATGGTGGATCGGCGCCATGCGGAACACGCGCTTGCCGGTCGTCTTGAAACTGACGACCTGGACGATGACGCTGACGGTTTCAAGGACGAACAGCCCGCCGATGACGACCAGCACGAGTTCATGATTGGTGATGACCGCAATGCTGCCGAGCGCGCCGCCGAGCGCCAGCGAGCCGGTATCGCCCATGAACACCGCCGCCGGCGGGGCATTGTACCAGAGGAACCCGAGGCACGCGCCGATCAACGCCGCGGCAAACACCGCCAGTTCGCCCGAGCCGGGAACATGATGGACCCCCAGATAGTCCGAAAAACGGATATTGCCGACCAGGTACGCGATGATCGCAAAGGCCGCCGCGGCAATCACCACCGGCATCGTTGCCAGCCCGTCGAGCCCATCGGTCAGGTTCACGGCATTGCCGAAACCCGTCACGATGAAGGCGGCAAAGGCGATGTAGAACACCCCGAGCGGCAGCCCGGCGTCCTTGAGGAACGGCAAATACAGCGTCGTGCCGGTGCGGCTGGCGATCCAGGTGCAGGCGAGCCCGGCGATGAAGAATTCGATGAGAAGGCGGGTGCGCCCCGAAACGCCCTTGGTGCTGCGCTTGGTCACCTTGTCATAATCGTCCATGAAACCGATGGCGCCGAAACCCAGCGTCACGAACAGGCTGGCCCAGACAAACCCGTTGCCGGTATCCATCCACAACAATGTCGACGCCGTCAGCGCGATCAGGATCATCAGCCCGCCCATCGTCGGCGTGCCCTTCTTGGTGAGCAGGTGCGACGCCGGGCCATCCTCGCGGATCGGCTGGCCCTTGCCCTGCTTGCTGCGCAACAGGCTGATGAAGCGCGGCCCGATCAGCAGCGCGATGGCCAGCGCCGTCACCAATGCCCCCACCGAGCGGAAGGTGATGTAGCGGAACAGGTTGAGGATACCCTCGAACCCCGCCCAATCGGCGATGGCGTTGATCAACTCGGATTCTCCCGCCCCGGACCCGGCTGGTCCCGCAAGTGCGCGACCACATCGCCAAGCCGCACGCTGTTCGATGCCTTGACGAGCAACACATCGTCGCCGGCCAGCAACCGGCCGACTTCCACCTGTGCCGCCGCAGCATCGACAACGTGCAACACATCTAGGCGCCGCGCCAGCGCCGCCGCCAGCGCTTTCATCTCGTTACCCACAAGAATTATGCTCGAAACGCCCGCTGCCACTATATGTGGTGCCAATTCGGCGTGAAAGCGATCGGAAAGGCTGCCCAGTTCGCGCATCGCGCCCAGCATGGCCAGCCGCCGCCCCTGCCCTGCCGGCTTGATCTCGCCGAGCACGGCCAGCGATGCCGCCATCGACGCCGGATTGGCATTATAGCTTTCATCGATGACCACCGCCGCCCCGGTCGGCGTTGCCACGCGCAGGCGCTGCCCGCGGCCGGGCAGGTCGGTCAGGTCGGCGAGCGCCAGGCCGGCCAGCGCCAAGTCGCCCCCCGCTGCCTGCACCGCCGCAAGCACGGCCAGCGCATTGCCGACCCAGTGGCGCCCGGCCATGCCGACCTTGAAGGTCAGGCGCTGGTCGCCGATCCGCGCCGTCACGCACGAGCAATCGGGATGCAGCGCGACCTGTTCGGCGACAACGTCGGCGCCATCACCGGTGCCGAAGGTGACGATCCGCGCCGCGTGCGGCCGGGCATGGGCGATCAACCGGTCGCGGTGCGGATTGTCGAACGGGATGATCGCGGTGCCGCCAGGCTGCAACCCGGCAAAAATCTCGCCCTTGGCATCGGCGATCCCGGCTTCATCGGCGAAATTCTCGATATGGGCAGAGGCCACCCAGGTGACGACCGCGATCGCCGGACGCACCTGTTGCGTCAACGCCGCGATTTCGCCGCTGTGGTTCATGCCCATTTCGAAGACGCCGAAGCGGCTGTCGGCGGGCATCCGCGCCAGGCTGAGCGGCACGCCGGTATGGTTGTTGTAGCTTTTCACCGAGGCATGGACGCAGCCGGGCGCGAAACGTTCGAGCGCGGCGCGAATGGCTTCCTTAACGCCGGTCTTGCCGACCGATCCGGTCACCCCGATGCGCAACGCCGCGCTGCGATCGCGCGCCGCCGCCGCCAGTGCCGACAGCGCTGCATTGGGATCGGGCACCAGCACATGCGGCGCCGCGACCGTCTGGCTGACGATCAGGCCGGCGGCGCCGCGCTCGATCGCCTGGGGCACGAAGCGGTGCCCGTCCATGGCCTCGCCCTGCATCGCGACGAACACGTCGCCGGCGCCGACTTCGCGGCTGTCGAAGGTCACACCGGTTGCGGCGAAATCACCGTGCAGCGCACCCCCGGTGGCGGCGGCGATGGCGGTACCGGTCCACAGCACCGTCATGCCGCGCACTCCCGCGCAACCTGGACATCGTCGAAGGGCAGCACCTGCGTGCCGACGATCTGGCCCTGTTCATGGCCCTTGCCCGCGATCAGCACGACATCGTCGGCACCGCTGGCCGCAATCGCAGCGGCAATGGCGCTGCGCCGGTCGGCGACTTCGGTTGCTCCGGGCGCGGCAGCCATGATCGCGGCGCGGATGCTGGCCGGGTCTTCGGAGCGCGGATTATCGTCGGTAACGATCACCTGGTCGGCAATGGCGACGGCAGCGGCCCCCATCAGCGGCCGCTTGCCCTGGTCACGATCGCCGCCGGCGCCGAAAACCAGGATCAGCCGACCCCTGGTGTGCGGGCGCAGCGCCGCAGCGGCAGCCTCCAGCGCATCGGGGGTATGGGCGTAATCGACATAGACCGGCGCCCCCGAGCGCGCGATGACGGCGCGTTCGAGCCGGCCGCGCACAGGCCGCACCCGCGCCAGATGCGCCAGCGTCGCCGCCACGGCCCCGCCGCAGGCGATGACCAGCCCGGCCGAAACCAGCGCATTGGCCGCTTGATAGGCACCGATCAGCGGCAGGGCGATGGTGAAGTCCCGGCCGTCCGCCGTCACCACCAGCGTCTGGCCGAGCGCCGTGGGCGTGCGTGACTTGAGCGTCAGTGTTTCGCCCGCCGTGCCGACCGTCACCACCTTCAGCCCGCGCGCCTGCGCCGCGGCGATCACCCGCCCCGACCAGGGGTCGTCATCGGCCCAGACCACCACCGTGCCATCGCCATCGACGACATCGGTGAACAGCCGCAGCTTGGCGGCGAAATAGGCTTCCATCGTGCCGTGATAATCGAGATGGTCGCGCGACAGGTTGGTGAAGGCGGCGGCGCGCACCGGCAAGCCTTCGGTGCGGAACTGATCAAGGCCATGGCTGCTGGCTTCGAAGCTGGCATGGCTGATGCCTTCGCGCTGCAACCCGGCCATGTTGGCAAGGAAGGTCACCACATCGGGGGTGGTCAGCCCGGTCGTCACCTGGTCATGCGCGGTGGTGACCCCCAAGGTGCCGATGCTTGCCGCCACATGCCCGCCGAGGTGCCACAACTGCCGGGTCAGTTCGGCGGTGGACGTCTTGCCATTGGTGCCGGTGACGGCAACGACCGTGGCCGGGAACGGCGCATAGAAGCGCGCTGCGAGCCGGGCAAAGGCCGCACGCGCCGGATCGGCGGTGATGGCAAAGGCACCGTCCACCGTCACGCCGGGCCTTGAAACAATGGCGATGGCACCTGCGGCGATGGCGGCGGGAATGAAATCCTCGCCATTCACCCGCGCGCCCGGAAAGGCGCCAAAGATCGTGCCGGGCGCCACCTTGCGGTGATCGATGGCAAAGCCGGTGACCGCTGCGTTGCCGCCGCCGCTGACCAGGTCCCCCAGCCGCATGCCCTATTCCTCGACGGCTTCGGGGGCCTTGGGCGCCACCGCCGACAGGTCGACATCCTTCGTCGCTTCGGGGGCAATGCCCAGGATCGGCGCGATCTTGCCGACAAGGCGGCTGGTCGCCGGCGCGATGGTCATGCCGGCGGTCTTGAAGCCGTAGCTGGCCTTGCTGCCCTTGGGATCGTCGATCATCATGACGACGACATAGCGCGGGGCATCCATCGGAAAGGCAGCGGCAAAGGTCGAAACATTCTGGCCGCGGACATAGCGGCCGTTGACGACCTTTTCGGCGGTGCCGGTCTTGCCTCCGACGCGATAGCCCGGGGCATCGGCCTTGCGCCCGGTGCCGGTGGTGACCACCAGCCGCAGCAGCGCGCGCATCATGTCCGATGTCGATTGCTTGAAAACGCGGCGGCCATAGATCGGCTGGCCGGGTGTCGCCTTGATCAGCGTCGGCTTGTGATAGACGCCGCCATTGACCAGCGCGGCATAGCCGGCGGCGAGATGCAGCGGCGTTACCGCCATGCCATGGCCATAGCCGATCGTCATGGTGGCGAGTTCGCCCCAGTTGTTGAGCGGCGGAAATTGCGGGCGCGAGCGTTCGCCGAGTTCGAAATCGACCTGGCGCATGAAGCCGAGCTTTTCCAGCATGTCGCGCTGCCGGTCGCGCCCGACCGCCGAGGCGATGCGCGCGGTGCCGATATTGGACGAATGGGTGAAGATGTCGGGCGTCGTCAACCAGCGGTTGAGCGCGTGATCGTCGTGGATGACCTTGCCGGCGATGACCAGCGGCCGTGTGGCATCATAGGTCTGGCTCATCGAGGTGATGATGCCCGAATCGATGCCGCTGGCGATGGTGAAGGCCTTGAAGGTCGATCCGAGTTCGAAGGTGGCAAAGGTCGCCTGGTTGTAGCGCGACGCATCGTCGGACTTGCCCGGCGCATTGGGGTTGAAATCGGGCTGCGACGTCATCGCGACGACTTCGCCGGTATCGACATCCATGACGATGCCCGCAGCACCAGCGGCGCGCTGATCGATATAGACGCTGCGCAGTTCATGCTCGAGCGCCTGCTGGACGCGCACGTCGAGCGCGAGTTGCAGCGGCACCCCGCGCGTCGCGTCAGCGGCGAGCCGGTCGTTGAAGGCCTTTTCGAGCGCGACGGCGCCGCGGCCCTTGTCGTCGGTATAGCCGATGACATGGCTGGCGAGGTTGAAATTGGGATACAGGCGTTCAGCCTCGCGGCGCAGGAAGATCGCCGGTTCGCCGAGATCGTTGATGCGCTTGGCTTCGGACGGCAACACGCGGCGGGCGACATAGCGGAACTGGCTGCGGCTCGCCAGTTCGGCGTAGATTTCGCCCTCGGTCTTGTCGGTCAGGATCGCGGCGATGCGGCGCGCCAGCACCGCCGGGTTGCCGGCAAGCTTGCGGGGTTCGACCGACACGGCAAAGGCTTCGAAGGTGCGCGCCAGTTCGACGTCGTTGCGGTCGATGATGTCGGCGCGCGGCGGCGCTGCGCTGGCGATGATGCGCGTTGTCGCCGGGCGCGCTTCGAAGATCGCCAGGTCGGTCAGCCGCAGCCCGAGCACGACCGGCACGGCAAGGAACAGCAACAACAACAATACCAGCCGCTGCCGCGCCAGCCCCTGGGCTTCCTGGCGCTGGCCGGCGAGCGGCGTGGCCGGCGCCGGGCGCGGCCGTGGCGCCGCCAGCGACGGGGCAAGCGAGGGGGCAGGCTTGCCCGCAACAAGGATCATCGGTCCGGCCATGGCGGGGAGTTACTGCCCCCCCTGCGGCAACAGGTCGATCGGTGCGCCGGGGGCCGGCGCTTCGGCGCGCGGCGCCTCGACCCTGGCCGGCGCTGCCTTTTTGGGCTCGGGGCGGCGCTGTTCGGCAGGGCGGGCCGCCGGGCGGGTTTCCGGGCGGGACTCGACCCGGGCGAGTTGCGTCCGTTCGGGGCGCGCCTTTTCCGCCCGTTCGGACTGGCGCTTTTCCGCTCGTTCGGTCGGGGCCTGCTGCGCCCGTTCGGGCGGGGCCTGCTGCGCCCGTTCGGGCGGGGTGATTTCGGCCTCCGGCGCACGGCGCGGCGGGCCAAGTTCGACAACCGGCGCCGGCGAACGCTGCGGCACGGCATAGCCGGCGCGGATCAGGCGCGGCGCCGCGGCATCGGTGGCCGGCGGGGCTTCATAGGCCACGGTGACCAGCGGCGCCGTGACGGTGGCGGCGGTTTCCGGCGTGGTGACGGCATAGACGATGCCCGGCCTTGTCGCGGTCGGCGCCGCGGCATAGCTGGCGAGTTCGACCGGCGAGCGCAGGAACTGGCCCGCTGCCGGTGCCGACATCTGCAGCACATTGTCGTTCCAGCGCTGCAATTCGGGAAAGCGCGCGCGGGTGCGCAATTCGGCCTGCAGGTTGCGCATCTCGCGGGCATCGGTAACCAGCTGCATGCGCAGCGATTCCACCCCGGCGCGTTCGCTCGAGACCTTGAGGTTGATCGTGTAGCAACCGACAGCAGCCACCATGGTGGTCACCAGCATCATCGCCGACCCGGCATAATTCCTCATGCTGACCTCGCAAGAACAGGGGAAACGGGTGCGCCGCGCACCGACCAGGCCGGCGCTGCGGTGCGCACGGCGGCGCGCAGCGTTGCCGACCGGGCGCGTGGATTGCCGGCAACTTCGGCATCCGACGGCCGCACCGCGCGCGCCGGGCGTTCGAAACTGGGGGCGCGCGTTACCGGTGCCAGCGGAAGGTGCCGCGATCCCGAAGGAGCACCCCCGGACCGATCGCGCAGGAAGGTCTTCACGCGGCGGTCCTCGGCCGAATGAAAGCTGACCACCGCGAGCCGGCCACCGGGGCGCAACAGCCGTTCGGCCGCCGCCAGCCCGGCATCGAGCTGCCCCAGTTCGTCGTTCACATGAATGCGCAGCGCCTGGAAGCTGCGCGTCGCTGCGTCCTTGCCGCCCGGCTGATGGCCGAGCACCGAACGCACCAGCCGGGCCAGTTCCGACGTGCGGGTGAGCGGGCGATCGTTGACGATGGCCCGCGCGATGCGGCGCGCGCCGGGTTCGTCGCCCAGCTTGAACAGCACATCGGCGATTTCAGCCTCGGTGGCGCTGTTGATGAAATCGGCCGCGGTCATCCCGTCCTGGCCCATGCGCATGTCGAGCGGACCATCGGACTGGAACGAAAACCCGCGTTCGGGCTGGTCGATCTGCATCGACGAGACGCCGATATCGAAGGCCATGGCATCAACGGCATCGATGCCATGGTCGGCAAGCCCCGCCTCCATTTCGGCGAAGGGCCGGTTGATCAGGATGACATCGTCGGCGCTCGCGAGATCGGCATTGAGGGCGATCGCGGTCGCATCGCGGTCAAAACCGATTGCCATGCCCGGCCCTGCGGCCCGCGCAGCGCGCAGATAGCCACCGGCGCCCAGCGTCGCATCGACATAGATGTCACCCGGGCGGATCGCCAGCGCCGCCAGCGTTTCGGCGAGCAGGACGGGATTGTGCGGGCTCATCGCGTCGGCTCCTCGACCGGCAGCCCCTTGGCAGTCATCTCGCGCAGCAGCGTGCGGCGCAGGCGCGGTTCGAGATCGGGCAGCTCGAGAAAGCGATAGGGGTTCCACATCTGGAACCATTTGCCCCCGGCGATCATCCAGACATGGCTGGTCAGGTCGCCAAGGTCGCGCAGGCCGGTGGTGACGACAACGCGGCCGGCATCATCGATCCTGTAGGGCAGCGAGCTGCCGAACAGGGTGATGGCGCGCATCGCGCCTTCGACGCTTTCTTCATCGACGTCCTGCGTATCGAGGCGGGTCTGCAGGTTGCGATAGTGGGTGGCGTCATAGGCGATCAGGCAATCGAACCCCTTCGCCGGACCGATGTACAGGTCCGACACGCCCGAGCGGGCCTTGATCACGTCACGGAACTCCGACGGAATCGAAAGACGATTCTTCGTGTCGATCGCGTTCAGCGAGTAGCCAGTGAAGGAAATGTCCGACAACCCATCCGCCCCTGCAACGAGGACTGGCGGCCGTGCTTCAGACGTTTCCGGCTAACCCCGGACCGACGCCTCTACCCGGCCACGCAATGACGTTCCCGCCCTCATTGTGGACAAGGTCTATCATGGGCCGGCGTGGGTCTCAATGGTCTATCGTGGGATTTGACTCGGATTCATGGGGACAACCATGGGAAAAGCGCGCCCGACAGCGGAAATCCCTGCGGAAACAGGGTCGACGCCGAGCTGTGGATAAGTCTGTGGTCAAACACCGGAAATGCCCCCGACAACCCGTGGACAGGGTGGGATTGAGGGCGAGGTTCAGCAGCGAATTTCAGTTTTGTGACAAAAGTCCGTTGCCGCCCAACAAGTTGCGGCACGAAAGCGCCGGCAATCAGCCGCGTGCCGGGCGCAACGCCGGCGGAACGGCAACCTGCCGGGTGCTCGCGGGCAAGGCCGAATCGCGTTCGGCAACGGCGGGGCCGGCGCCCGGCGCAACACCGAGCACGGCGAGCGGTTCGCCGACGGTTTCGGACGCGGCCCGGGATTGATCGGGGCGCAAGCCCGCCGCCGCGATGAGCACGAGCAGGAAAATCGCCGCCAGCCCGGTCAGCCCGAGCCGGATGCGCTGGCCACTGCCCGCCCGGTGATCGCTGCCGCGATCACGCCCACCAGCCGAATCGGCCGGCATCGCCAGCGGGCCGTCTGCAGTGGCGCCGAGCTTGCGTTTCAGCAGTGACATCGATCCTCGCTTTTCATCCTCGCCACCGGGAATACGGCCCGGCGGCAACCCCCGGATTCGCGGCAAACGCCGCTACACCCGGAAGCAAAAGGTTCCATATTGCACCAAAGATATATAGCCGTTGCCCACGAATGTCGAGCATTGTGGTCAATCTGCCACAGTCAGGCCTTTTCGGGCCAGCCATTCGGGGTTGTAGAGCGTCGACATGTAACGCAATCCTGAATCGCACAGGATGGTCACGATCATGTGTCCCGGTCCCATCTGCCGTGCCAGCCGCACCGCGCCGGCGACGTTTATCCCCGACGACAGGCCAAGGCACAGCCCCTCCTCGGCATTCAGCCGGCGTACCCAGTGCATACCTTCGGCATCGGGCACGCGGAACTGCGCATCGACCGCCAGCCCGTCGAGATTGGCGGTGATGCGGCTCTGGCCGATGCCTTCCGATACGCTGGAGCCTTCGGCGCGCAACTCGCCATGGGCGAAATAATTGTACAGCGCGGCACCTTCGGGGTCGGTCAGCGCGATCATCACCTCGGGCTTTTCGGCGCGCAAGCCCAGCGCCACCCCGGCCAGCGTGCCGCCGGTGCCGACGGCGCAGGTGAAGCCATCGATCCGGCCGCCGGTCTGTGTCCAGATTTCGGGTGCCGTCGTCTTGATATGCGCCATGCGGTTGGCGACATTGTCGAACTGGTTGGCCCAGACCGCGCCCGGCGTCTCCTCGGCGATGCGCCGCGACGTGTGGACATAATGCGCCGGGTTCGAATAGGGCGCCGCGGGCACCAGCACGAGTTCGGCACCCAGCGCGCGCAGCGTATCCTGTTTCTCGCGGCTCTGGGTTTCGGGCATGACGATAATGGTTTTGTAACCGCGCGCCGCGCCGACCACGGCAAGGCCGATGCCGGTATTGCCCGCGGTGCCTTCGACGATCGTGCCGCCTGGCGCCAACTGCCCGCGGCGCTCCGCATCCTCGATGATCTCGATCGCGGCGCGATCCTTGACGCTGCCGCCGGGATTGAGAAATTCGGCCTTGCCAAGGATCGTGCAGCCGGTTTCGGCGCTGGGGCCCTTGAGCAGCAGCAAGGGCGTGTTGCCGATAAGCGCGGTGATATCGGGAGCGATGAAGTCTGGCATGCCCATGGTTTACCCCGTGCCATGGCCAGCGGCAAGGAAGCACTGGTTTCGCGCCCACAAGACGGGGTAGAGTCGCGCCATCATGGGTATGCGTATGCACTTGGCCACGGTTGGGCGACGGGCGTTGCTGGCGGTGCCGGCGCTGCTGCTTGCCGGCTGCGGCGCGTCACCCGAAGGCGCGCAACTGGTGGTGACGGTCGTCGGCGAACCCGGCCAAGGCCTGGCGCGGCGGCTCGAGACCGAAGCGACCCAGCCGGGGCTGGTGGCGCGCGACGGTTCGGGCCAGGTCGTTGCCGGGCTGGCGTCGAGCTGGCGCTTTCTCGACAATGGCAGCAGCCTGATCCTGCGATTGCGCCCGGTGAAATGGAGCGACGGCCGCGCGCTCACCGGCACTGACGTGGTCGCCGCGTTGCGCCGCGCCGCCGCCCGGCGCGAACCCGCGCTGGGCTTTGCCGGCATCACCGGGGCGCCGCTGCCAGGCCGCGCGGGTGTTCCAGCGCCCGGCAGAGCCGGAGGCGGCAAACTGGGCGCATCGGCACCGATTTCGCGCGTCGTCGAATTGCGGCTGGCGGGCGCCTCGCCGCAGATGCTCGGCTGGCTCGCCGAGCCCGGCCTCGGCATCACCCGCCCCGGCGCCAAAGCCGCGACGCTCGCCGGCTATGTCGCCACGGGTCCGGCCAATGCCCGGCTGCTGACCCGTCGCAGCGACAGCGCCGGCCCCGAGGCGCGGCCCGCCGCCATCCGTATCGCCACTGCCGACAGCCGCAGCGCCATCGCCGGCTTTGCCCGCGGTGACAGCGACATCGTTTTTGGCGAAGGCCTGGCCGGGCTCGGCGAAGCGCGCACCGTCGCGCGCGCCGATGCGCTGCGGCTCGATCCGGCCTGGGGGCTTTACGGCTATGTCGCCAACAGCCGGAAGGGCTTGCTCGCCGATGCGGGCGTGCGCCGCGCCCTGGCAATGGCGATCGACCGGCCCGGGCTGGTGGCACGCTTCGGCATTGCGGCCATCGCGCCGGCCGATGGCCTGTTGCCGCACGACCGGTCGGCAACCGCCGCTGCCGGCGAAACCCTGCCCGCCGAAATGACCGATTGGCTGTCTCCCGATGTAACGGCGCGCCGCGAGGCAGCGCGTCGCCTGCTCGCCGCCGCCGGCTATTCGGCCGAAAGACCCTTGCGGCTGGTCGTGCTGCTGCCGCCCGGGCGCGACCATCGCAACGTCGCCGATGTCGTCGGCAATGACTGGCGCGCCATCGGCGTCGTGCTCGCCGCCAGCGAAATGCCCACCAGCGCCATCGAAGCGCGCATCGCCCGCGGCGCCTTCGACCTGGCGCTGACCGAGGCCGCCCTGCCCGAGCCCGATCCGGCCGCCGCGCTGGCGCGCTGGCGCTGCGGGGCGGGGCCGCATTGCAACCCGGCGGCCGATGCCCTGCTTACGGCCGCACTGGTCGCGCCGGCGGCGGAACGATCGGTACTGCTCGCCCGCGCCGAAACCGAAATGTTGAACGGGCCGCCGCTGATCCCGCTGTTCACGGCGATCCGCTGGGCACTGGTGGCGCGCGATGTCGATGGCTGGGTCCCCAACCGCGCCGCCAGCCACCCGCTCACCCGGCTGGTGGTATCGCAGCGCTAACGCAACCAAAATGCCGTTCGGCGATTGTTAAGCACAGGTAGCACCGGCATCCTGGCCGGGGCCCGGGAGAGCATGACATGCGCAAGCCAGTGATCACGATACCGATGATGGCGATGCTGATGCTGACGGCCGGCCCGGCGCTGGCGGCAAATTACGGCGTGTTCCGCAACCCGTCGGGCAGCGTCGAGGTCAAGCTCGCCGATTGCGGCGCGCAATTGTGCGGCACCATCGTCAAGGCCAGCGCCAAGGCGAAAGCCGATGCCGCCAAGGCCGGGCAGGCCAAGATCATCGGCATGCAATTGTTCCGCAACCTCACGCCCACCCCGCAGCCCAAGGGCCAGCCGCGCCGCTGGGACGGGCAGGTCTATATTCCCGACAAGGACCGCACGGTTTCAGGCAGCGCCATTCTCAGTGGCAAGACGCTGGCGGTGAAGGGCTGCCTGCTCGACGACAAATTGTGCAAAAGCCAGGACTGGGTGCGCGTCAAATAGCGTCAGGCGGGGAAGAATTTCCGCGTGACCAGCAGGCCGACCGTGGCGGCCGATCCGGTGAGGAACGTCCCCCACATCAGGTCGAGGATGGTGACCTTGAGGCTCCAGACCTTCAGCGTCGCATAATTGGTCATGTCATAGGTCATGTAGCAGAAGAAGCCGAACAGCGCGCCCTGCACCAATGCCGTCTGCCACTTGCCCGATGCCAGCGCCGGCTGCACCGCAAAGATCAGGATGCCGGTGATATAGAGCAGATAAAAGACGATCGCCGGGCCGAGCCGGAAATTTTCCGCCATCAATTCGCCGATCTCGGGCTTGTAGAGCCGGGTCGACATGGTGATCAGCCAGATACTGTCGATGGCGGCGAAACCAAGACCGGTGGCGATGAAGGCGGTGGCGGTTTTCATGATCATCCGGTCAGCATAGACGCCGCAGCGTTTCCGGGCCAAGATATAATCCTGTCAACGACGAACGGCTGGGGAATCGATCATGGGGGACGAATTCGCGGACCGGCCGCGTGTGATGGTTGCGCGCGCGGAACGCGCGGGGCTGGTATCGCGCACGGCGCGCGCCGCGCTGGTGGCCTTTTACCGGCAACAGGGCTGGCGCGCCCAATCGGACGGGCCGGTGCCGAAGCGCTGCATCATCATCGCGGCGCCGCACACATCGAACTGGGATTTCCTGTTTTTCGTCGGGCTCACCCATGACCTCGGCTTCCAGGCGCATTTCATGGGCAAGCAGGAATTGTTCCGCTGGCCGATGGCCAATTTCATGCGCGAAAACGGCGGCATCCCGGTCGATCGGTCGACCGGCGGCAATTATGTCCAGGCGATGATCGACCAGTTCGCCCGCCGGGACGTTTTCCGCCTGACCATTGCGCCCGAAGGCACCCGCAGCGCGGTGCGCAAGTGGCGCACCGGTTTCTACCATATCGCCATGGGCGCCGGCGTGCCGCTGGTCTGCGGACTGATGGACTATGCCAAGAAGATCGGCGGGCTCGGCCCCGCCTTCATGCCGACCGGCGATTACGCCGCCGACATGGCTCGGGTGGAGGAATATTATCGCTCGGTGACGCCAAAGCACCCGCAACACGCCACCGCGAGCATCGTCGCGGCGAGCGGCGGCTATCGCTATGTGGCCGCGCCGCGGGTCGAGGAGACGGTTTGATGACGCTGGTGCAACCCTTGGTTGTGAACCTCGCCGCGATCATGGCGGCGATGCTGGTGCTGTGGCAGATTTCGGTCGCCATCAAGGATGTCAGCTTCATCGATGCCGTCTGGGCCTATGGCATGGTCGGGCTGACCCTGCTCACCGCCGTGCTGATGCCGGGCAGCCCGGTCGGACCGCACAGCCAGGTGCTGCTGCTGCTGGTGGTTGTCTGGGGGCTGCGGCTCGGCACCCATCTGCTCATCCGCTGGCGCCGGCTGGGGCGCGACCCGCGCTACGATCGCATCGTCGGCGGCACGATGAAGGCCAAGGGCTGGAGCTTTTCGAAAACGTCGCTGATCATGGTCTTTGCCATGCAGGGGCCGTTGCTGTGGTCGGTGTCGCTGCCGGCGCAGGCCGGGCTGTTGTCCGATCTCGGCGAACCCATCGGCCGTCTCGGCGCTGTCGGCATCGCGCTGGCGGTCATCGGCATCGGCTTCGAAAGCCTGGGCGATCTGCAACTCGAGGCCTTTCGGCGTGATCCGACCAAGCATGGCAAGGTGCTCGATACCGGGCTGTGGCGCTATACCCGCCACCCCAATTACTTCGGCGACGCCTGTACCTGGTGGGGCATCTGGCTGGTGGCGATCGCCGGCGGGGCGGGGTTGTGGACCGCGGTCGGGCCGCTGTTCCTGACGTTCACGCTGGTCAAGTGGAGCGGCGCGGCGCTGCTCGAAAAGGGGCTGAAAAAGACGCGGCCGGGCTATGCGGAATATATCGCGAAGACATCTTCGTTCATTCCCTGGCCTCCCAAGGGATAAGGGGCCGGCAGCAGCCGTTACTTGATAGCAATGGAACGGCGGATATGTTGGTTTAGATGCAAAACCCTCCGTCCGAATTCGCCGGCCGCGACCGCGCCGAACTCCGCCGCCACCTTGCCAAATACTGGAAGATGGAGGCCGGCAATGTGCTGCTGATCCCGGCGATGGGGTGCGCCATGCTGTGGTCGGGCGACACCACGCCCGATGCTGCCGCCATCGCCGGCATGGCGCCGTGTTCGCTGCTGTTGGTGATCGGGGCTGCGGCGTGGCGGTTGGCGTTGGCCGGGCTGGATGGCGACACGGCGCTGGCCGACAAACTGACGGCCGCTTGCGCCTGGGCTGAATGGCCGTCGCTGGCAGTGCTGGTAGTGGCCACGGCGCTGGCTGTAGCATCGGTGGTGGCGGACGGCTGGCGCCCCAACAGCTTTGCCGCGGCCGGGTTCACGCTGATGGGCTGGCTGGAATATGCCAATTATTACCATGTGCAGTTGCAGAATTTCGATTCCCCCATCGATCTGAAACGGCTGAAGGCCGGGCCGTGCGGGCGTGGCGGGCGCGGCGCCGCCGCTGAGCCTGCGTTGCTCAGCGCTGCAAGGCGCGTTCGTAGAGCCAGACGCGGATCGCGCTGCTGAGATTGGTCGTGCGGGCTTCGTCGATCTCGGCGACAAGGGCGGCGAGGGGTTTGTTTTCGGACTCGGCGGCCGCCTTGAGGGCTTCCCAGAAGATGGGTTCAAGGGTGAGGCTGGTCGCGTGGCCGGCGATGGTGAGGGAGTGTTTCTGGGTCATGAGGGGCTCTGATCGTTCACGACGGAATTTGATCGTCACCCCCGCGTAGGCGGCGGCCCATCGCCTGCGCGTCGCTACCTGCGTCGACAGGCGGGAGATGGGCCCCCGCCTTCGCAGGGGTGATGGGGAGTTTTGATCGGGATGCAGACGAGCGAGAGAAGTGAGAAAGCAAGGGCATGGGCAAAGCCCATCCTGGCGTCAGACGAGTTCGGGGCGCAGGAGCGCGCCCCGCCTCGCTGGCCGGACTTGCGCGAGTCCGCGCGCAACGCGTTGCGTTGCTCGGCGGCCGCGCTGCGTCAGTACATATGCTGCCCGCCATTGATGCTCATCGTCGACCCCGTCACGAACCCCGCATCCTCCGCACACAGGAACGCCACCCCCCGCGCAATCTCGTGCGCCTGGCCGAGCCGCCCCGCCGGGATCTTCGCGACGATCTTTTCGAGAACGTCCGCCGGCACCGCCGCCACCATGTCGGTATCGACATAGCCCGGCGCGATCGCATTCACGGTGATGCCGAAGCGCGCGCCTTCCTGGGCCAGCGCCTTGGTGAAGCCATGGATGCCCGATTTCGCCGACGCGTAATTGACCTGGCCATATTGGCCGGCCTGGCCGTTGATGCTGCCGATGTTGACGATGCGGCCGAACCCGCGCGACTTCATGCCGGTAAAGGTCGCCTTGGCCATGTTGAAGCAGCCGCCCAGGTTGACCCGGATGACTTCGTCCCACTGCGCATAGCTCATCTTCATCAGCGTGCCGTCCCGCGTGATGCCGGCATTGTTGACGACGATATCGACCGGCCCCAGCGCCGCTTCGATCGCGGCCACGCCATCAAGGCATTCCTGATGATCGGCGACATTCCATTTGAACGACGGGATGCCGGTGCGTTCGGTGAATTCGCGCGCCTTGGCATCGTCTCCGCCGTAATTGGCCGCGACTGAAACGCCCTGAGACTTGAGCATGAGGCTGATCGCCTCGCCAATGCCGCGTGTGCCGCCCGTTACAATCGCTACCCGTGCCATGTCGAAGTCCCCGCGTCTGTCGCCGCGGTTGATCCGGGCGCAATTCAGCTTAGCGGCGCTTCGACCCAGCCCGCAAGTTCCCGCGCCAGTAAAGCCTGCAACATTTCGATACCGACCGGCGTATCGTTGAGGCACGGCAGATAGGCGAAATCGGTGCCGCCATGTTCAAGGAAGGTATCACGCCCCTCCAGCGCGACTTCCTCGAGCGTTTCTAGGCAATCGGCCGAAAACCCGGGGCACACCACCGCGATGCGGCGAATGCCCTGCCCCGGCAGCGATTCGAGCATGCCATCGGTATAGGGCCGCAACCATTCCGCCCGCCCGAAGCGCGACTGGAAGGTCACCTTGACCGGCAGATCGAGCGCCGCCTGCAGCAGCCGCCCGGTCTTCAAACACTGGCAATGATAGGGATCGCCCATATCGAGCGTGCGCTTGGGCATGCCGTGAAAGCTGGTGACGATCAGATCGGGAACGAAATCGAGCTTCGCCAACCCGTCGCGCACATTCTGCGCCAATGCGGCGATATGATCGGGATTGTCATAATAAGGCGGCAGCGTACGCAGCGCCGGCTGCCAGCGCCAGCCGGCGATCGCGGCATTGGCGGCATCGACGACGGTGGCGTTGGTCGCCGCCGAATATTGCGGATAGAGCGGTGCCAGCAAGATGCGATCGCAACCCTGTTGCTGCAAGGCTTCCAGCCGCTCGCCGATCGAGCGGGTGCCATAACGCATCGCCCAGTCGACGATGACGTTCGGGCCGAAACGCCCTTCCAGTGCCGCCGCCTGTGCCTTGGTGATGGCGGTGATCGGCGAGCCGTCGGGCGTCCACACCTTGGCATAATTTGCCGCCGTGGTGCGCGGGCGAATGTTGAGGATCAGCAGGTTGAGGATCGGCTTCCACACAAACGCCGGAATCTCGATCACCCGCGGGTCCGACAGGAATTCGCCCAGGAAGCGCTTGACCGACGGCACATCGGGGGCATCGGGCGAGCCGAGATTGACGATCAACACGCCAACGCGGCCGACCCGCGCCGCCGGGTGGCTGTCGGGGCGCAGCACCGGCGCCGGCGTCGGCAGGGGAAAAGCGTTGTTCATGCCGCCACCAGCAAGGGCAATTGCCGCCGCCGCCCGCCACCCGCAGCAAACAGCGCGTTGGCCACGGCGGGCGCGATCGGCGGCGTGCCGGGTTCGCCGACCCCGCCCGCAGGGGCATCCGACGCGATGATGGTCACGGCAATTTCGGGCGTTTCGGCCATGGTGAGCAGCGGATAGCTGTCGAAATTTTCCTGCTGCGCCTTGCCATCGGCAAAGCTGACGCGGCCGTGCAGTGCCGCGGTCAGTCCATAGATGACGCCGCTTTCCATCTGGGCGCGCACGCTGTCGGGGTTGATGACCCGGCCGCAATCGACCGCCACCCATACCCGCGTCACCCGCGGTGCGGCACCCTTGGCCAGTGTCACTTCGGCGACCTGGGCAACGATGCTGCCGAAACATTCGCTCAGCGCGACGCCGCGGCCGACACCCGGCGCAACCGTGCCGAGCGGCCCGCCGGCCTTCAAGGCAGCGCGCAGGACCGCCGCGTGACGCGGCTTGTCCTTGAGCATCGCCAGCCGGAAGCTGCCGGGATCGACCTTGGCGGCGACGGCGAGTTCATCGATGAAGCTTTCGGTGATGAACGCCGAAAAACTATGCCCGACCGAGCGCCAGAAACCGAGCGGCACCGGGCAATCCGCCAGCGCATGCGCGACGCGGATATTGGCGATATCATAGGGCAGATGCACCGAGCCTTCGATCGCGCCGGCGCTCGTCTTGGCGTCGCCGCCGGCGACGGGGATGTTGCGCCCCATGAAGCTGCTGCCGACATCGGGCGCGGCGATGATCGCGTCCCAACCCGTCACGCCGCGATCGCCCGCGACACCGCGCAAGCGGGCCGCGACGGCGGGGCGCCACATGTCGTGCGCGAAATCTTCCTCGCGGCTCCAGATCAATTGCACCGGGCGGCCAACGGCTTTCGCGATGATCGCCGCCTGTTCGCAGGCGTCCTTTTCGACCTTGCGACCGAAACCGCCACCGAGCAGCGTCGGGAAGATCGTCACCGCGTCCGAATCGATATCGAGCGCGCGGGCCACGCCCCAGGCCGCGATGGTGGCCGATTGGGTCGGCGCCCAGACTTCGCATTTGCCGTTTTCAAAGCGCGCTGTTGCCGTCATCGGTTCAAGACAGGCATGGGCGAGGAATGGCAATGTGTAATCGGCGCTGATATCGGCACCGCTTTCAAAGGCGCCGGCGACATCGCCTTCGTTGCGCACCGTGTCACCCTCGCCATCGAGTGCGGCCTTCAACCCGGCTTCGAGCCAGGGGCCGGCGGGGTTGGCGGCGGGGGTATAGCTGACCACGACCTTGTCGAGCGCGGTTTTCGCCGCAAACCAGCCATCGGCGACGACCGCGACGAAATCCGGGCCTTCGACGAGCCGCGCCGTCACCGGCAGCGCGCGCTTGTCGATCGCCTTGCGGGTCGCGCCGATCGGCGATTGGCGGATCGCGGCGTACATCATGCCGGGCAAGCGGACATCGGCGCCGAAACGCGCGCTGCCATCGGTTTTCGACGGAATATCGAGCCGCAACACCGATTTGCCGGTCAGCACCGGCTTGTCGCGCAGGGTCGGTTCGCTGGGCGCATCCTCCAGCCTGGCCTCGCCGGCGATCTCGGCAAAGGCGATGCGATTGGCCTTGTGGATGACAAAGCCGCCGGCGGTGTCGCAATCTTCCCAATCGACCGACCAGCGCCGGGCGGCGGCGCGGCACAGCATTTCGCGCGCCGCAGCACCCGCCGCGCGCAACGGCGCTTCGAAGCCGCGCACCGATGTGCTGCCGCCGGTAATCTGGAAATCGAAGAATTCGACCATGCGGCCACCGCCCCAGGCGGCGATGGAGCGCATCGTGTCGGACATATGCTCGATCTGGTCGGCCATCATGCCCTTGTTGGCATAATCGGGGCCGAGCGGCGCCGGTTCCACCGCCACGGTGCGCCAGTCGGCGCCCAGTTCATCGGCGACGATCTGCGCCAGCCCCGACCAGATGCCCTGCCCCATTTCGGCCTGCGGCACCGCCACCGTGACGCGGCCATCGGCACCGATCTTGACGAAGGCGTTGATCAGTTGTTCGCCTTCCCCCGCCGTCCAGACGAGCGCCTGCCGACGCGGCCAGACGGCCCAGCCAATGGCCAGGCCGCCGCCCGCGCCGGCAGCGATCAACAGGGTGCGGCGGGAAATCGCCATTGCGTGCGTCCGGATCCCTTTGGCTTACTTGAGCTGGCCCATCAGATGTTCGGCCGACGACACCGCAAAGGCGCCCGGTTCCTCGACATTCAGATGGGTAACCACCCCGTCCTTTACCAGCATCGAAAAACGCTGGCTGCGAATCCCCATGCCGAACTTGCTGAAATCGGCTTCGAGACCCAAGGCCTTGGCGAAATCGGCGCTGCCATCGGCGAGCATCGTCACCTTGTCGCCGGCATCGGCCGATTGGCCCCAGGCGCGCATGACAAAGGCATCGTTGACCGACAGGCAGACGATTTCATCGACACCGTGCTGCTTGATGGTTTCGGCATTGCCGACGAAACCCGGCAGATGCTTGGCCGAACAGGTCGGGGTGAAGGCGCCGGGCACCGAGAACAGCGCGACGGTGCGGCCGCCGAAAAGTTCGTCGGTCGAAATCGGCGCCGGCCCGGCGTCGCTGGCCTTGACGAGGGTCGCCGTGGGGATCTTGTCGCCAACCTTGATGGTCATCATGCCGTCCTTTGTGCAAATGTATTGACCGACCGATAGCCGCCCCCTTTGTATGCGTCCAGCGTAACGCTATAACTGCGACGAGATGAACGTTCCCCACTTCCTGTCCGGCACGCTGCTGCTTTCCATGCCGGGGATCGGCGATCCGCGTTTCGAACGCAGCGTCATTGCCATGTGCCTGCACGACGATGAGGGCGCCCTGGGGCTGGTGGCGAACAATCCCGCGTCCGGGCTGACCGTGCGGGCGCTGATGGAGCAGCTCGATATCGATCCCGGCGTCACGGCGGCGGACGCATTGGTGATGAACGGCGGCCCGGTCGAACCCGGGCGCGGCTTTGTGCTGCACAGTGCCGATTACCAGGGCCAGGGCACGATTTCGGTGACGGGCGCCGCGGGGCCGGTCTGGGGCCTGACCGCCACGCTTGATGTGCTGAAGGATATCGCCGGCGGCCGCGGCCCGGCGCGCTGGCTGGCGGCGCTGGGCTACACCGGCTGGGGCGCCGGGCAACTGGATGGCGAAATGACCCGCCACGGCTGGCACGTTGCCCCGGGCAACCCGGCGATCCTGTTCGAAACCGATTTCGCCGCGCGCTGGCCGGCGGCCTTTGGCCAGCAGGGCATCGATGTCGGGCAGTTGAGTGCCACGCCCGGGCGGGCATGAGGTTGGGAGTGGTTCAAATACCAAATGAAGCCGTCACCCCCGCGCATGCGGGGGCCCCTCCCCGGCATGTTGGAACACGAAAACGGACTTTGGGCGGTGGGGCCCCCCCGGCGCGGGGGGGACGAAACAGTTTCGGTGCAAGCGGCCCGGCGCTGCCGAAC
>JBBRVH010000025.1:0-33624 GCA_038246995.1 Sphingomonadales bacterium
CGCTTGACGCCGATGGTGCGCGGCAGGCGGTGCAGGCCACCCGCCAGCGCCGCCAGCCCGACCTTGGGTTCGGGCAGCGCAAAGGTCGCGGTATCGGCCGCAAGAATGATGTCGCAGGCCAAGGCGATTTCAAAGCCGCCCCCCATCGCGACACCATTGACCGCGGCGATCACCGGCTTGTCGAGATCCCAGCGCGAGGTCAGCCCGGCAAAACCCGTCGGCGGCACGGTGACGGCATTGCCTTCGGCCTGCCAGCGCAGATCATTGCCGGCGCAAAAGGCGCGCGGGCCGGCGCCGGTCAGGATGGCGACCCACAGTTCGGGATCGGCAGCGAAATTGTCGAAAATCTGCGCCAGTTCGGCATTGGCCGGCGGATGCAGCGCGTTCATTCGGTCGGGCCGGTTGATGGTGACGACAAGCGTGCGGCCATCGCGTTCGATATGCGCGTGTTCATAGGTCATGCGATGGTTCCTTTGCCCGGGCTACAGGCCTTTCTGGCATAGCCGGGCGGTGTGGAACATCCCGCCAAAATGAAGGGCCATGGCGCTGAAAACGAAAATACCCGGGCGCGACGGCACCCGGGTATTCCCGTGACGAGACCCTAATCCCTGGACCGACGCCGTGATGACCAGACTGTGCCCCCACACTCGTCATCGGCGCGCAGACCCTTTCGGGCCGCATGGTCCGGGGCCTTGTAGCCCTTCTCCCTGAACCCCGGCTCGCGCAAGCAGTTCAATGGTTTGCATAACAATCTTTGGCGCCAATGTCATCGCCTGCGGCAAAAGCTGACAGGCTGAACGCCGGATTTACGGACAAGTGTTGCGGTTTTGCAACAATTGCAGCGAGTCGCTTCGCAGCGTTGCTTCATGGCGCGGCCATGCTACACGCCGGTCGGTCCTGCCCATCCTGTACAAAGAGCTTGCCTGTGCGCCTTTCCCGTTATTTTCTGCCGGTCCTCAAGGAAACGCCCGGCGATGCCCAGGTGGTGTCGCACCAGTTGATGCTGCGCGCCGGCATGATCCGCCAGACCGCGGCGGGCATCTATGCCTGGTTGCCGCTGGGCAAGCGCGTGCTTGCCAAGATCGAACAGATCGTCCGCGAGGAACAGGACCGCGCCGGCGCCATCGAAGTGCTGATGCCGACGATCCAGTCTGCCGATTTGTGGCGGCAATCGGGGCGCTATGACGCCTATGGCCCCGAAATGCTGCGCATCACCGATCGTCATGACCGCGAGATGCTGTTCAGCCCGACGGCGGAGGAATTGTTCACTCAGATTTTCCAGAACGGTGCCAAATCCTATCGCGACCTGCCGAAAAACATCTACCAGATCCAGTGGAAGTTCCGCGACGAAGTGCGCCCGCGCTTCGGCGTGCTGCGCGGCCGCGAGTTCCTGATGAAGGATGCCTATAGCTTCGATGCCGATTTCGCCGGCGCCAAGCACAGCTATAACCGCATGTTCATCGCCTATATGCGCACCTTTGCGCGCATGGGCCTCGATGCGATCCCGATGCAGGCGGATACCGGCCCGATCGGCGGCGACCTCAGCCACGAATTCATCGTGCTGGCACCAACCGGGGAGAGCGATGTTTTTTATCATGAAAATTGGCTCAAGACGCGCGACACCAGCGCCATCGATGCCGATGATGCCGACGCGCTCGAAGGCTTCATCACCGGCTTGAACAGCGACTATGCCGCGACCGATGAAAAGCGCGACCTTGCTGCCGAAGCCGCCGCCGGGGACAAGCTCAAGCAATCAAAAGGCATCGAAGTCGGCCAGGTTTTCTATTTCGGCGATAAATATACCAAGGCGATGGGTGTCACCGTGCAAGGGCGGGATGGCGTGCCGATCACGCCGCTGATGGGCAGCTATGGCATCGGCGTGTCGCGGCTCGTCGGCGCGATCATCGAGGCGTGCCACGACAAGGACGGCATCATCTGGCCCGACGCCGTGGCGCCCTTCAAGGTCGCGCTGATCAACCTGCGTGTCGATGATGCAGCCTGCGCCGCGGCGGCCGATGGTCTGTATGCGCAACTGACCGCGGCGGGTGTCGAGGTGCTGTATGACGACCGCGACGAACGCGGCGGCGCCAAGTTCGCGACGGCCGATTTGATCGGTTTGCCGTGGCAGCTTGTCGTGGGGCCGAAGGGGGTTGCCAATGGCGTTGTCGAGTTGAAGCGCCGCGGCGGTGATCGGGTGGAGATTGCCATCGCCGACGCGGTGGAGCGGCTTTCTTGACCCCTCTCCCACTTGGGGAGAGGCAGGGGCCCGCCGCCGCTTGGCGGTGGGAGGGTGAGGGCGTAGCCGCAGCCCTCACCCGGCTCGGCTGCGCCGAGTCCGGCCTCTCCCCGAACGGGAGAGGCTTCAGATGATCACCCGCTATGAACGCATGATCGCCAGCCGCTACCTGCTGCCGGGCAAGGGCGAAGGCTTCATCTTCCTTGTCGCCAGCATCAGCCTGGTGGCGGTGGCGCTCGGCGTGGCGGCGCTGATTGCGGTGATGAGCGTGATGAACGGCTTTCGTGCCGAACTGTTCGATCGCATCCTCGGGCTCAACGGCCATGCCGTGGTGCAGGGCTATGGCGGCAAGCTGGAAGCCTGGCAGCCGTTGCAGGCAAAGCTGAAGGCCTTGCCCGGGGTCGTGTCGGCAACACCGCTGATCGAGCAGCCGTTGATGGGCAGTTTCGGTGGCCGGGTCGAAGGCGTGCTGGTGCGCGGCATGACGGTGGCCGATATTGCCGGCACGCCGGTCATTGCCAATAATATCGTCCGTGGTGATTTGAAGAATTTGCAGCCCGGCACCAATACCGTGGCGATCGGCGCGCGGTTGGCCGAAGCGCTCGGCGCCGGGGTGGGGGACCAGATTTCACTGATCAACCCGCAAGGCGAATCGACCCCCTTCGGTACTGTGCCGCGCATCGTCGCCTATCGCATTGTCGCGCTCTTCGAAGTCGGCATCTATGAATATGACAAGGGCTTCGTCGTCATGCCGATGAGCGATGCGCAAACGCTGCTGCGCCTGGGCGATGCCGTCGGCATGGTCGAGGTGGTGACCGACGATCCCGACCGGGTGGGGGAAATCCTTGCGCCGATCGTGCCGGCGATCGTCGGCCAGGCGGTGGTAAATGACTGGAAATCGACCAATTCGGCGCTGTTTTCGGCGCTGGTCGTCGAACGCACCGTGATGTTCTGGGTGCTGTCGATCATCATCCTGGTGGCCGTATTCAACATCCTGTCGTCGCTGATCATGCTGGTCCGCGCCAAGACCCGCGATATCGCCATTCTGCGCACCATGGGCGCCAGCCGCATCGCGCTGATGCGGGTGTTCGTGACGGTGGGCACGCTGATCGGCGGCTTGGGGATTGCGCTCGGCTGTGTGCTGGGGTTTTCGCTGCTGTATTTCCGCGCCGGCATCGTGTCCGGGGTCGGGCGGTTGACCGGAACCAATCTGTGGGACCCGTCGGTGCGTTACCTGACCGAATTGCCATCCAAGACCGACCCGCTGGAGGTTGTCGGCATCGTCGCGCTGGCGTTGTTGATGTCGTTTCTGGCGACGCTGTATCCGGCCTGGAAAGCGGCGAGCACCGATCCGGTGCAGGTGCTGCGTTATGCGTCAAGTGCTTTCCCCCCCCCCCCCGGTGCGCGCAGCGACCCGAGTGTGGGGAGGGCAGGGGTGGGGGTATTCGTCGCGTGCGCCCAATGCCCCCACCCCAGCCCTCCCCACTCTCCGCTGCGCGGGGGGGGAGGGGGCATGAGCGTTCTCCTCGTCGAAGACCTGCGCCGCAGCTTCACGCAAGGCAGCGCCACCATCGAGGTGCTGCGCGGCGTCGACCTGGCCGTCAATGCCGGCGAAATCGTCGCGCTGCTCGGGCCATCGGGGTCGGGAAAATCGACCCTGCTGCAAGCCGTCGGCCTGCTAGAGGGTGGTTTCCAGGGCCGCATCAGCATCGTTGGCGAGCGGGTGGAAGCGCTCGACAACGCCGGCCGCACGCGGGTGCGGCGCGACCGTTTGGGCTTCGTCTATCAATTCCACCATTTGCTGCCCGATTTCAGCGCGCGCGAAAATGTCGTGCTGGCGGGGCTGGTCGCCGGCCACAGCGAAAAAGCGGCGGTGGCGCGTGCCGATGAACTGCTCACCGCGCTCGGCCTTGGCGATCGGCTGACGCACCGGCCATCGCAGCTTTCGGGCGGCGAACAGCAACGCGTCGCCGTGGCGCGCGCGCTGGCCAACAAGCCGGTGCTGGTGCTGGCGGATGAACCGACCGGCAATCTCGATGAGGCGACCGCGGCGAAAGTGCTCGCCGAGTTCCTGTCACTGGTGCGCGGGCAGGGATCGGCGGCGCTGGTCGCGACGCACAATATCGCGCTGGCCCGCCAGATGGACCGGGTGGTGACGCTGCACGAAGGCCGGCTGGCGGTGGCCTGACTCTAGCCGAAGCGCTGGGCGCGGTCGGCCAGGGCGGCTTTCATGCCCAGTTCCTGGACCAGCTTGAAGAAATTCCGGAACGATTCGCTCTGGTGGAAGAACGCGTCGAAATCGGCGGTGGAGGCGCAGGATGCGAACAACCCCATGTTTTCGTACCAGGCGTTGGTCGCCTGTTTGAGGATGATGAGGTTCTCCATCGGTGTGCGCGCCATGTCCTGCGCCAGCGCCATGGTGGTTGCCTCAAGGTCTTCGGGCGCCGTTACCCGGTTGATCAAACCAAAACCCAGCGCCGTTTCGGCATCGATCATCCGGGAGGTGTAGAGCATTTCGCGGGCCTGTTTCATGCCCATCAGCAGCGGCCAGAAAAAGATCGTCGGCGGCAGGCCAAGGTCGCGGCCGGCCGGGTGGCCAAAGCTCGCCGCCGTGGATGCGACAACCAGATCGGAGACGGCAAGCAGTTCATTGGCGCCCGAAATGCAGGCGCCCTGCACCTGAGTGATCACCGGCTTGGGCTGGCGCCAGATGCCCAGCCAGACGTTCAGCAGCGCGTGGATATTCTGCCGGTCGATGCCGACATCGACGCCGTTCGGAAAATCGGCGGGATATTGGTCGGCAACCCAGTCTTCGCGTTTCAGGTCATAGCCGACGGAGAAGACCTTGCCTGTGCTCCTGATCAGCACCACCGACGTATCGCGGTCCTGCCCGACAAGATCGAACAGTGCCTTTAATTCGCGCAGCATCGTCGCCGATATGGCGTTGAGGCTGGCCGGGCGGTTGAGCGTCACCACCAGCACACGGCCGTCGTGATGCAGATCCAGCGTTTCGAACTTCATGGTATGCCCCCGTGTTTCAAAGCCCGAGTACGGCCTTGGCCATGATGCCGCGCTGCATTTCGGAGGTGCCACCATAGATCGTCGCGGCGCGCTTGAAGAGGTAATGCTCCATCAATGTCCGGCCGGAAACGTTGAAATTCTGGGTATTCGGCGCATGGCCGGTCGTGACTGGCGTGGCCGGCGGGGCGGTGCAGGGCGCCGCTTCGGGCCCGGCGAGATCGATGCCAAGCTCGGCGACCTGCTGCTGCAGCGTTGTGCCCAGCACCTTCAGCGGCATTGCAAGGTTCGCCGCATCGGCGCTGCCCGGCGCTGCCGTCAGGGCGCGGCGTTCCAGTGCTTCCAGCGCATCGACCTCGATCGACAGGGCAGCATGCTTGCGCGCGAACCCGCTGCGGTCGAAACCGTCGGCATCTGCCATGTCGGCGGCCTTGATGCGCAGATGGTCGAGCAGCACGCGCAGATGCGCCGTGCCGGCCAGCCCGGCGCGTTCATTGGCCAGCAGGAATTTCGCATAGGTCCAGCCGTGATTTTCCGTGCCGATCAGATTGCCGGCGGGCACGCGGACATCGGTGAAAAACACTTCGTTCAGATGGTGCAGGCCATCGATGGAGATGATCGGCCGCACGACGATGCCGGGTGTGCGCATGTCGATCAGCAGGAAGGAAATGCCCTGTTGCGGCTTTGCCTCGGGGTCGGTGCGGACCAGGCAGAAGATCCAGTCGGCCCAATGCGCCTGGGTTGTCCAGATTTTCTGGCCATTGACGATGTAATCATCGCCATCGCGAACCGCGCGGGTCTTGACAGTGGCGAGGTCCGACCCGGCGCCGGGTTCTGAATAGCCCTGGCACCAGAATACCGATCCATCGCGAATACCCGGCAGATGCCGGGCCTTTTGGGCGTCGCTGCCATAGGTATAGATGACCGGACCGATCATGATCGGGCCGAATTGCGACGGCAGCGGCGCGCCGATACGGGCGCATTCGGCGTGGAACAGGGTCTGCTGGATCGGCGTCCACCCCGGCCCGCCATGTTCCACCGGCCAGTTGGGAACGCTCCAGCCCTTGCTGTCGAGCAGCCCCTGGATCCAGCCCGCCGTCTCCCGCGACTGGCGCTCGATGGTGTCGTGCCGGTAGCGCAGGGCCGCCGGCACCGACGCTTCCAGAAAGCTGCGAACCTCGCCCTGCAGGCGTTTGTCCTCGGCGGTAAGGTCGATGTTCATTGGTAATTCCGGTGCCCCAGGCGAAAGACGAAAGTTGACGAGCCTTCGATCGATGTCAATGGCGGCTTGGCCCGGGAAACTGGCCGGCACTTTTGCTGTGGGTAACTCGGGCTTGGCGCTTTCCATCCGGGCGGCGGGCCATCACAATCACGTCATGTCCAACGCCGGATTCGTCCACCTGCGCCTGCAAAGCGCCTATTCGATGCTCGAAGGCGCCATCCAGCCCGAGGATCTGGCGAAGCATTGCCGGCGGGCTGGCTTTCCGGCCGGCGCGCTCGTTGATCGCGGCAACATGTTTGCGGCGATGGACTTTTCCGCCGCTGCCAAGGATGCCGGGGTGCAGCCGATCATCGGCGCACTGGTGGCGGTCGAACGCCCGGGGTCGCGCACGGCGTTGACGCGGCCGGTGTATGATTGGCTGGCGCTGCTGGCCCAGAATGCCGCCGGTTATGCCAATCTCATCGGGCTGGTCAGCGACGCGCATCTGGGGTCCGATCCGGCCGATGATCCGCATGTCATGCTGGCCGATTTCGACGGGCGCACCGACGGGCTGATCTGCCTGACCGGCGGTGCCGATGGCGCACTGGCGCGGCTGCTCGCCGAAGGCCAGCCGGTCGATGATTATGCCGATGCGCTGGTGCGGCTATTCCCGGGGCGGCTGTATATCGAGATTTCCCGCGCCAATGATCCTGTCGAGCACCGCAGCGAGGCCGGGCTGTTGCGGCTGGCGCAGGCGCGCGACCTGCCGATCGTGGCGACCAACCCGGTCAAGTTCCTCGATGAACGCGTGCATCTTGCCCATGATGCGCTGCTCTGCATCGCCGACAGTGCCTATGTGGAGGCCGAGGAACGCCGCAAGTCGAACCGCGAGCACCGGCTGAAGTCCGCCGACGAGATGAAAAAGGTTTTTGCCGACCTGCCCGAGGCGATCGCCAACACGCTGGTCATCGCCCGGCGCTGCGCCATCGCGGCGCCGGCGCGCAAGCCGATCCTGCCGCGCATGGCGACCGATGGCATGAGCGAGGACCCGGCGCTGGTGGCGGCGGCCGAGGCTGGCCTGGCCAAGCGGCTGGCGCTGCTCGGCATCGGCGGCGACGCGGCAAAACCCTATCATGACCGGCTGGCGTTCGAATTGAACGTCATCAACGAAATGGGCTTTCCCGGCTATTTCCTGATCGTGGCGGATTTCATTGGCTGGGCGAAGGCGCAGGGAATTCCGGTCGGCCCGGGGCGCGGTTCGGGCGCCGGTTCGGTGGTGGCGTGGAGCCTGACGATCACCGATCTCGACCCGCTCGAACATGGCCTGTTGTTCGAACGCTTCCTCAATCCCGACCGCGTGTCGATGCCCGATTTCGATATCGATTTCTGCGAAACACGGCGTGTCGAAGTCATCCGTTACGTCCAGCAGCGCTATGGCGCGGCGCAGGTCGCGCAGATCATCACCTTTGGAAAGATGAAGGCGCGCGCGGTGCTGAAGGATGTCGGGCGCGTGCTGCAGATGCCCTATGGCCAGACCGACCGCCTGTCCAAGCTGGTGCCGAACCTGCCCGCCGACCCGTGGACACTGGCGCGGACGCTGGGGCAGGGCAAGGACAAGGACGGCAAGCGCTACGAAGGCGTGCCCGAATTCATCGCCGAGCGCGACCGCGACCCCAAGGTCAAGCGGCTGATCGAGATCGCGCTGCAACTGGAAGGCCTGCCGCGGCACAGCTCGACCCATGCCGCCGGCGTGGTGATCGGTGACCGGCCGCTGTCGCAACTGGTGCCGCTGTATCGCGATCCGCGGTCGGACATGGCGGTCACCCAGTTCGAAATGAAGGCGGTGGAAAAGGCCGGCCTCGTCAAGTTCGACTTTCTCGGGCTGAAGACGCTGTCGGTGCTCGATCGTGCGGCCAAACTGCTCGCCGATCGCGGCGTGACGGTGGACTGGCTGGCGCTGCCGCTCGCTGATCCGGCGGTGTACCAGTTGCTGGCCCGCGGTGACACGGTCGGGGTGTTCCAGTTCGAATCCGAAGGCATGCGCCGTGCGCTCGGCCAGGTGCGCCCCGATTGCTTCGGCGACATCATCGCGCTGGGTGCGCTGTATCGCCCGGGGCCGATGGACAATATTCCGTCCTTCGCCAACCGCAAGCACAAGCGCGAAGCGGTCGAGCTCCTCCACCCGTTGATGGAGCCGATCCTGCGCGAGACCTATGGCATCATCGTCTACCAGGAACAGGTGATGCAGATCGCCCGGACGCTGGCGGGCTACAGCCTGGGCGAGGCCGATCTGTTGCGCCGCGCCATGGGCAAGAAAATCCATGCCGAAATGGTGGCGCAAAAGGAGCGTTTTGCCGAAGGGGCGGACAAGAACGGTATCGACAAGGCAACCGCGAGCGCTATCTTCGACCTGGTGCTCAAGTTCGCCAACTATGGGTTCAACACATCGCACTCGGCATCCTATGCGATGGTCAGCTTCCAGACAGCGTGGTTGAAGGCGCATCACCCGGTTGAATTCTTCGCTGCCTCGATGGCCTATGATATCACCAACACCGACCGGCTGGCGGCGTTCACCGAGGATGCGCGGCGTTCGGGCGTGGCTTTGCTGCCGCCGTGCATCAACCGGTCACAGGCCGATTTCGCCGTCGAACGTGTCGGCGACACGCTGGCGGTGCGCTACGCACTGGCGGCGCTCAAGAATGTCGGTGAAAAGGCCATGGAGGATGTCGTCACCGGCCGCGGTGATGGCTATGCCGCGCTGCCCGATTTTTCGAAGCGCGTCGATCCGCGGCTGCTCAACAAGCGCCAGCTTGAAAGCCTGATCGCGGCGGGGTGTTTCGACAGCATCGATGCCAACCGCGCCGGGGTGTATTTGCTGGCGGAATCGATTCTCGGCACGGCGCAGGCGGCGGCCGAGGCGCGGGTGTCGGCACAGGCGGCGCTGTTCGGGGAAAGCACCGACCAGGGGCTGGCGATGCTGGTGCCCAATGTCAGCTGGACGATGGCCGAAACGATGGCGCACGAAAAAGACGCCTATGGTTTCTACTTCTCCGGCCATCCGGTCGAGGCGTGGCGGCCGGTGCTCGAAGCGCAGGGCGCGATCACCCATGCCGATGTCACGGCGCTGCCGGCGCCCGCTGGCGGCGGCAAGAAGGGCGTCGTCATGGCCGGGTTGATCGAGGACGCACGCTGGCGCACGCCGCAAACGGGCGCTTCAGGCAGGGCGGGCAACCGCTACCTGTTCGTCACCTTCTCCGATCGCAGCGGGCAATTCGTTGGCAGTTGCTATGACGAGGAAGCCCAGGCGCGGATCGAAGCGATTGCCCGCGACGCACCGGCGGTGCTCATCCAGGCCGAACTGATGTGGCGTGACGGCGATGAAGTGCCCCGCATCATGGTGCGCGGTGTCACCGCGCTTGCCGACATGGCCAAGCGGGCCCGCGGCCGGGTGGTGGTGGCGGTGACCGATATTGCCGATGCCGAATTGCTGGCGGCGATGTTTGGCGCGGCGCGGGGCAAGGGCCGCGGCGAACTGGTGGCCGAGGTGACCACGGCTGTCGGCGTGGCGCGTTTGTGCCTGGGGCGCGACTTTTTGCTCGATGCCGAGTTGCTGGCGCAGTTGGGACGGCAATTCGGTCCGCAACGGATCACCAGCGAAGCGATCGATCCGCCACGATTGGCGCTGGTCGGCTGATCGCCCCCTCCCGGGCCGGGAGGGGGCGCAACAGGCTCAATCCGGGCGGGTGGTCACCGTGGTCGTGGTCGTCTTGTTTGCCGTCGCACTCGCCGGCGCTGTGCGGCGCACCGTGACCTTCTTGCGCGGCGCTGCGCGCTTGACCGCGGCGCGGGTGACGGTCTTTTCCTCGATGGCGACGGTGGTCGTCGTGGCCGGTGCCGGTGCGACCATCGGCGTTGCTGCCATCATGTCGGCGCGGGCATTGGCATTGTCGGCAGCGCGTTCGGCGGCATCGGCACGCGTGTCGGCGGCCACGGTCGCGGCCTGGGCATTGAGCGCAGCGTCGCGGGCATTAGCCGTGGCGGCTTCGGCATCGGCACGCGCGTCGCGCACGGCGCTCATCTTGGCGCGATCGGCATTGACGATGGCGACATCGGCAAGCTCACCGGCGCGGCGGGCAGCAGCCAGGCTTTCGGTCTTCTTGCCGCGCGCCAGCAGCACTTCGGCATCGCCGAGCGCGGCGCGGGCTTCGGTCTGCAGCATCGGTGCGCCGCTGCTGGCACCAACCTTGTCACCAGCCGCGATCTTGCCGCGGGCTTCGGCGATGGCGGCCCGGGCACGATCGGCTTCACCGGCGGTGGCGGGGGCGGTGCCGAGCGCCAGCAAGACGGCGGTCGTGGCGCAAAACAATGAACGCTTCATGGGTAAGGCTCCTGTGGGTCTAGCCTGTGACACTACCCATGGCACCCCATATGGTTCCGGTGGTCAGCGGTATGGCGCCAGCAGCGCCCCCATATTTACCTGCGCTTTCAATCGGTTGCCGAGCAGGAACAGCCCGGCGAACTTGCGTTGCAGGAACAGCGTATCGGCCGGCGGCAGGTGCCAGAAATCGCGGTCCTGCGCCATGGCGAGGCCTTCGTCGCGGATCTGTGCGGTCATGTCGGTCGCGGCGAAATCGAACAGGCCGGTGGTGCGCAACGGCACCATGCCGGTTTCGAACATCGCCATGATGCTGGCCTGGTGTTTTGCCGGCGTGTCGGGGCCGAAGAAGCCGATGTCGAGCATGGCGCGGCGCGTATCGTCGCGCACGGCCACGGGGTCGGGCGCCATGCCGGCGATCAGCAGGCGGCGGTAGCGATCGGCGATTTCGGGGCCGAACTGCCGGGTGGCGCCGAAATCGAGCAGCACGAGCCGGTCCTGCGCCTTGTCATACCGGTAGTTGGCAAAATTGGGGTCGGTCTGCATGACCTCGAATTCGAACAATTCGCGCAGCAACAGCCCGAGCAGCAGCGTCATGATGCGGTCGCGTGTCGCCTGGGGTGCATCTTCAAGGCTTTCGACCGCGACCCCGGGAACGAAATCCATGGCAAGGACGTCGCTCGTGGTCAGATCGGCATGGAGGCCGGGGACGATGAAATCGGGGGCATCGCCAAGCAGGGCGCCGAAGCGGGCAAGGCATTGCGCTTCACGGGCGTAATCGGCTTCCTCGTGCAACTGGCGCTTGGCTTCGGTGAGCAGCGGCGCAATGTCGAGACCGGCGGGCAGCAGGCCGGTGAGGCGGACAAGCGTGGCGACATTGTCGACATCGGAGTCGATGCTGCGGCGCACGCCGGGGTACTGGATCTTGATGGCGAGGTCGCGGCCGTCGCGGGTCTGGGCGCGGTGGACCTGGCCGATCGACGCCGCCGCGATCGGCCGCACATCGAAGCGGGCAAAGCGCGTGCGCCAGCCCTTGCCCCATTGCTTGTCGAGCACCGCCTGCAACTGCGCCGGCGGCATGTGCTGGCCATCGGCACGCAGCCGGGCGAGGATTTCGGAGAGTTCAGGCGGCACCAGGTCGCTGCCACCCATCGACAGCAATTGCCCCATCTTCATCGCGGCGCCGCGCAGATTGGCCAGTTGCGCCGTGATCGTCGCGGCATTGCCGGGGGTGAACAACAGCCCGGCGACGCTCGGCCGTTTACCCTGCGCCAGTTGCCGCGCCCCCCCGGCAAGCATGTTGCCGGCCACGCCGCCCGCCATGCTGCCGAAAGCGGCGAGGCGCGACAGCCGCCCGGAGGGAACTGCGCGGCCGCGGGAAGGTGCATCAACCATCGCGCTGCTTTAGGCGCGGGGGCAGCGCGCGCAATGTGTCATGATGCCCGCGCAGACGTTCCCGTCCCTCAAATGTCCGGGTTGAACACGCTCCAGCCCATTGCCTGCGCCAGTTCCTCCAGCGCTTGCGTCCCCAGCAGCGAATTGCCTTGCGGGCTGAGGCCGGGTGACCAGACCGCGATGCTGGCGCGGCCCGGGGCGATGGCGAGGATGCCGCCGCCGACGCCGGATTTGGCCGGCAGCCCGACCTGGAAGGCGAATTCGCCCGAGGCATCGTAATGCCCGCAGGTCAGCATCAGGGCGTTGAGCCGCCGGGCGCGTTCGGGCGAAACGATGGTGCGGCCGGTGCGGGGATCGACGCCGCCATGGGCGAGAAAACGCCCGGCGCGCGCCAGTTGCCGGCAGGTCATGGCGATGGCGCATTGGTGGAAATAGACATCGAGCGTCGACGCCACCGGGCCGTCGATGGTGCCGAACGCCTTCATGTAATTGCCGAGCGCCGCGTTGCGAAAGCCGGTGGCGGCTTCGGAATAGGCGACCGCGCCATCGACGGCGATGCTGTCGTCAGCGGCGAGGCCGCGGATCAGGCGCAGGATGTCGCCGATACCTTCGCGGGTGCCGCCAGCGATGAAATCGGTAACTGCAATGGCACCCGCGTTGATGAACGGGTTGCGCGGGCGCCCCTGTTCGAGTTCGAGCTGGATGATCGAATTGAAGGCGCTGCCCGACGGTTCACGGCCGACCCGGTCCCAGACGCGTTCGCCCTGCGCCGACAGCGCTTCGACCAGTGCGAACAATTTGCTGACCGACTGGATCGAAAAGCTGGTGTCGGCATCGCCGGCGACATGTTCGACGCCATCGGCGGTGATGACGGCGATGCCGAAATGCGCCGGCGATACCTTGGCAAGCTCGGGGATATAGTCGGCGACCCGGCCGCGTTCGGGAATGTGCGCCATGCGCTCGGCAATGCCGGTCACCAGTGTCGCCAGATCGGTCATGCGTTTTCCCCCAAGGCGCTTACCATCCCAAAACACGCGGCCGAATGCCAGAGCCCTGCAAAATATGAGTGGCACTTGAATTTCGCGTAGTGTAACAACGCGAATATGGGGAAGACGTCCGAGTCGTGCACGCAGCGCGGCCGGCATTGGGAGAAAAGCGATGGCCACGCAGCCGAACCCGACCGCCGATAGTGCCGTGAAGCACACTATTCCGCGTGAAGAATACCAGCTGGTCTGGCCGTTTCCGCCGCGTACCCGCCCCGATCTGAAAGATTACAGCGCCGCGTCGTTGAGCGCCTATCTCGCCACCGCGCCGCTCGACGAAGTCGATATCGCCGATCCGATGTATTGGGAAACCGATACGCACTGGACCTATTTCAAGCGCTTGCGCGACGAATCGCCGATCCATTTTACCGGGCTGAACGCCAATCGCCACCGCGGCTATTGGTCGGTGACGCGCTGGGCCGATGTCATGGCGGTCGATACCAACCACCAGGTGTTTTCGTCCGACGCCCATCTCGGCGGCATCACGCTGTTCGACATGGACCAGGATTTCATCATGCCGATGTTCATCGCCATGGATCAGCCCAAGCATGATGTGCAGCGCAAGGCGGTCAACCCGATCGTTTCGGGGCAGAATCTCGCCGATTTCGAAACGCTGATCCGCAGCCGCACCCAGGAAGTCCTCGATAGCCTGCCGCGCGGCGAGGTGTTCGACTGGGTCGATCGCGTCTCGATCGAGCTGACCAGCCGCATGCTGGCGACTCTGTTCGATTTCCCGCAGGAACATCGCCGCAAGCTGACCTATTGGTCCGATATCGCCACCGCCGACCCCGAAGTGCCGGGCAATCTGCAGAAGGACGAACGCCAGGCCGTGCTGATGGGCATGTTGCAGGAGTTCATGGGCCTGTGGAACGAGCGGGTGAACCTGACCGAGCCAAAGGGCGATCTCATTTCGATGCTCGCCCACAACCCGGCGACGCGCGACATGCCGCCGATGGAATTCATGGGCAATCTCGTGCTGCTCATCGTCGGCGGCAACGACACGACGCGCAATTCGATCACCGGCGGCCTGAAGTTCCTCAGCGACAATCCGGGCGAGTTCCAGAAGCTGCGTGAAAACCCTGCGCTGGTGGAATCGCTGGTCAGCGAGATCATCCGCTACCAAACCCCGCTGGCGCACATGCGCCGCACCGCGCTCGAGGACACGATCCTGGGCGGCCAGCACATCCGCAAGGGTGACAAGGTCATCATGTGGTACGTTTCGGGCAACCGCGACGAACGCGCGATCGAAAACCCCGATGCCTTCATCATCGATCGCCCGCGCGCCCGCCAGCACATGTCGTTCGGTTTCGGCATCCATCGCTGCGTCGGCAACCGGCTCGCCGAATTGCAGTTGAAGATCCTGTGGGAAGAAATCCTCAAGCGCTTCGACACGATCGAAGTGATGGGGGAACCGGAGCGCGTGCCGTCGGCGTTCGTGAAGGGCTATAAATCGCTGATGGTCCGCATCCCGGCCTGAATCCCACCCAACTCCCAGATACCAGGACGCGTCATGGCGAAGATCACCTATATCGAGTTCAATGGCACCGAGCATGCCGTTGATTTGGCCGACGGCATGTCGTTGATGGAAGGCGCGCTCGGCAATGGCGTGCCGGGCATCGATGGCGATTGCGGCGGCAACGCCGCTTGTGCGACCTGCCATGTCTATATCGACCCGGCGTGGCTGCGGATGACCGGCGTAATGACCGATATGGAAGCCGATATGCTCGATCTCGCCGATGCCCGGCAGGACAACAGCCGGCTGGCGTGCCAGATCCATGCGTCGGGGGACCTTGATGGCCTTGTCGTGCGGATGCCGGAGACGCAGCACTGACCGCCTGAAACGGCTTGCCGGGGGCGGTGTGCGCCTCCCTTTGACCGGAGTGCCTCCATGCCGATTTCCCTTCACGCCGCTTTCATTCCCTCGGCGCGCCAGAGCATCGCGGCGTGCATCGGCGTGCTCGGCAAGGCCGAAGCCCATGCCGCAACGACGGGCTGCGGTGATGCCGCGCTGATCGGCGCCAGCCTGGCGCCCGACATGGCGCCGGTGCCGTTTCAGGTGCGATCGGTGACGGCGCACAGCCTTGGCGCCATCGAGGGCGTCCGCGCCGGCCGCTTTTCGCCGAATTTTGCCGACATGCCGACCGATTTCGCCGGGTTGAAGGCAGCGCTCGCCGCCGCCGACAGCGGCCTGGCCGCGGTCGACGAGGCCGAGATGGAAAGCTTCATCGGCAAGCCGGTGATCTTTGCGCTCGGCACGATGGAGATGCCTTTCGTCGGTGATCAGTTCCTGCTGTCGTTCAGCCAGCCGAATTTCTATTTTCACGCGACGACGCTGTACGACATCATGCGCAACCAGGGCGTGAAGCTGGGCAAGCGCGATTTTCTCGGGGTGCCGAGGATGAGTGGCGTCTAGACTCGTTTGCAACAGAACTTGCTCGTCACCCCCGCGTAGGCGGGGGCCCATCGCCGAATTTTCTATATTCTTTTGCCTCGTTCTGGCTTTGGCCCCCCGCCTACGCGGGGGTGACGAAAAGTTTTGGCAACCCGATCTGCTGGTAAAAATGCCAGTCCTTCTGGACGAATTGCGGTTTGCGGCGTTAAGCCGCCGATACCCGTGAAAGGATTTCCCGTGCGCTCATTCGTTCTTGCCCTGCTGTTCGCCACCGCCGCCTGTGGCCAGGCGCCGGCGAGCGCCGATCCGGTGCTGCAGGGCGAAGCCAATGTTCCCGAATTCAAGCCGGCCTTTGCCGGGCAGACGCGCGCCGAGGCGGTACCGACGAAAACACCGCTCGCCGTCACCGAGATCGCCACCGGGCTCAGCTCGCCCTGGGGCCTGGCGTTTCTGCCCGATGGCCGGATGCTGGTGACCGAAAAGGCACCGGGCGCCATCCGCATCATCGGCCGCGATGGCAGCAAGTCGGCGGCGATCGCCGGGCTTCCCGCCGTCGATGCGCGCGGGCAGGGCGGCATGCTCGGCATTGCGGTGCCGGCGGATGAGCCGAAGGGCACGGTATTCTGGAGCTATGCCGAGCCGCGTACTGGCGGCAACGGCCTTGCGGTGGCGCGCGGCGTGCTTGTCGATGGCCCGCAGCCGAAGATGACCGAGGTGAAGGTCATTTTCCGCATGCTGCCGACAATCGAATCCCGCCAGCACCTGGGTGGCCGGCTGGTGTTTGCGCGGGATGGCACGCTGTTCGTCACCATGGGCGAACGCTCGATCCTGGCGGGCCGCATGCAGGCACAGGATCTTGGCAGCCATTTCGGCAAGATCGCGCGGATCAACCGCGACGGGTCGGTGCCGACCGACAACCCGTTCGTGAAGACGGCGGGCGCCCGCCCCGAAATCTGGACGCGCGGCAACCGCAACGTCCAGGCGGCGGCGCTCGATGCGCAAGGCCGCTTGTGGGAGGCAGAGCACGGCCCGCAGGGCGGCGACGAGCTCAATCGCATCGAGCCGGGCAAGGATTATGGCTGGCCGACAATCACCTATGGCGAGGAATATTCGGGCAAGCCGATCGGCGCTGCCATCACGCAGGCGCCGGGCATGGAACAGCCGCTGTATTATTGGGACCCGGTGATCGGGCCGTCGGGCATGGCGATCCATTCGGGCAAGCTGGTGCCGGAATGGCGCGGCAATGTCTTCATCGGTGGCCTTGCTGCTGCTGCCCTGGTGCGGCTGGTGCTGAAGGACGACAAGGTTGTCGGCGAAGAACGCCTGCTGGGGGATCGCAGCGAGCGCATCCGCGACGTTGTCGAAGGGCCGGATGGCGCGCTGTGGCTGTTGACCGATGACAAGGCGGGCAAGCTGCTGCGCGTAGCGCCGGCAGCTCGGTGATCCGGAGCGAGGAAGTGCAATGTCCCAGAAAACCGCGTACCCAAAAATAGGCGTCTGGTTTGATAGTGCGGCTGGCGACATACATTTGAGTATCGAAGGACAGGGGTTGTCCACGGTGAATAGCAATGTAAGCAGCAAGCGTGGAAATCCTCACCTGTTCAACAAGCTGGCGAAGGTTCTACGTGACGCAGGCATACCGCACCCGCCGATTATTGAAGACTGGTCGGCACGATAGTGGACCGAGTCTCAGCCTCGCGTCAGGCTGAGCACATTGCCATCGGGGCGTTGAGCCCGGCAACCCGGGTGTCGCCGCGAGGCGACATCCTGTCATGTGCCGGCGGGCGGGCAACGCAATGGCTTGACCCGAAACGCCCCCGCCGCTAAGGCCGCGCTTCCGGCAATGACGCCGGAAACCCCATGCAGGGGCAACCCATCCGGTGTCGGCCCACCAGCCGAACATCCCCTGCAGCGGTCCAACCGGATAGAGGAGAGAAAACTATGGCGGCACCCGTCGTCTCGATGGCGCAGCTTTTGGAAGCCGGCGCCCATTTCGGCCACCAGACCCACCGCTGGAACCCGAAGATGAAGCCCTACATTTTCGGTGATCGCAACGGCGTTCACATCATCGATCTTTCGCAGTCGGTGCCGCTGTTCGCGCGCGCGCTCGAGTTCGTGCGTGGCACGGTCCAAGCCGGTGGCAAGGTGTTGTTCGTCGGCACCAAGCGCCAGGCACAGGACCCGATCGCCGAAGCAGCACGTCGTTGCGGCCAGCATTATGTCAACCATCGCTGGCTGGGCGGCATGCTCACCAACTGGAAGACGATCAGCGGCTCGATCAAGAAGTTCAAGCAGCTCGAAGAGCAACTGGCGGGCGACACGGTCGGCCTGACCAAGAAGGAAATCCTCAAGCTGACGCGTGAGCGCGACAAGTTCGAGCTGTCGCTCGGCGGGATCCGCGACATGGGCGGCCTGCCGGACGTGATCTTCATCATCGACGTCAACAAGGAAGAACTGGCCGTCAAGGAAGCCAATGTGCTGGGTATCCCGGTCGTGGCCATTCTCGACACCAACACCGATCCTTCGGGCATCGCCTTCCCGGTGCCGGGCAATGATGACGCCAGCCGCGCCATCCTGCTGTATGTCAACGCCATTGCCGACACGGTGATCGAGGCCCGCCAGGGCCGCGCTGCCGACCGCGGTATCGATATCGGCGGCATGGAAGAAGCGCCGGTTGAATATACGATTGCAGCCCCGGCTGAAACGGAGGCGGCTGCGCCTGCTTCGATGGCCGATGTCGGCGCTGTGGAAATGGCCGATAAAAAGGCCGATGCTGCGCCGCAGGTGCTTCCCGACGGCGAGGGTGGTGAAACGACACCGGATGTCGTTTCGGGCGCTGCCCCTGCGGTCTGAGCCTTGGCTGTCATCAGATTAAAAAGCGCGTCGGCGATAGACGCGAGGCACAACCCGAAAGGAAATGACATGGCGGATATCACCGCATCCATGGTCAAGGACCTGCGCGACCGCACCGGCGCAGGCATGATGGATTGCAAGAAGGCGCTCAACGAAACCGCCGGTGACATGGAAGCCGCGGTCGACTGGCTGCGCACCAAGGGCCTTGCCGCCGCCGCCAAGAAGGCCGGCCGCACCGCCGCCGAAGGGCTGATCGGTGTCACCGTTGCCGGCAAGCGCGGCGCCATGGTCGAAGTCAATTCCGAAACCGATTTCGTCGCCAAGAACGAAACTTTCCAGGGTTTCGTGCGCACCGTCACCCAGATCGCCGCCGAACTCGGCAGCGATGTCAGCGCCTTGCTGGCCGCATCCTATCCGGAAAGCGATGGCAGCGTGCACGACAAGCTGACCCACAATGTCGCCACCATCGGCGAGCATCAGACGCTGCGCCGCGCGGCGATCGTCGATGTGGGCGAAGGCATCGTGACGTCTTATGTCCACAACGCCACGGCGTCGGGCCTCGGCAAGATCGGCGTGCTCGTCGGTCTTGAATCCGCGGCTTCGGCCGATGTGCTCGAACCGCTGGGCAAGCAGATCGCCATGCATATCGCGGCCGCAAACCCGCTGGCGCTCGATGAAACCGGCCTCGATCAGGCGCTGGTCGAGCGCGAGCGCGCCATCGCCCGCGAAAAGGCCGCGACCTCGGGCAAGCCTGCCGAGATCATCGAAAAGATGATCGAAGGCGGTGTGCGCAAGTACGCCCAGGAAAATTCGCTGCTGACCCAGGTGTTTGTCATCGACGGCAAGACCAAGATCGCCGATGTCGTTGCCAATGCTGCCAAGGCCGCCGGCACCGCCATCACGATCAGCAGCTTTGTCCGCCTCCAGCTCGGTGAAGGCATCGAGCGCGAGGAAAAGGACTTTGCCGCCGAAGTCGCCGCGGCCGCCGGCATCTGATCGGGTTCGGGCCGGCCACCAGCGCCGGCCCGACCAACACGCTTGGCAGCGCTGCCTGCGCTGGCTAGGGTGGACTGCTTCGCTTTGCGGACATCGGGGAGTTAAGGGTCAGTCATGCCAGCGTCCGGCTACAAACGCATCCTGCTGAAGCTTTCGGGCGAAGCGGCGATGGGCGACGAAGCCTTTGGCATCGATCCGGCCACCGTCGCGCGCGTCGCGGGCGAAGTGAAGCAGGCGCATGATGCCGGGTACGAACTGTGCCTTGTCATCGGTGGCGGCAACATCTTCCGTGGTATCGCCGGATCGGCCAAGGGCATGGACCGTACGACCGCCGATTACATGGGCATGCTGGCGACGATCATGAATGCGCTCGCCATGCAGGATGCGCTCGAACAGCTTGGCGTCGATACGCGGGTGCAGTCCGCCATCCCGATGGCATCGGTGTGCGAACCCTATATTCGCCGCCGCGCCGAACGCCATATCGAAAAGGGCCGGGTGGTGATCTTTGCCGCCGGCACCGGCAGCCCGTTTTTCACCACCGACAGTGGCGCGGCGCTGCGCGCGGCCGAAATGCGCTGCGATGCCTTGTTCAAGGGCACGTCGGTCGATGGCGTCTATGATGCCGACCCCAAGAAAGTCGCCGGCGCCAGGCGCTATGATCGCGTCAGCTATTCGACCGTGCTCGCCAATGATCTGAAGGTCATGGACGCATCGGCGGTGTCGTTGTGCCGCGACAACAATATCCCCATCGTGGTTTTCAACATTCGTGAACCCGGCGCGCTGGCCGCGGTCCTCGACGGCAGCGCGCTGTCGACGGTCGTCACCAACGAGGCCGCGGTCAAAGCAGGAGAACAGGCCAATGGCTGAATTCGAACCCGGCCCGTGGAAGGCCGATCTGGAACGCCGCTCCACCGGCGCCATCGAAGCGCTGAAGCATGATCTCGCCGGCCTCCGCACCGGCCGCGCCAATACCAGCCTGCTCGATCCGGTGACGGTCGAAGTCTATGGCTCGGCGATGCCGCTGTCGCAGGTGGCGACGGTAACGGCGCCCGAACCGCGCATGCTGTCGGTGCAGGTCTGGGACAAATCGAACGTCACGCCGGTGGAAAAGGCCATCCGGTCGGCCGGGCTCGGGCTCAACCCGATCACCGATGGCCAGACGCTGCGCCTGCCGATCCCCGACATGACCGAGGATCGCCGCAAGGAAATGGCCAAGCTGGCGTCGACCTATGCCGAAAAGGCCAAGATCGCAGCGCGCAACGTCCGTCGTGACGGCATGGAAGTGCTCAAGACCGCCGAAAAGAAGGGCAAGATCAGCCAGGACGAACAGAAGCGCCACGAGGCCGAAGTCCAGAAGATCACCGACAAGGCGATCGTCGATATCGATGCCGCCACGGCTGCCAAGGAAAAGGAAATCCTGGGGCGGTGACAGGGGCGGTGGCCTCGCATGGCGGCGGCGACGGGGTTGGCCTGCGCCACCTTGCCATCATCATGGATGGCAATGGCCGCTGGGCCAAGGCACGCCGCTTGCCGCGTATCGCCGGGCATCGCGCCGGCGTGGAGGCAGTGCGCCGGGTTGTCGAGGCAGCGCCCGATCTCGGCATCGAATTCCTGACGCTCTACGCCTTTTCGACCGAGAACTGGAAGCGCCCGGTCGACGAAGTGAGCGATCTGATGGGCCTGCTGCGCCACTATATCCGGTCGGAAATCAACGATTTGCACAAGAACGGCGTGCGGCTTGATTTCATTGGCGATTATCGTGCACTGCAACCCGATCTCGTCAAGCTGCTCGATGATGCAAGGGCGCTGACCGCGGGCAATCGCCGGCTGACGCTGGTGATGGCGCTCAACTATGGCGGGCAGGACGAACTGGTACGGGCGGCGCGGGCGCTGGCGCTGGATGTCGCCGCGGGCACGCTCGATCCGGCGACGATCGATGTCACGACCCTCGCCGGGCGGCTCGATACCGCAGCGATGCCGCCGCCCGACCTGGTGCTGCGCACGTCGGGCGAGATGCGGCTGTCGAATTTCCTGCTCTGGCAATCGGCTTATGCCGAATTCGTTGCGACCGACACGTTGTGGCCCGATTTCGACCGCGCCGCGCTGACCGATACGGTGGCCGAATTCGCGACGCGCGAGCGGCGCTTTGGCGGGCGCTGACACACCGCCGGCAACGGCCGGCAATCCCCTCGTCAAACGCATCATCACCGGTGTGGTGCTGATCATCGTCGCGCTGGCGGCGGTGCGCTTTGGCGGCATCGGCTTTACCGCGCTGGTTGCCGCAGCCACGCTGGTGATGTTCGCCGAATGGGCGGTGATGCACCGCCTGGGGCGGATGGTCATGCGCGCCGGGCTGGCGATCCTGGCCGGGGTCATCATGCTGATGACGCTCGGCCGGCTCAACGAAGCGCTGCTGCTGATCGGTTTCGGTGCGATGATCCTGGGCGTCTTTGCCGCCACGCTGGGCAGCAAACCGGCAACATCGGGCACGCCGCGCGGTCAGATCGACAGTATCGGCGGTCGTTTTGCTGCTGCCGGCATGCTTTACTGCGGGCTGCCGGCGGTGTCGTTGATCTGGCTGCGCGGGCTGACGCTGGGGCTGGAGGCAGTGATCTTCCTGCTGTTGTGCGTCTGGGCAGCCGACATCATCGCCTTTTTCACCGGCCGCGCGCTGGGTGGGCCCAAGCTGGCGCCGTCGATCAGCCCGAACAAGACCTGGTCGGGGGCGATCGGCGGGGTGGTCGGGGCCATTGTCATCGCCGGCGGGGCGGCGGCGGTGTGGCTGACCGGGCTGGGCGGCAAGGGTTTTGCGTATTTCTTCGCGCTTGCCGGCGGGCTTGCGGTGCTGTCCGTGCTGGGTGACCTGCTCGAAAGTGGCCTGAAACGGCGTGCTGGCGTCAAGGATTCGGGTAATTCGCTGCCCGGCCATGGCGGGGTAATGGACCGGCTCGATGGGTTGGTGCCGGTGGCGATCGCCGGTGCCGGGGTGTTTGCGGCGACAGGATGGGCCGGATGAAATCGCTGACCATCCTTGGCGCCACCGGCTCGGTCGGCAGCCAGGCGCTCGATCTTGTCGCGCGCAATCCCGGCCGCTGGCGGGTCGAGGCGCTGACCGCCAACAGCGATGCCCAGGGGCTGGCGGCGGCCGCAAGGGCGAGCGGCGCGCGCTTTGCCGCCATCGCCGACCCGGCGGCCTATGCCGAATTGCAGGCGGCGCTCGCCGGGACGGGCATCGAAGCCGGCGCCGGGCCGCAAGCGATCTGCGAAGCGGCACTGCGGCCGGGCGATATCGTGCTGACGGCCATTGTCGGCGCGGCCGGCCTGGTGCCGACGCTGGCGGCGGTCGAACGCGGCGCGACGCTGGCGATCGCCAACAAGGAAACCCTGGTCTGTGCCGGGCCGGTGGTGACCGCCGCGGCAAGGGCCAGCGGCGCGACGCTGCTGCCGGTGGACAGCGAACATAATGCCATCTTCCAGGTGTTCGATCATGCCCAGCCCGATCGGGTGGCAAGGATCATCCTGACGTGCAGCGGCGGCCCGTTCCGCACCCGCAGCCGCGCCGAACTGGCGGGGGTGAGCGTTGCCGATGCCTGCAAGCACCCGGTCTGGTCGATGGGTGCCAAGATCTCGATCGATTCGGCTACGCTGATGAACAAGGGGCTCGAACTGATCGAGGCGCATCATCTGTTCCCGGTCGGGCTCGACAAGCTGGATGTCATCATCCACCCGCAATCGGTGGTGCATTCGATGGTCGAATATGTCGATGGGTCGGTGCTGGCGCAGCTCGGCACGCCCGACATGCGCATCCCGATCGCCTATGCGATGGCCTGGCCGGAACGCATCGCGACCCCGGCGGCGCGGCTCGATCTTGCCGCTATCGGCCGGCTGGAATTCGAAGCCCCCGACCTCGTGCGCTTTCCGTGCCTCGCGCTGGCGTGGGAAGCGATGCGGGCTGGCGGCAGCGCGCCGTGCATCCTCAATGCCGCAAATGAAATTGCCGTCGCGGCGTTCATCTCCGGGCAAGTTGCGTTTCTGGATATTGACGCCATTGTGGCTGCCACATTGGCACGGGTCGCCTCGGGACCGGTCGGTTCGCTGGGTGAAGTGGTCGAAACCGATCGCCGCGCCCGGGCCGAAGCGCGGGTCCAGGTTGCGGCACGGGCCTGAATCATGATGAAAAGGGAGGCATAGAGGTGACCGACATGCTGCCCCAGCCGGGAATCGGCTTCACCCTGCTGACCTATATCGTCATGATCGCGGTGCTCGTGGTGGTGCACGAAGGCGGGCATTACCTTGCCGGGCGCCTGTTCGGCGTCAAGGTCGATGCCTTTGCCATCGGCTTCGGCAAGGAATTGTTCGGTTTCAACGACCGCCGCGGCACCCGCTGGAAGCTCAATCTCGTGCCCCTCGGCGGCTATGTGAAATTCACCGGTGACATGAACGAGGCCAGCCAGGTCGATCCGGCGGTGCTCCTGCTGCCCGACAAGGAACGCGCCAACCTGTTCGTGTTCAAGCCCTTGTGGCAGCGCGCCATCATCGTGGTGGCGGGGCCGGTGGTGAATTTCCTGTTCGCCATCATCATCCTTGCCGGTTTCTATATCGCGCTTGGCCACCCGTTCACGCCGCCCGTCGTGGCGGCGGTCACCGCCGATGGCCCCGCTGCTGCTGCCGGCATCCGTGCCGGCGATCGCATCGTCAGCATCGATGGCGATACGGTCGATCGCTTCGAAGATGTCGTCAACATCGTCATGTCGGGCACGGGCGAGCCGATGCAGATCGTCATCGAACGCGGTGGTGAACGCCGCCTGCTGCGGGTCAAGCCGGCGCAGGTCGAAACCATCGATCGCTTCGGCAATGTCGTCAAACATGGCCGCCTGGGCGTGCAGCGCACCGGCCAGGTCGTCGAAACCGTCGGGCTGCTGCCGGCGATCGGCTATGGCATCAAGGATACCGGCGAGATCATCGTCAATATCGCAACGACCTTGAAACAGGTTGCGCTGGCGCAGCGCAGCCTTGCCGATCTCGGCGGACCGATCAAGACGGGCCAGGTGACCGGGCAGCAGGCGTCGCTCGGCATCCTGCCGTTCATCGCCTTCATGGCGTTCTTCTCGATCAACCTCGGCTTTATCAACCTGCTGCCCATCCCGATGCTGGACGGCGGGCATCTTCTGCTTTACGCGGTCGAAACTGTCAGACGGCGACCGATGGGCGCAAAGACGCAGGAATGGGCCTTCATGTCGGGCTTTGCTGCGTTGATGACCTTCATGGCCGTGCTGACCTGGAATGATCTTGGATCGGTCGGGGTGTGGGACCGGTTGACCGGGTGGCTAGGGTGAGCGTCGTGGGCCTTGAAAGGCTGCGGGGTCTTGCCGGTATTTGTGTTCAAGCGGGTGGCAGGCAAGGACGGTCAAGCGTGAATTTTCGCCCTGGGCAGGGGACGCGGACAACACCGCGGCTGATGTCTGCACTGCTGATTTCAACGATGCTGGCGGGACCGGCGCTGGCGCAGCGTCCGCCGCGTCCGGATGCGCCACCGCCGACGCCGTCCGCCGAGGCCGAAGCCGCCGCCGCTGCCTCGCGGACCGAAACGGCCCTGCCGGCTACTGCCGCCAATGCCGGCATCGTGCGGTCGGTGCTCATCCGCGGCACCGAGCGGCTGGAAGCCGAAACGGTGCGATCGTACCTCAATCTCAGCATTGGCGATCGTTACGATCGCGATCGTACCGATCAGGCGCTGAAGGCGCTGTTTGCGTCCGAACTGTTCGCCGATGCGACGATCCGGGACGACAATGGCGCGCTGACGGTCGAGGTTAAGGAAAATCCGGTGATCAACCGGATCGTCATCGAAGGTGCCAAGCGGGTCAAGGAAGACAAGATCCGCGAAGAAATTCGACTGGCGCCGCGCCAGATCTTCACGCGCAGCAAGGCGCGAGCCGATGTCGGCCGCATTCTCGAACTGTATCGCCGGTCGGGGCGCTTTGCGGCGGCGGTCGAGCCCAAGATTGTGCTGCTCGAACAGAATCGCGTCGATGTCGTGTTCGAAATGACCGAAGGGCCCAAGTCCAAGGTCCGGCAGATCAACATCCTGGGCAACGAGAAGTTCAAGGAAGGCGAAATCAGAAAGCAGTTCGCGACGAAACAGTCGCGCCTCTGGCGCTTCTTTTCGTCGAACGATACCTATGATCCCGACCGCCTGGCCTATGACCAGCAGAAGCTGCGCCAATTCTACCTGACGAAGGGCTATGCCGATTTCCGCGTCGCCTCGTCGGTGGCGGAGCTTACACCCGATGGCCGTGACTTCATCGTCACCTATGTCATCGAGGAAGGCGAGCGCTACAAGTTCGGCAAGGTCGATCTCGAAAGCCAGATCCGCGATATCAAGCCTGCCGAATTCAAGGCGCTGATCCGCATCAAGGACGGCGATTGGTACGATGCACAGCAGATCGAAAACACCGTCGAAGGGCTGACCGAAACCGCCGGCCTGCTCGGCTATGCCTTTGCCGATGTCCGGCCGCAGTTCGACCGCGACAAGGAAAAGCGGTTGATGAACGTGACCTTCCAGATCGGGGAAGCGCCGCGGGTCTATGTCGAGCGCGTCCAGATCAACGGCAACACGACAACGCTCGATACCGTCATCCGCCGCGAATTCCGGCTTGCCGAAGGCGATGCCTTCAACAGCATCAAGGTCAAGCGCTCACGCGACCGCCTGCTGGGCCTGGGTTTCTTCCAGGACAAGCTTGAGATCGAACAAAAGCCGGGCAGTGCGCCCGACAAGGTCATCCTTGAAGCCAATGTGCAGGAAAAGCCGACTGGCGAATTGCAGGTTTCGGCGGGCTTCTCCTCGCTCGAACGCTTCATTCTGTCGCTGTCGATCCGGCAACGCAACTTTCGCGGGCGCGGCCAGGAATTGCGCGCTTCCGCCAACGTATCGAGCTTTTCAAAATCGATCGAAGCCGGCTTCACCGAACCTTATCTGTTCGGTCGCAACCTGGCGCTGGGCTTCGACGTTTTCCGCCGCGATTTCAACCAGTTCAATTTCGGGCAGAACAATCAGCGTAACACCACGTTCCAGCAGGTATCGACAGGATTCCAGGTCCGCACCGGCTTCCCGATCACCGAATTCTGGGCGGCATCGCTGCGCTATGGGCTGTCATTCGAAAATGTCACCCTCGACGAAGCGACGTTCTTCACCAACGGGGTCTGCGATCCTTTGCTCGCCGGCCGGTTCCTTTGCGAAACGATCGGCACGCGCCAGATATCGTCGATCGGTTACAGCATCATCTTCAACAATGTGAACAACCCGCGCCGGCCGTCGGCAGGGCAGCGCTTCTCGCTGAGCCAGGATGTCGCCGGCATCCCGATCGGCATCAAATATGTGCGGACGCGCGCCAATTACGATTGGTACTATGCGCTGTTCGGTTCGGGTTTCGTCTTGAACCTTGGCGGCGAAGCCGGGTTCATCACTGGCTATGGTGGCCAGGATGTGCTGCTGACCGATCGCTTCTTCCTGGGCCAGCCGCAGATGCGCGGCTTCAACATCCGCGGCGTCGGCCCGCGCGTGCTGCGCCAGCCCTTCGATGCCAATGGCGTGCCGATCACGCAGCGCAACCAGGTGTCGGACGATGCGCTCGGTGGCCGGGCCTATTATCTGGCCCGAGCCGAAATTCAGGTGCCATTGGGTTCGAGCGGCGAGGAACTGGGGCTGCGGCCTTCGATTTTCGCCGATGTCGGCGCCGTGTGGAGTATCAAGCCCCCACAAGTGCAGTGCCTGAATGGCCCGACGACGAACCGGCCGGAATGCGCGCCGTTCAACGGTGCCTCGCAAGGCTTCCAGGAAGTTTTTCTGGGGGATACGCCCAGCCCACGCCTGTCGGTCGGGATCGGCGTTTCATGGAACTCGCCGTTCGGACCGTTTCGATTCGATCTTGCCAAAGCGTTGCTGAAACAGGAAGGCGACGACGACCAACTTTTCCAATTCAACGTAGGGACTCAATTCTGATGATGAAGAAGATTGCACTCGCATTGGCGCTCGCCAGTGCCGCCACCGTTGCTGCGCCGGTCGCTGCCCAGACGCTGCCACCGGCAGTGATCGTGGTCGTCAATCTCGACCAGGTTTTCCAGGATTCGGCCGCCGGCAAGATCGCGCAGACCGAATTGAAGACCCGTCTCGACGGCATCCAGTCGCGTCTGGCCTCGCTGCGCACCTCGTTCGGTGCCGAAGAACAGACGCTGGCCAAGGCGCAGCCGGCGCAGGGCGCCACCCCCGCCATCATCCAGGCCTGGCAGGCCAAGGTGAAGGATTTCACCACGCGCAAGACCCAGGCCGAACAGGAACTGCAGAAGCGCGACCAGGATTTCCAGGCCAGCCGCCAATATGTTCTCAAGCAGATCAATGACGGCGCCCAGCCGATCATCACCCAGATCATGAAGGAACGCGGTGCTTCGATCGCCGTTCCCGAAGGCGCTACCCTGCAGCACAGCGCCAGCATCGATGTGACCACCGATGTCATCGCCCGCCTCGACAAGTCGTTGCCGCGCGTGTCGTCGACTGCCCCTGCGGCGCCTGCGGCCAAGTGAGCGACGCCGCCAGCCCTGACGCCGCCGTGACCACCGTTGCGGCGGCTGATATTCTGGCGGTGATGTCGCTGCTGCCGCATCGCTTTCCGATGCTGCTCGTCGATCGTGTCGAGGATATTGTCCTCGGGGTGTCGGCGCGCGGCATCAAGGCGGTGAGCATCAACGAACCCTTTTTTGCCGGGCATTTTCCCGGCCGCCCGATCATGCCCGGCGTCCTCATCATCGAGGCGCTGGCGCAGACCGCCGGTGTGTTGGCTTTGAAGACCCTTGGCGACGCGGGGAAGGGCAAGCTTGTCTATTTCATGGCGATCGATGGCGCCAAGTTCCGCATTCCGGTCGAGCCCGGCTGCCTGCTCGACCTGAAGGTCGAATTCACCCAGAATCGCGGCCGGATCAGCAAGTTCAACGGCCGCGCCGAAATCAACGGCAAGCTGGCGGCGGAATGCAGCTTTACCGCGATGATCGCCGATCCGCCGGCCTAGACCGGCGTTTTCGGTTCCCACAATTCGATCTGGCGGCCATCGCAATCGATGATCCAGCCGAACTTGCCATAGCTTTCATCGAGCGGCTCGCCAACGCAGCGAACGCCCTTTTCGGCCAGCCCGGCAAGCAGCGCATCGAGATCATCGACGCGAAAATTGACCATGAACTCCTGCGCGCCGGGTCCGAAATAATCGGTGTCGGCCTTGAACGGGCTCCAGATCGTCTGCGCCTTGGGGTCACTGTCGGGGGCAAAGGTGCAGCCATAATCATCGATCGGCAGCCCGAGATGTTCGGCATACCAGGCGCTTGTCGCCGCCGGATCGGCGCAACGGAAAAACACGCCGCCGATGCCTGTTGCCTTCATGCCGTCTCCGTTGCCGCCGTTCGCCCGGCCCACAGACAGGCGGCGAGGATGATCGCTGCCCCGGCCCAGACTTGCAAGCGCACTGGCTCGGCAAAGAAGATCCAGCCGAACAGCGCGGCCCAGGGCAGGGCGGTGAATTCCATCACGGCGAGTGTCTGCGCCTCGATGCGGGCATAGGCGCGGGTGAGCAATTGCATGCCGATATTGCCGACGAGCCCCATGACGATGAACCAGCCGATGGTCGGCACATCAGGCGCCGCCGCGTTTATGGCGATGGGGGAAAGCAGCAGCATGGGCACCAGCGCGCCCATCAGCGTCACCAGCGTGGCGCCATCGCTGGCAGCGCGGGCTCGCAGCAGCACCGCCGACGCCGCATAGGCGACCGCGGCGAACAGCACGGCGGCAAGCGCCAGCAACCGGTCGCCATCGAAGCTGGGGGCGCCCTGGGCGGTGACGAGCACGCCGACAAAACCAAGCGCCCCCGCCGCGAGCGCGCGCGGTTGCAGGCGTTCCTTGAGGAACAGCGCGGCAAGTGGCGGCACCAGCAACGGCGCGATGAACGACAGGGTGATGGCTTCGGCGAGCGGCAGCCGGGTCAGCGACCAGTAGAAGCAGAAGGCCATCGCAGCGATCAGCCCGCCGCGCAGCAGATGGACCGGCCATTGTGCCCGGGCAAGGCGTGGCCGGCCCTGCACCGCCCATACCGCCGCAGCCAGGATCGTGCCGGTGGTGTAGCGCGCCAGGGTGATGACCGGCACCTCCACCGTGGCGGCGAGATGCTTGACCATCACGTCCATCAGGCACAGCGTGCCGATGCCGGCGGCGCATTGCAAAAGAGCGGTGGGGCGGGACATGGCCCACGGTTAGCGCCGCCATCGCAGCGGCGCCAGCGATCAGCGGCGGCGAAAATGCGGGTGAGCGTTTATGGCCTTGGCAACCGCTCGCGCCGGTCCGGCAAGACTGGCAAGGCTGATGGCAATTTTCACTTTTGGCTGTGGTTCCAGCCAAAGCGTCTGAACGGTCTGCGGGCCGGCGATGATGAGCGTGCGTGTCCGGTAATCGTTGATTTCGATCGTCGATCCCGCCAGCGATGACCAGTCGATCAGCGGCCGACCGGGGATGTGCAAGCCATCGGCGGTCACCGTAAGCAAGGGCCAGCGGCGCCATCGCCACGGCTGGATGACACGGGTATCGAGCAGCCAGACGATCGCCGGCAGCAACGACAACAGCCCGGGCAGGAGCGCCGCCGATGACAACAACCCACCAGGTGCGTTGGTTGAGGGCATCGCCAATCGCGCCGATCATGATGGCAATCGCCGGCAGCAGCAGCATGATCGACACGCTGATGAAAGCGAGCATGCCGAATGTGCCAAGCACCAGCCGCGGCAGGGCCACAAGAAAATGCCTGCCGCGCGGCGATGCGTCGGGAATTGCCAGCCAGGGCAGGACGGCAATAGCCGCAACCGGCAGTGCAATGCCAAGAACCAGCCCGGCCAGAGCGGTCCCGGTGACCAGAGACGGGCTTTGCAGCGGCATCGCCGAAACAATCATGGCCAGCACCAGCAACAACAGGGTGGCGAACCCGGCCGGCAGGATTTTTGCCGCCCGCCGCATTCAGCCAAGATCGCCGGGGTGGTTGATGTTGTGGAGCGGCCCGCAATCGACCTCGCGCGCTTCGCAGGCGCTGGCCCAGGCGTGGAGGGCGCGGCTGCCACCCCCCGACAGACGCGACAGCAATGCCGGTGCCAGGCTGGCAGGCCAAAGCCCGACGCTGCGCTGGCCGCGCGCCACGGCAGGGCCAGGGCCGAGGCGCGCCACCAGATCGGCGGGCAGGCCGAGCGTGTCGCAGGGCGCGCAGAGTACGGCCTTGAAGCCATGGTCGGCGGCATAGGCCAGCGCGCCGCACAAGCCGCCGAGCGGACCGAGCCCCGCCACCGGCAGGTCATCGATGCGCGCAAAGCCCGGATAGTCGCGCCCGCAGATGACGAGCGCCGCAACCTGGGGGACGAGCGCGGCGATGACATGATCGATCAGCGGCCGGCCGGCAAACAGCGCCAGCGCCTTGTCACTGCCGAACCGCGTCGAGGCACCGCCGGCGAGGACGGCACCCAAAATCTTCATGCGCTTTCTTCGAAAAGCTCGCGGCCGATCAGGTAGCGGCGGATTTCACTGGTACCCGCGCCGATTTCATACAGCTTGGCATCGCGGAGCAGGCGGCCGTTCGGGTAATCGTTGATATAGCCGTTGCCGCCGGGGCACTGGATCGCCTCCAGCGCCATCCAGGTGGCTTTTTCGGCGCTGTAGAGGATGCAGCCGGCGCTGTCCTTGCGGGTGGTTTCGCCGCGGTCGCAGGCCTGCGCCACGGCATAGGTATAGGCGCGGGCGGTCGATTGCGCGACATACATGTCGGCAAGCTTGCCCTGCATCAACTGGAAGGTGCCGATCGACTGGCCGAACTGCTTGCGATCATGGACATAGGGCACGACGACATCCATGCACGCCGCCATGATGCCGAGCGGACCACCCGACAGCACGACGCGTTCGTAATCAAGGCCGCTCATCAGCACTTTCGCGCCCATGCCGACGCCGCCAAGGACGTTCTGCGCCGGGACTTCGCAATCCTCGAACACCAGTTCGCAGGTGTTGGAGCCGCGCATGCCGAGCTTGTCGAGCTTTTGCGCCGTCGAAAAACCCTTCATGCCGCGTTCGATCAGGAAGGCGGTGATGCCCTTTGGCCCGGCGGCCGGATCGGTCTTGCCATAGACCACCAGCGTGTCGGCGTTGGGGCCGTTGGTGATCCAGAACTTGTTGCCGTTGAGGACGAAAGCGTCATTGCCCTTGCGGTCGGCGCGCAGCTTCATCGAGATGACGTCGGAGCCGCTGCCGGGTTCGGACATCGCAAGGCTGCCGACATGATCGCCCGAAATCAGCCCGGGCAGATAGCGTGCCTTCTGATCGGCGGTGCCCCAGCGGGCGATCTGGTTGATGCACAGGTTCGAATGCGCGCCATAGGACAGGCCGACCGCCGCCGAGGCGCGGCTGATCTCCTCGATGGCGACAACATGGGCGAGATAGCCCAGGCCCGCACCGCCATCGGCCTCGCCGACCGTGATGCCGTGGAGGCCGAGATCACCGAGTTTCTTCCACAGATCGGCAGGAAATTCATTGTCGATATCGATCTGTGCGGCGCGCGGCGCGATTTCGGCCGCGGCAAAGGCCGCCACGCTTTCGCGGATCATGTCGATGGTTTCGCCATGGTTGAACTGGAGCATGGAATGCATGGGAAGGAACCTGGGTCTGGAGGGCGGGAGAGCAGGCCGGGCTGCGTCGTTAACGAATTATTCACAAATTGACAAAGTTGACGGATCTGAGGGCCTTTTCAGGGGCTGCACCGCTTGTCTGCGGGCGCCGGTGTCGGGCTGATGTCGCTACATAGCAAGTCAGCGCCGTGTAGGACAGTCCGCTTGCCGCGATGGCGGTTGACCGTCAGCGATATTGCGTATACACAACGAATCATGGTCAACGGTAATGATTCGATCAATCTGCACAACCGGCTCACGCTGTTCCGCGTCGAAGCCGGCCTGTCGCGCGCCGCGCTTGCCGAACGCGTCGGAGTCAATCCGCAGACGATCGGATTTCTCGAACGCGGGCAGTACGGCCCCAGTCTCGAATTGGGGCTGAAGCTGGCCGGTGTCTTCGGCGTGCCGGTGGAAACGCTGTTCTCGCTCACACCCTTTGCGACGCTGGCGAGCCAGTTGGCCCCCCAGCCAGAGGGAGGCGGGTGAGCGGCGGCTGCACCGCGTTGCGGCGCAGGCAAGTCCCCATGGGAATTCCAACGATGTTTGAAAGGAGAGAAAGGATGGACATGACAATCAATCCGCCGCTGCGGTTGCAGCTGCGCACCGCCCGCCTGCTGACGCTGGTCGTGCTTGCCGCGATGCCGATCGGGTATCTCGGCGGCGCGATCTGGCCTGATCGGGATGGCGGCGCCTGGCTGCCCTTTGCCGTGCTGCGGCTGATCGGGCTGTTCGCCGCGGTGTTCCTGTTCGTCGATGTGCGCAATCAGCGCGCCAATGCGTCAGACTCGATGCTCGACGAACGTGAACGCGCCGAGCGCGACAGCGCCTATCGCAGCAGCCATTATATTATCGTCGGGGCGCTGTTTCTCGCCTTCCTCTAGACCATTCCGGCCAAGCTGTTCGGCGGGTGGTTCCCCGATCGCGACGGCGCCATCGACCTGTTGTCGGCCTTTGGCATCACCAGCCTGGCGATGCCCGGGATCATCCTCGCCTGGCGCGAACGCGCCGAACAGGAATAGCGCGAACGCGCCGAACAGGAATAGCGCGAACGCGCCGAACAGGAATAGCGCGAACGCGCCGAACAGGAATAGCGCGATCCCCTGCGGGGGTGGGAACGGGCCGGTGGTAACAAATTGCCCCTTGGTGCCGGATAAACCGGCCCGTTTCCTAACACTGACGTCTCGCGGCCTGCGAGAGGCGGCATTTTACGCCGCGCCGATCTCGACCAGCAACATGCCGTCCGCCACCTGATCCCCGGTGGCGATATGCACCGCCTGCACCACGCCGGCGGCGCGCGCGGTGATGCGGTGTTCCATCTTCATCGCTTCGAGCACCAGCAGCCGATCGCCCGCTGCAACGCTCTGCCCGGGGCTGACATCGACCGCGAGCACC
>JBBRVH010000026.1:0-33048 GCA_038246995.1 Sphingomonadales bacterium
AACATTGTCCCTCTCTTGGGGTTGAATGTTCCTCTCCCTATGCGTGGCGGCGCCTCTCATCCCGGCAAGCCGGGCGGGGTTCAGTCCATGCAGTGGTCAAAACGTAATCCGACGTTACACGGTTTGTATAGTGCATTGCAGCAAAAATTACCGGTTTTACCGATGTGTTGCGCATTTGACACGTTCAACGCCGTGAGAATTGCCGCATTCGTGCCGCAATCACAACTTCAATGCCCAAACCGACCAGAAGTTGGTTTCGATCAGGAATCGCTGACGATCAGGCCGATCTGGCTGTCGATCAGCCGCCGCGCCATCGCGGCATCGAGCTGTTGTTCGAGTCGCAGGCGTTGCCAGCAATCGATGCTGAGCAGCAGGTCGATCGCTTCGAACGCCTGGGGATTGCCGGCAATCTTGGCGGGCAGGATCTGCGCCAGCCGGTCGCGCAACATCGCCGTCATCGCCTTGTGATTGGCCTCGATCGACGGCGATTCATGGCGATGCGCATCGGCGGCGCGCTTGAACGGCAGCACCTGTTCATAGATGCCGGTGCGCCGGACGACCATTTCCGCCAGCTTGCCGCGCCAGTCGGGGCTGATGAACGGCTCCAGCGCCGGCTGGTACAACCGCGCCAGCCGCACCGACATTTCGGCGTACAGGCTGTCCATGTCCTTGAAATGCCGGAAGACGCTGCGCAACCCGACATCGGCACGCGCCGCGACGTCTTCGGCCAGCTGGTTGAGGTGCCCGTCGGCAACCAGAGTCATCATCGCCGTGATGATACGATCACGGCTCTGTTCCGACCGGCGGCGGCGCCCGTCGCTCGAAGGATGCGAATCGGCATAAAACATCCGGTCACTTTACGTTCCCGAGTCAGTTTGCCCAATAGATAAATGCCTCGCCTTTCACGGGTTTGGTGCCGAGTGGCCGATCGACAGCGATCGGCGCCCTGACCAGCGAAGCCCATGCCGCCGGCCGCTGGCCGGCATCATGCGCCGCCAGGCGCGCCCGCAGGGTGGCAACAATGGCCGGATTTGCCGCCGCAACATCGGTGCGCTCGGTCGGATCGGCCTTCAGGTCGAACAACAGGTCCTGGCGCGGCAGGTCGAGCGATTGCAATTTCCAGTCGCCCTCGCGCACGACACGATAATTGCCGCTGCGCCAGAACAGCGTCTTGTGCGGGACGCCGGCCGCGCCTTTCACGAAGGGCATGACATCGACGCCATCGATCGGCCGGTCGCGCGGCAACGGCGCGCCGCTCGCCGCGCTGGCAGTGGCGAAGATGTCGAAATGGCTGATCATCGGATCATAGCGGCTGCCGGCGGCGATCTGTGCCGGCCAGCGCATCATGAACGGCACATGCGTGCCGCCTTCGAAAAAGGTCGCCTTCCAGCCGCGATACGGCCGGTTGATCTCGGGCAGGCCGATATAATTGGCGCCGCCATTGTCGGACGAAAAGATCACCAGTGTATTGTCATCAAGGCCTTGCGCCTTCAATTCGGCCATCACCTTGCCGACGCCGCGATCGAGCGCCCGGATCATCGCGGCATAGACTCGCAGGCGATGGTCCTTGATCTGCGGCAGCGCGTCATAATCGGCCTTCAATGCCTGCAGCGGCGTGTGCGGGGCATTATAGGCGAGATACATGAAAAACGGCCGGTTGCGGTTGGCCTTGATCCCGGCGATCGCCTGGTCGGTCAAATAATCGGTCATGTAGCGATCGGGCGCAAAGCGCGGGCTGCCATTGAACTGCACGCTGTACGGCAGATTGGCCCACAGGAACTTGTCGATCGGATCGAAATCCTGCTTCGAATTGACGACATTCGGGTCGTTCTCCGGCAGGAACATCTGGCCGCCGATGATGAAGCCCAGCGATTCGTCGAAGCCCTGGTCCTCGGGACGCATGCCCGTGGCTTCGCCAAGATGCCATTTGCCGAGGTGGATGGTATGATAACCACGGCCCTGCAATTGTTCGGCAATGGTGATCTCGGCCGCCGGCACGCCCTTGGCCCCCGGGGCTGCGGCGCGCGCCGCAGCGGCTTCGTCGAAGATCGGCTTGTGTTCCCAATCGGTCTGGGTGTGGGCGATATTGCGCGCGAACATCGCATCGGGGCGGAACAGGCTGGTCGGGAACCAGCCCGGCACCTTGGTATCGGTGGGGGTGAATTCATAGCCGAAGCGCGTGGCATAGCGCCCGGTCATCAAGGCGGCGCGAGACGGCGCGCAGGTGGCATTGCCGGCATAGCCGTTGGTGAAGGTAACGCCACCGGTGCCGATGGCATCGATATTGGGGCTGGCAACGCCGGCAACGCCGGTGCCGGTCAGGCTGATGTCGTTATAGCCAAGATCATCGGCCATGATCAGGATGATGTTGGGCGGGCGCTGGCCCTGCGGCGTCGTCGCTGACCCCTGACCTTGCGGCGCCGCCGCCGGGCCCTGCGCCCAGGAAACGGGGCGGTTGGGCTCGGTCGGCCCGGCCAGCCAGCCCGGAGCATGCAGCTTGATGTAGTCGCGTGAGGCAACGAGGCCGATGACCAGCGCCGCGGTAGTGCCGAGCAGCACCTTGCCGAAGGTCTTCATGCCCGGCCGTCCGCAAAGCTGCGGCGGGCGACGACCAGCAGCATGATCATCACCGCCTCGACGACCATCGGCGGGATCGCCTCGGGCCCGATGCCATCGACGCCCAGGCTGACGAAGCGCCCGAACAGCGCCAGGCCGAGCATGACCAGCGGCACCAGCAACGGCCGCGCATCGGCACGCCAGGCACCGTAAAGCGCAAACACCGACGCGCCGATGAAGAATCCCGGGAAGTCCGCCCGCAAGGTCGCCAGCCCCTGCGACGTCAACGGTGACAGGAAGAAGGCCGCGCCCAGCCTGGCGGGTTGCAGCAGGAACAACAGGCCGATGCTGATGTTGAACAGGCCGACAAGGCCGATGACGCCGCGCATGATGGTCTTCAAAAGCCGTCTCCCCCCGGATTGTGCCGTTGTCGGGCGCTATTGCCTGCCAGTCTAGCAGTTTCGGCGGTGCTTGCAAGGTTTCGGCATTGCAAATGCCATATCTATGGCTATGCTCAAGGCAAGCCCGGTTTCACCGGCGCGGGGATGAGGAACGGTGATGCGCACAACCAGCAAGGTCGCCCTTGTCGCGCTGGCGATCACGGGGCTGGCCATCGGCGGCTTCAAGCTGTTCCAGCCGCAGATCGCCACCGCCATGCTGGCGCGCGTCGCGCTCGATCGCGCCGGGCGCGATGCCACGATCGGCCTGCCCGATGGCCTGCACGTCGTGCTCTGCGGCACCGGATCGCCGCTGCCCGACCCGAGCCGTGCCGGCCCATGTACCCTTGTCATCGCCGGCAAGCGGCTGTTCGTCGTCGATGCCGGCGAAGGTGGGGCGCGCAATCTGACGCTTATGGGCATGCCGACCGGGCGGGTGGAGGGCCTGTTCCTGACGCATTTCCATTCGGATCATATCGACGGGCTGGGGCCGCTGCTGCTGATGCGCTGGTCGGGCAAGCCCAACGCAGCGCCGCTGCCGATCCATGGCCCGTCGGGGGTGGAACAGGTCGTCGCCGGTTTCAACACGGCCTATACGCTGGATAATGGCTATCGCACCGCGCATCACGGCCCGGCAATCATGCCGCCGGGCGGCGCCGGGGCGGTGGCACGGCCCTTTGCCATCGGCGACGCGCCGGTGGTGCTTGTTGATAATGGCGGGGTCAGGATCACGGCTTTTCCGGTCGATCACGGCCCGATCAAGCCGGCGGTCGGCTATCGCTTCGACTACAAGGGGCGATCGGTGGTGCTGAGCGGCGACACGGCGCCCTCGCCGTCGCTGATCACCGCTGCAAAGGACGCCGATCTGCTGGTGCACGAAGCGCTCCAGCCGAAAATGGTCGCGCTGCTCACCGACGCGCTGGTCGCCAGGGGCGCCGCCAATACCGCCCAGATCACCCGCGACATCGTCAATTATCACACCAGCCCCGAACAGGCCGCCGATGCAGCGAAAGCTGCCGGGGTGAAGCAATTGCTGCTCAATCACCTCGTGCCGCCGCTGCCCTTCGCCTTTGCCTATCCGGCCTTTCTCGGCGATGCGGCAAAGCACTTTGCCGGGCCGATCACCGTGGGCGAAGACGGCATGATCTTGACCCTGCCGGCAGGCGGCACCACCATCACGCAAAAGAAATTGCTGTGACGCGCGCCATGGCAAACGGGGGAACGCGATGACCGGCCATTACACGATCCATGGCGCGCTCGGTTCGCCCTATTCGATGAAGTTGCGCGCCGTGCTGCGCTATCGCCGGCTGCCGCACATCTGGGCGCATGGCGGCGCGGCTTTGGCGGCGACGGCCGGCAAGGTCAAGGCGCCGGTGATCCCGATCCTTGGCTACCCCGATAGCAGTTTCGCCAATGATTCGACGCCGTTGATCTATGATCTGGAAGCGCGTCACGCGACACGTGGCATCGTGCCCCCCGATCCGGCGCAGGCGTTTCTCGCCCATCTGATCGAGGATTTCGGCGACGAATGGCTAACCAAGGCGATGTTCGGTTATCGCTGGCTGCGCGAGGTCGACCAGGTGCAGATGAGCCGCTGGTTGGCCTTCGACCAGATGAAGGGCGGTGGCGTCAGCCAGTCGCAGGTCGCGGCCGAAATGTTTCGCCAGCGACAGGTCGGGCGGATGGCGATCGTCGGCTGCACCGAGGCCAATTTCCCGCTGATCCAGGCCTCGACCCGCGCCGTGCTGGCAGCACTCGAGGCCCATGTCACCGACCGCCACTGCCTGTTCGGCACCAGGCCGTCGCTCGCCGAATTCGGGCTGTACGGCCAGATCTCGCAACTGGGAGTCGACCCGACACCCGAAGCGATGTTGCGCCGCGATTATCCCTATGTGCTGCGCTGGCTGCTCCACATCGACGACATGTCGGGGATCGAGGGGGACTGGGATGCGCCCGGCACGGCGCCGGCGGCAGTGGTCGAAACGCTGCTCGGCATCATCGGCGAACTCTATTTCCCGTTCCTCATCGCCAATGCGGCAGGACTCGCCGCCGGGGCCGAAACCTTCGGCTTCAGCGCAATGGGGCATGAATATTCGCAGGGGACCTTCAAATATCAGGCGAAATGCCTTGCCGACCTGCGCGCGCGCTTTGCGGCGCTGCCGGCGGAGGCGCGCGCCGGGCTCGAACCGCTGCTGGCGCGCACCGGCTGCCTCGCGCCATTGCAGCCGGCATGACAGGGCAATGCCCCTCTCCCTCCCCCCTGCGGGGACGGCGACTCGGGCGCAGCCCGAGCGGGGTGGGGGTCGCGCCGGTGGCCACACGCAAACCCCCACCCCGCTCGGCTATCGCCGAGTCGCCCTCCCCGCAAGGGGGAGGGAAGGGTTTGTTCCTTGCCGCCACGCTGCTCCTCGGCGCCGCCTTCACCCCGTTCATCCCCGGGCCCATGCCGCTGTTGCCCGCCCCTGCCCCCGCCCGCCCCAACATCGTCGTCCTGGTTGCCGATGACTGGGGCTTCACCGATGTCGGTGCCTTTGGCGGTGAAATCGCCACGCCCAACATCGATGCGCTGGCCGCACGGGGCACCCGTTTCGCCAATTTTCATGTCGCCGGATCGTGCGCGCCGACCCGTGCCATGCTGCAGACCGGCCTGCCCAACCACCGCATCGGGCTGGGCAACATGCCCGAAACCATCCCGCCGGCACATCAGGGCAAGCCCGGCTATGCCGCCGAGCTCAATCCCGATGTCGTCACCATCGCCAACCGGCTGCACGGTCTCGGCTATCGCACCTATCAGGTCGGCAAATGGCATCTCGGCAACCGCCCGGCCAATTTGCCGACTGGCAAGGGCTATGACCACGCCTTTGCGCTCGGCCAGTCGGGCGCCGACAATTTCGAACAGAAACCCAATCTGCTGCTCTACAAGACCGCCGCCTGGACCGAGGACGGCAAGCCGGCGACACTGCCCAAGAATTTCTATTCGTCGCGCTTCATCGTCGACAAGACCATCGCCTATGTCGACGCCGGGCGGGCGAGCGGCAAGCCCTTCCTCGCCAGCGTCAATTTTCTCGCCAACCATATCCCGGTACAGGCGCCCGATGCCGATATCGCCGCCTACAAGGGCCGCTATGCCGCCGGCTGGACCGCGCTGCGCACCAGCCGCCGCGCCGGCGCGATTGCGGCCACCATGGTGCCCGCCGATACCCCGATGGTGACGATGGACACCACCGCCGACTGGAACGCGCTCAAACCCGCGGAACGCGCGCAACGCGCCCATGCCATGGCGGCCTATGGTGGCATGGCGACGGCGATGGACCGCGAGATCGGGCGGCTGGTCACCCATCTGAAAAATACCGGCGAATATGACAATACCGTCTTCGTCTTCCTGTCCGACAATGGCCCCGAAGCCATCGACCCCAGCGTGGGCGCGCTCAACAACTGGGCGGTCAATCATTATTACAACACCCGCCCCGACCAGCAGGGCCGGCCGGGCAGCTTCACCGCCATCGGCACCAGCTTTGCCAGCGCGCTGGCGGCGCCGTTTCGCGGCTATAAATTCTCGGCCAGCGAAGGCGGGGTGCGGGTGCCGCTGATCATTGCCTGGCCGGGCAATCGCGCCCTGGCGCAGGGCGGCATCGCCCGCGGCTTTGCCCATGTCACCGACATCGCGCCGACGCTGCTGGCACTGGCCGGGGGGACAGCGCCCCCCGGCGCGATGGCCGGGCGCGACCTGACGCCCGTGCTGACCGGCGCTGCCAGCGTCCATCCCGCCGACGAAGCCATCGGCTATGAACTGTCGGGCAACGCCGTCGTCTGGAAGGGCGACTGGAAACTGGTCAAGAACCTGCCACCCTATGGCGACGGCCGCTGGGCGCTCTACGATATCGTTGCCGATCCCGGCGAAAGCCGCGATCTTTCTGCCGCCGAACCGGCCCGTTTCAAGGTGATGCAGGCCGATTATGCCGCCTATGCGGCGCGCGACCGGGTGCTTGCCATGCCAGCAGGGTACAGCGCGCCGAAACAGGTGGAGGAAAACGCCAAGCGCGATCGGCTTTATCCGCAGTTGCGCGAACTTGCCGTCTGGGTGGCGGGTGGCCTTGGCCTCATCATCGGCGGCATCCTGGCGTTCCGACGGCGACGGCGCGCGACTTAGCCACCAGACAGCGTATAGGGATCGCGATGCACGATCTCGACCATCACAACCAGCGCCTCGCCAGCGGCCTGGCCGCGCTTGCCGGCTTTGTCGACGCGACGGGCTTCATTGCCACCGGCGGCTTTTTCCTGTCGTTCATGAGCGGCAATTCCACCCGGCTGGGGGTCGGGGTGATGACCAGCGGTGGCCATGCCGCGCTCGCCGCGCTGCTGATCCTGTTGTTCGTCCTGGGCGTGATGACCGGCAGCCTTGTCGGCCGGGCCGCGGCGCGCTGGCACCGGCCGATGGTGCTGGTACTGCTGGCAACCGCACTCGCGCTGGCGGCGGGGCTGGCGGCGGCGGGCTGGCTGCACGCGGCGTTTCTCGTCACCGCCTTTGCGATGGGTTCGGAAAACACCGTCTTCGAAGCCGATGGCGAAGTGCGGATCAGCCTGACCTACATGACCGGCAACCTGGTCAAGATCGGCCAGCGGCTGTCCGGCGCACTGCTGGGGCGCAATCGCTGGGCGTTTGTGCCCTTCCTGGCGCTGTGGCTGGCGATGGTCGGCGGCGCCATCGCCGGGGCGGCGGTCTGGCCCTGGCTCGGGCTTGGCGGGCTTTGGCTGGCGTCCGGTGCGGCGCTGGCGCTGGCGGCCTTCAGCTACCGGCTCGAACGCAGCACCGGCTGATCGCGTCCGCTAGCGCCGCGCCAGGCCCTTTTGTTCGAGCCGCCATTGCAACTGGTCGAAACGGTCCTGGCCAAAGAAAGGCTCGTCATCGAGCACCATCAACGGCACGCCATAATGCCCGCCCTCGCGCTGGGCGACCTGGTTGGCTTCGACCTGCATGACATAATGGGCTTTGTTGGCCGTGATCGCTGCGTCCATTTCGGCAAGATCGAGCCCGGCGCGGCCAGCCGCCCGCGCCAGATGATCGCCCTCGTGCCAGTTGTCGGTCTCGCCGTCCCAGATCAGCGCGCTGACTTCAGCGATGAATTCAAGACCCCGGCCCCGCTCGGCCGCCGCGACGCCCAAATGGCTGAGGCGGTGGATGTGCGGCTGTTCCTTGGGATAGCTGCGCGTCGCCGGGTCCATGTATACCGGGTCGGGGCGCGGCCAGCGGTACTTCATGCCCAGAAACTGCGAGGTGCGGTATGTGTCCTTCATCAGGTAGAACACCCACAAGGGGTCGGCATTGCTGAAGAAATCCGCCTGGCGAACCGCGATCGGATAAACGATACGGACATTGCAGGTCACATCGAAATCGCGCTCCAGCGCCACCAGCCGCGGCGTCAGCAGATAGGAATAAGGCGAGCGGAACGACCAGAAGACATCGAAGGCCAGCCCGGTCATAGCGCCAGCAATGCCGGCGCGCGGGTGCGGATATTGAGCTGGCCCTGCAGCCCGGCAAAGCGGTGGATCTCGATCCCCTGATAGTCGGGCAAGGCGACCATCTGCAGCATCGCCTGCGGGCTGGGGTAATAGGCCAGCGCCACCATGTCCCATAATTCCTCGACATCGCCGAGCAGCAGCCCCGAGACATCGGCGCTGAACAGCCCCTTGCCGCCGACCATTTCAAGGCACTTCATCACGGCCGCGCCATAGACGAGATACGCCTCCTTGCCGGTCATCTCCGGATTGCGGCCATCGGGATATTCGGCTTTGTCCCGGAACTTGAGCAGGTTGACCATCACCATCGGGCCATGCTCCGCATCGCCGAAAAACGCCTGCGCCACCTCGGACCGCGGCATGAGTTCATTGAGCACGCGCATGGATCAGGCCTTCACGAAAGTGTCGATGAGGGTAACGAGTTGCGCCGCCGCGTCTTCCTGGAGGAAGTGCCCGCCGGGGACGATGATGTGCGGCTGGCCCTTCGCACCCGGAATGCGCGCGATGATCGCCGCCTCGCCACCCTTGGTCACCGGGTCATTGTCCGAAAAACAGGTCAGCACCGGCTTGTCGAACGCTTCGAGCACCTTCCAGGCTGCGATGTTTTCGGCAACCGAGCCATGACCGGGCGTCACCGGCACCAGGGTCGGGAACTGCCGCGCGCCTTCCTTGAAGCTTTCATCCGGAAACGGCGCGTCATAGGCGGCGATTTCGGCACCGCTCAATTCGCGCGTCGTCCCCATGTTGACGATCATCCCGGCGGGAAAATTCGGGATGGTCTGGCTGATCGTCAGCCATTGCTGGAAGCCGTCGCTCATGCCGGTGCCGGTCGGCATGCCGGTATTGGCGATGACCAGCCGGGCAAAGCGATCGGGAAACGCTGCAACCAGCCGCAGCCCGATCAACCCGCCCCAATCCTGGCAGAACAGCGTGATATTGCGCAGATCGAGCGCCACAAGCCACGCGCTCATCCAGGCGACATGGCGTTCATAGGTGTAATCACTGCGCGCGCCCGGTTTGTCGGACTTGCCGAAGCCGATCAGATCGGGGGCGATAACGCGATGCCCGGCAACGACCAGCGGGCCGACAAACTTGCGATACAGATACGACCAGCTCGGCTCGCCATGCATCAACAGCACCGGCGCTGCATCGGCGGGGCCTTCGTCGATATAATGGAGGCGCAGCGCCGCGCCATCGGCGTCGGTCACCTCGGCATAATGCGGCGCAAACGGATAATCGGCGATCCCGGCAAAGGCATCGTCAGGCGTGCGCAGCACCTGCATCATCGTCTCCCATGTTATGACACCACAAGTGCCACTATTGCAGGGAAGCGTCAACACTCGGGCCGGTCAGGCCTGGGCCGCGATCGCCTTGTCGAGCCGCAGGCTGGCGCGCCAGAAGAAGAAGGCCGGCACCAGCCCGAGCCAGGCCGCGCCGAACAGCACCCAGCGCACGCTGTCTGCACCGGCAAGCGGCTTGAACCCATCCGACAGCATGCCGAACAGCAAGGGCCCCAACCCCAGGCCGATGAGGTTTTGCGCAAAGATCAGCATGGCGGTCGCCATCGCCCGCGCCTGCGGCGGCACCAGCAACTGCACCGTCGCATAGGCCGGGCCGTAATAAAGCGAATTGAGCGCGGTCGGGATGACGAGCAGCGCCAGCGCCATCTGCCAACTGTCGACGGTATAGGCGAGGAACAGGATCGGCGCCGCAATCGTCATGCCGATCGCCGGCGCGGTGAGCAGGTGGCGCTTGTCGCGCCGGCCATAGCGGTCCGCCAGCCAGCCCCCCGCCCAGGTGCCGAACAGGCCGGCCAGCCCCAGGATGATGCCGCCCCAAAGGCCCATCTGCGAGGCCGACAGGCCATGGGTGCGCATGAAGAAAATGAGCGTCCACAAGGCCTTGCCATAGCTGAGGAAAGCCACCAGCCCGGCCCCCGCCGCGACCAGCAGATAGGCGCGATTGCCCAGCACCGCAGCAATTGCCGCCTTGGCCGACAGTTGCGGCACGGCCGGCGATACGGTGCGCAGCGCCATCGCCGCCGCGTGCCGGCGCGGATCGCGCAGCACCAGCCAGACGATGCCCGCCATCACCACGCCGGGCATGCCGACCACCAGGAACGCCGTCCGCCAGCCGACGGTATCGGCGAGCACCCCGCCGATCGCCACGCCGAGCAGCGACCCGATCGGAATACCCAGCCCGTAAAAGGCGATCGCCGATGATCGCCGCTCGATCGGCACCATGTCGGAAATCAGCGAATGCGCCGCCGGGGTACATCCGGCCTCGCCCACCCCCACCCCGATGCGGGCGAGCAGCAATTGCCCGAAATTCTGCGCCAGCCCGCTGACCGCGGTCATGATCGACCACAGCACCAGCGAGATCGAGATCAACGAGACCCGATTGGAGGACGGCCGGTCGACATGGCGAGCAATCGGGATGCCAAGCACGGCGTAGAACAGCGCGAACGCCAGCCCGGTCATCAGCCCCAGTTGCGTATCGCTGAGGCCGAGATCGCGCTTGATCGGTTCAGCGAGGATCGACACGATCGAACGGTCGAGGAAATTGAGCACATAAACGACCAACAGGGTCCACAGCAGCAGCCGTTCGGAATTGACCCGCTGTTGCGGCGCCGCGTCGACCACGCTTGCCATCGCCATCTCCCCTGCCGGCATTGCGGCTTGTTTTCGCTGCCAAGGTGCCGCGTACCACCGCGATTGGCAAGCCGGAGCGGCTATCCGAACGGCATGTCGATGCTGACCGGCGGTGTCGAAAAAAACCGCGGCCCGGTCGCCGTCATGAAGAAACAATCCTCCAGCCGCACGCCGAACTTGCCCGGCAGATACAGCCCGGGTTCGTTTGAAAAACACATCCCCGGCGCCAGCGGCGTCATCTCGCCATGGACGAGGTTAACGGGTTCATGGCCGTCCATGCCGATGCCATGGCCCGTGCGGTGCGGCAGGCCGGGGCGCTGATAGCCGGGGCCATAACCCTGGGCTTCATAGAAACGCCGCACGGCATCATCGACCGACCCGGCCGGCGCACCCGGCTGCGCCGCCGCCATCGCCACCTGCTGGCCCTTTGCCACCGTATCGAAGACCCGCCGCACCGCATCGGGCGCCGCGCCAGGGACGAAGGTGCGCGAGATATCGGCCTGATAGCCCCCCACCGAACAGCCGCCGTCGATCAGCACGACCTCGCCAGCGCGCACCCGCTGCGGCGCCGATGACCCATGCGGATAGGCCGCCGCCTCGCCGAGCAACACCAGCGGCTCGTCCGCCCGGCCACCCAGCGCGGTCATCGCGGCCGCACAAAGCGCGCCGATCTCGTCGGGGGTCATGCCGAGCCGGATGCGTGGGTGCGCCCAGCGGAACGCGGCGATCGTCACATCGCTGGCCTTTTGCAGCAGCGCCAGTTCGGAGGACGTCTTGATCATCCGGCAGCCGCGCACCACCGGGTTGGCCGAAACGATGCGTCGGCCGGGCAACAACTGCGCCAGACCATCGCTGGCAAAATACCGCACGGTTTCCTCGATCCCGATGCTGCCGGCCAGTCCGGTGACGGCGGCGGCGACCAGCGCATGCGGGCTTTCATCCTCCTGCCACACGCGCACCTCGGCCGGGATGCCGAGCGATTGCCGCACCGACGGCTCCTCGAAGAACGGCGTAATGACGATCGGCTGCCCGCGCGCGGGGATGACCGCCGCGGTCAACCGCTCGCTGCGCCACCATTTCACCCCGGTGAAATATTCGAGGCTCGACCCGGCTTCGACAAGGATCGCCGCCATGCCATTTGCAGCGATCAGCGCCTGCGCCCGGGCAATACGCGCGGCGCGTTCCGCCGGGCCAATGGGCACCACATCGCCGGTCATCGGCTTCAGATCGCCGGTATCGATTTCAGCGGCGTGCAGCGGCAGCGCCGCCAGCGCCAGCGCCCCACCGAGCAGGCGGCGACGATCGGGAGCAAAATTCATCATTCGCCCATCATCGCCGCTGCTGCCGCAAAGGCAAGCGCTTGCGATGCCCCGCCGCCGCGTCTAGCCGTGAAACAACATCGGGGAGAGCAGCATGGGCGATTTCATCATCCGCGAAACGATCGGCAAGGTCGCCATCCTGACGATCAACCGGCCCGACAGCCTCAACGCCATCGGCACGCTGGAAGATTGCGACGATTTCGTTCGTGCCATCGAAGCGGTGGGCGACGACCGCAGCATCAGCGCCTTCATCCTCACCGGCAAGGGCCGCGCCTTCAGCGCCGGTGGCAATCTGAAGGCGATGCAGGACAAGACCGGCATCGGCCCCGGCGCCCAGCCGGCCGATACCCGCGACACCTATCGCCGCGGCGTCCAGCGCATCACCCGCGCGCTGATGGACTGCGAAGTGCCGGGCATCGCGGCGGTCAACGGCCATGCCGTGGGCTTGGGCTGCGATCTCGCCTGCCTGTGCGACATGCGCATCGCCGCCGAAAGCGCGCTGTTTTCGTGCAGCTTCATCAAGGTCGGGCTGGTGCCGGGCGATGGCGGAGCCTGGTCGCTGGCGCGCGTCGTCGGCTATGCGACCGCCGCCGAACTGTTCTTCACCGGTGACCGTTTCGATGCGACGCGGGCCAGGGAAATCGGGCTGGTATCGCGGGTCGTCCCCGATGCCGACCTGCTGCCCGAAGCGCTGGCATTGGCGCAGCGTATCGCCGCCAATCCGGCCCGAGCGCTGCGCCTGACCAAGCGCCTGCTCCGCGAAGCCCAGACGGCGCGGATGAGCGAAATCCTTGAACTCTCGGCGGCTTACCAGGCGCTCGTCCATGAAACCGCCGACCACAAGGAAGCCGTTGCGGCGCTGCTTGAAAAGCGGCCGGCGGTTTTCACTGGCGATTGATTTGCGAAGCAGTGACAAAGGCTTTCCATCAATCGCGATAGTTTTTTGCGCGACGCTTGCCGTTTTGCGCTGCTAGAAGGGCGGCATGACGACGCACCTCACCCATTTGCAGCGGCTCGAGGCCGAAAGCATCCACATCCTGCGCGAAACGCTCGCCGAGGCCGAACGGCCGGTGATGCTCTATTCGATCGGCAAGGATTCGGCCGTCATGCTGCACCTGGCGAAAAAGGCCTTTTACCCGGCGCCGCCGCCCTTCCCGCTCCTCCATGTCGACACGACCTTCAAGTTCAAGGCGATGTATGCCTTGCGCGAAAAGGCAGCGCGCGACGCCGAGATGGAATTGCTGGTCTGGCAGAACCCCGAGGCCAAGGCCGCCGGCATCAATCCCTTCGATCATGGTTCCGCCGTTCATACCGACCTGTGGAAGACGCAGGGGTTGAAGCAGGCGCTCGATCATTACGGCTTCGATGCGGCCTTTGGCGGCGCGCGCCGTGACGAGGAAAAAAGCCGCGCCAAGGAACGGGTGTTCAGCTTCAGGGGCGCCGGCCACCGCTGGGACCCCAAGGCGCAGCGCCCCGAACTGTGGCGGCTCTACAACGCCCGCCACGCGCGCGGCGAATCGATCCGGGTGTTCCCGATCTCGAACTGGACCGAACTCGATATCTGGCAATATATCCATCAGGAAGGCATCGAGATCGTCGATCTCTATCTGGCCGCGCCGCGTCCGGTCGTCGATTATAACGGCCTGACGATCATGGTCGATGACGATCGCTTTCCGTTGAAGGACCTTGTTCCGACCGTCAAATCGGTGCGGTTCCGCACCCTCGGCTGCTACCCGCTTTCGGGCGCTGTCGAATCGACCGCGACCACCCTGCTCCAGGTCATCCAGGAAATGCTGCTGACCACCACGTCGGAACGCCAGGGCCGTGCCATCGACCATGACCAGGCGGCCAGCATGGAGAAAAAGAAGCAGGAGGGGTATTTCTGATGGCGACAAGCTTCACCCCCGATCCGCTGATCGCCGAAAATATCGAGGCCTATCTCGAAGCCCAGCAGACCAAGAACCTGCTGCGCGTCATCACCTGCGGCTCGGTCGATGATGGCAAATCGACCCTGATCGGCCGGCTGCTCTATGATTCGAAACAGATTTTCGATGACCAGCTGAGCGCCCTCGAAGCCGACAGCAAGCGCGTCGGCACGCAAGGCCAGAACATCGATTTCGCGCTGCTTGTCGACGGGCTGGCGGCCGAGCGCGAACAGGGCATCACCATCGATGTCGCCTATCGCTTCTTCGCCACCGACCGCACCAAGTTCATCATCGCCGACTGCCCGGGGCATGAACAATATACCCGCAACATGGTCACCGGCGCCTCCACCGCCGATGCCGCCATCGTGCTCATCGATGCGCGCAAGGGCGTGCTCACCCAGACCCGTCGCCATTCCTATCTCGCGAAACTCATCGGCATTCGCCACGTCGTGCTGGCGGTCAACAAGATGGACCTGATCGGCTTCGACGAGGCCAAGTTCGATGCGATCGTTGCCGATTACCGCGCCTTTGCCGCCGAAATCGGGCTTGCCGATGTCGCTGCAATCCCGATCTCGGGGCTGGGCGGCGACAATATCACCGAAAGCTCGGCGAACACGCCCTGGTACACCGGCCTGCCGCTGCTGCGTTGGCTTGAAGCGGTCGAAGTCGCCGCCGATGCCGACCTGGCGCGGCCGTTCCGCCTGCCGGTGCAATGGGTCAACCGCCCTAACCTTGATTTTCGCGGCTTTGCCGGCAGCATCGCCAGTGGCCGGGTCGCGCCGGGTGACGCGGTGCGCATCCTGCCATCGGGCCGCACCACGACCATCGCGCGCATCGTCACGCTGGCGGGTGACCTCGCCAGCGCCGGCGCGGGCGAGGCGGTGACGCTGACGCTCGCCGATGAAGTCGATTGCTCGCGCGGCGATGTCATCAGCATCGCCGACGCGCCGCCACAGGTCGCCGACCAGTTCGAGGCGACACTAGTCTGGATGGCCGACGAGCCGCTGCTGCCCGGGCGCTCCTATCTGCTCAAGCTTAGCACCCAGACCGTTACCGTCACCATCCAGCCGCCGAAATACCAGATCAACGTCAACACCCTCGAACAGTTGGCGGCCAAGACGCTCGATCTCAACGCCATCGGGGTCGTCGAACTGACCACCGCCGCGCCCCTGGTGTTCGAACCCTATGCCGACAGCCGCGAATTGGGCGGCTTCATCCTGATCGACCGGATCAGCAACGCCACCGTCGCTGCCGGCACGCTGCATTTCGCGCTGCGCCGGTCGCAGAACATCCACCTGCAGGCAACCGACGTGGGCCGCGATGCCCATGCCGTGCTGAAGAACCAGAAAGCCGCCGTGCTGTGGCTGACCGGGCTGTCGGGCGCCGGCAAATCGACCATCGCCAACCTTGTCGAGAAACGCCTGCACCGGATGAACCGCCACACCTTCCTGCTCGATGGCGACAATGTCCGCCACGGGCTCAACAAGGATCTGGGCTTCACCGATGCCGACCGCATCGAGAATATCCGCCGCGTCGGTGAAGTCGCGCGGCTGATGGCCGATGCCGGGCTGATCGTCATCACCGCCTTCATTTCGCCGTTCCGCGCCGAACGCCAGATGGTGCGCGACATGATGGTGGCGGGCGAATTCATCGAAATCCACATCGACACGCCCCTCGCCGAAGCCGAGGCCCGCGATGTGAAGGGCCTGTATAAAAAGGCCCGCGCCGGCCAGTTGCGCAATTTTACCGGCATCGACAGCCCCTATGAAGCCCCGGAAGCCCCCGAAATCCGCATCGACACCACGGCGATGACCGCCGACGAGGCCGCCGCATTGATCGTCGAAAGGCTGATCGGATGAACGACGCCGCGCTCGCCCGCGCGCTGGCCACCGCCGCCGGCAAATTGCTGCTGGGGCTGCAAACCGACGCCGGGTCGATCAGCGAAGCGGTCGCCAACAAAGCACTCGGCGACGCCGGGGACCGCCAGGCCAATACGCTGATCCTCGACGTGCTGCGCCGCGAGCGCCCGAACGATGCGATCCTGTCGGAAGAGGAAGCCGCCGACCCGGCGCGCTTGCAGGCGCGGCGCATCTGGATTGTCGATCCCCTCGATGGCACCCGCGAATATGGCGAACGCCGCGCCGATTGGGCGGTGCATGTCGGGCTGAGCATCGATGGCGTGGCGGCACAGGGCGCGGTGGCGCTGCCGGCGCTCAACATGTGCCTGTGCACCGAATTCCCGCCGCTGCTGCGCCCCGAAGGCCGGCCGCTGCGCATGCTGGTCAGCCGCACGCGCCCGGCTGCCGAAGCGCTCGCCGTCGCCAAAAAACTCGGCGCCGAACTGGTGCCGATGGGCAGCGCCGGCGCCAAGGCGATGGCGGTGCTGCGCGGCGAGGCCGATATCTACCTCCACACCGGCGGGCAATATGAATGGGACAATTGCGCCCCCGCCGCGGTGGCGCTCGCCGCCGGGCTGCACGCCAGCCGGGTGGATGGTTCACCGCTGGTCTATAACCGCGCCGACCCGCTGCTGCCCGACCTGCTGATCTGCCACAAATCGCGGGCGGCCGAGGTGCTGGCGTTGGTCAGGGAGCTGGGTTAGGCGCGGAACTCCGGCTTTCTGGGGCGAGCGTTGGAGTTGCAGCTATTGGTGGGTAGAGATCATACACCCAGGGGCCAACGATCACCACTTTTCGGCTCTGGAAATGTCCGCAAATTGGGCACAAGAAACCCTTCACCTCCCCCCGCCGGGGGGAGGTCGAGAGACGGCGGAGCCGGCCCGGGAGAGGGGGGGCTGGCGGAGGACGTCACGACCCCACACCCCGCTCGGCTGCGCCGAGTCCGACCTCCCCCCGGCGGGGGGAGGTGACGAAGCTCACCAAATCCATACGAGGTTCAGTCACGGGACAACGCAGCCCGCTCGGCCAGCCCCGCCGCATTCGTCACGCTGATCGTGCGATAGCCAAGTTTTATCAGCCCCGATCTGGCAAAATCACCCAGGATCTTGCCAATCGTAACCCGCGAAAACCCGACGAAATTGGCCAGCGCCTCCTGCGTGGTCTGCAATTGCGGCCCGTCACGCCGGACCATGTCATGCAGGACCCGCGCCACCCGTGCTTGCGCCGACAAATGGCGATCGCTCTCGATCCGGTCGAGCGCGGTGCGCAACTGGTTGCCGAGCGATTTCAGCAACCAGCTCGCAAAATCCGGCTCCTGGCCCAGGAGCCGGTCGATCGACCGCGCATCGATCCGCAACAGGGTCGCGTCGGTTTCGGCCACGGCATCGACCTGGCGCGACACCCCGGTGAAATGTGCCAATTCCCCAAAAAGATCGCCTGCGCCCAGAACGGCGTAAATCGTCGCCTCCCCGTCCCGGCCGAAGCGACGGATGGAGACAGCGCCCGCCTCGACCAGCCAGAAACCATCATTTTCGTCACCGCGCTGCTGGATGAAGCTGCCGCTGGCAAAATGGCTGCGCCGCCCCGCGCGCGTCAGCAAGGCCGCCATCGCGCTATCGGCGCGCGTCGGCACAATCTCGGACAATTGATAAGTTCTTTGCATTGTCTGGCGTGATGCGCGCTTAATCGCCTGCTGGCAAGCACGGCGGGCCGATCAGGCCGCGCCGCAAGGGGAAGGACCGCCATGCCAATCGAAACATGGGTCGTGATCGCGATTTATCTCGGTTTCGGCGTTATCGAATTCTTCCGGTCCGACCTGTTTTCAAAGCCGGAACAGTGCCGCAACGATGGCATCATCGAGGTCGTATCGACCACGTTGCTGCTGATCGTCACGCAACCGTTGATCATCGCTGCGGTGAACTGGCTCGGTTTGCGCTATTTTCCCGAATATCAGGGCGCCCTGGGCGGCATCGGCATTTTGCTGGCGCTCCCGCTGTTCCTCATCTTCGAAGACATGCTGCAATATTGGTGGCACCGCGCCTCGCACAGCGTCTCCTTTCTCTACAACCTGCACCGCGCCCATCATAACGCCCGCTACATGAGCGTGCGGCTCGTTTACCGGAACAACATCATCTATTACGCCCTGATGCCCAGCATCTGGTGCGCCGCGGTGCTGATCTATCTCGGGCTCGGCTGGTTTTATGCCGGCTATCTGATCGTCAAATTGCTGGTGATCACAGGCGCCCACAGCGATGTGAAATGGGACGAACCGCTCTACCGCATCCCCTGGCTGTCACCGCTCATGTGGGTGGTGGAACGCACGATATCCACGCCGGCAACCCACCACGCCCATCACGGCCGCCATGCCCATGACAGCGCCGTGCATTACAAGGGCAATTACGGCAACCTGATGTTCATCTGGGACATGATTTTCGGCACCGCCAAGATCACGCGCACCTATCCGCAAAGCTATGGCGTCGAAAATCTGCCCGATGCCACGCTTGGCCAACAATTGCTCTGGCCGATCTTTCCCGAAAACAGGGACATCGATCGCCGGATCGACGGCGCTTCACCCAAGGCTGCACCATCGGGCAACATGGCATAAAAGCCCGCGCGCGGTGGCCGGCCTTAGCTATCCCCCCGCCGGGTGATCTCCGTCCACACCCCGGCACCGCCCTCCAGCATCGCCACCGCGCCCAGCAGTTCGGCCCATTTGTCGCCGCCGAAATCCGACCGCCAGCCCATCAGCCGCCGCGTCAGCGGGTGCAGCGGATAATCCTGGGTAAAGCCGATCGCGCCATGCACCTGGTGGGCGATCGCCACGCCGCGGTGGATCGCCATGTTGGTGCGCAGCTTGGCCGCCATCATCTCGAACGGCCCGCCGCCGCGATCGAGCGCCGCTGCGGCCGCGGTACCCGCCATCGTCACCGCCGCCGATTCCTCGGCGAGCACGGCCAGCGCCTGCTGCACCGCCTGCAACTTTGCCAGCGGCTTGCCGAACTGCACCCGCGAATTGACATGCGCCACCGCCAGATCGAGCGCCGCCGCCAGCGCCCCCGATGCCTGCGCCACCCGCAGGAACGCACCATACAGCGCGTGATCGGCATTCCCCAGCACCACCGGCGTCACCCGGTCATAATCGATCCGGTCGCGCGGCTCGCCGGCGGGACTTTCCCCGGCAGTCACGCGCCCCGCCGGCAACAGCATCAGCAGCGGATCATCGCCGCCGCTATCGACCGCCGCCAGCACCGCCGCCGCGTCGCGCCCCCACGGCACCGCCGCCACCCAGCCGGTGAACAGCCCTTGCATCAACGTCCCGCCGCCGCTGCCGGTGGTCACCAGCCCCGGCGGCGCCGCCACCCCGGCGCGCGCCAGCAGATGTGCCGCCAGCATCGCTTCACCCAGCGGCTGCGCCAGCGCACAGGCTCCCGCCGCCTGCAGCACGGCGAAACAATCACCCCAATCGCCGCCGAAGCCGCCGTCCGCTTCGGGCACCAGCAATTGCACGAAGCCGGCGGCCTCGATCGCCGCCCAATCGGGCGCGCTGGCAAACAGCGCCTGCGCCGTGGCCACCAGTTGCGCCCGCATGGCGGTCATCGCAGCCCCAGCCCACGCGCGATGATGCCGCGCAGCACTTCGCGGGTGCCGCCGCGCAAGGAGAAACTGGGGGAAACCTGCAACAGATGCGCCAGCACCCGCGCCAGTTCGCTGCTGCCATCAAGATCGATATCGAGCACCGCCTGCACCAGCATCGGCACGCGCTGCTCGTAATCATTGCCCAGATCCTTGACGATCGCCGCTTCAACCACCGGATCGGCGCCATCGGCGAGCATCGCGGCGGTCGCCATCGACATCTGGCGCAGCGTCCACAGTTCGGCGACGAGCTTGCCGATGACGGCATTGAGCGCGGCATTGTCCGCCTTTGCGGCCCGCGCCGCATCGATGACCGAAACCAGCAGCGCCTGGCTCGACAGATAGCGTTCGGGGCCGGAGCGTTCGAGCGCCAGTTCGGCGGTCACCTGCCGCCAGCCCTCGCCCGCCACCCCGACCAGCGCATCGTCGCCGACCAGCACATCGTCGAAAAACACCTCGTTGAAATCATGATTGCCGACAAGGTCGATGACCGGCCGCACCGTGATGCCCGGCGTATCGAGATCGATGAGAAACTGTGACAGCCCGGCCTGGCGTTCGGACCCCGCCTCGCTGCGCAACAGCGCGAGCATGACATGGGCATGGTGCGCGCCGCTGGTCCATAGTTTCTGGCCATTGATCCGCCAGCCCCCCGGCACTTTTTCGGCGCGCGATCGCACCGCGGCAAGGTCCGATCCCGCGCCAGGCTCGCTCAGCCCGATACAGGCGAACAACGTGCCGGCGGCCATGCCGAGCAGATATCTGTGCCGCTGCCCCTCGGTGCCATAGCGCAGCAGCAACGGCCCGGTCTGGCGATCGGCGATCCAGTGCGCGCCCACCGAGGCCCCGGCGGCGAGCAGTTCCTCGAGCACGACATAGCGTTCCATCGCCGGGCGCGCGTGGCCGCCATAGGCGCGCGGCCACACCAGCCCGAGAAATCCCGCCGCCCCCAGCGCCCGCGAGAAACCCGCATCGGCGACCGACCAGCAATTGGCGCGGCGCACCGCATCGGCGGGTGGCGGATTGGCGACGAGGAAAGCCCGCACCCGTGCCCGAAGCGCGACCGTGTCGGCCGGCGGCTGATAGGGTGGCAGGGCGAAAGCGGCAATCACCTACCCGCTATGGCGCGCGCCGGCGGTGGTGTGAAGAGGCTTGCGCCGCGTGGGATGTGGTAGCATGGCGGCATTCGTGTAAAACCAATTCGTCACCCCCGCGAAGGCGGGGGCCCATCACCTGAACTGCGTCGTTCATGAGCGAAGTCGGGCGATGGGTCCCCGCCTTCGCGGGGGTGACGGGTAATCCTGGATACTTCCCTTGCCCCGACGCCTGCTCGCCTCGATCCACGATGTCGCGCCGCGCTTCGAACGCGAGATCGACCAGCTTGCGGAGGTGCTCGACCATCGGCTCGGCGCGGCACGCTTTGCCATGCTGGTGGTTCCGACCATTGGAGCGCCTCGCCGCTGGCCGGCAGTCCAGGGTTCGCCGCCCGGTTGCGCGGCTGGGCCGACGCCGGCGTGGAGATGTTCCTGCAATCGCGACGCTGCCCCCGCTGGCTTCAAGGCGCGCCACCTGACCGCCGGCGAAGGCGAATTCCTGGGCCTGACCGAAGCCGAAGCCGCCCGCCGCCTCCACGCTGGCCGCGCGATTGTCGAGGATGCCATCGGCCGCCCGGTCGCCGGCTTCATCGCGCCGGCCTGGCTTTATGGTGACGGCGCGCGCGCCGCGATCAAGGCACAGGGCTTCGCGCTCGCCGAGGATCACCTGCGCGTCTGGCGCCCGTCCGATGGCCGGGTGCTGGCGCGCGGCCCGGTGATCACCTGGGCGAGCCGATCGCCGGCGCGCATCCGCAGTTCGCTGGCCTTTGCCGCCATCGCGCGCCCCGCGCTGGCGCTGCTGCCGACGCTGCGCCTTGCCCTCCACCCCGGCGATACCGGCGTGCCGGCGCTGCTCGCCAGCATCGACGCGACGCTGCAGGCGCTGGCGCGCGGGCGGGTGGCGGCGCGCTATGCCGATCTGTTGCCGGCAAAAGCGGAACCGACCTGACCAGCAGGGGTTCATTCATCGAGCCGCAAGGCACCGGGCCGTAACCAGTTTTTTTGCTGCGACAACTTCCGTGAAATTGCCATAAACACGCCGTATTCTGGCACGATCTCTGATGTGGACGTTCAAGTGTATCAGCTTGCCCCCGGCGCCAGCGCCACCGATCCGATCGCCACCGCGGCGCTGCCCGAACCTGTGGCGGCGCTTCGCGAGCGCGGCTGGGCCTGGTGGCTCGGCGCCGCGATTTCAGTGGCCATTCTTGTCGCGGTCATCCTGCAACTGCGCCAGGTCGATTTTGCCCGGGTCCGCGCCATGCTGCCGGCATCACCGCTGTTCTGGATCGTTTTCGCCATTTCCTATCTGTCGGCGCCCGCGGCCGACTGGGTGATCTATCGCCGCCTGTGGCGCATTCCGGTGTCGGGCTTCGGTGCGCTGTTGCGCAAGCTGGTCGGCAACGAACTGCTCGTCGGCTATGTCGGGGAGCTTTATCTCTACACCTGGGCACGGCGGCGCACCGGCATGACATCGGCCCCTTTCGGCGCGATCAAGGATGTCGCCATCCTGTCGGCGATGATCGCCAATGCCGTCACGCTGGCGCTGGTCATCCTCGCCTATCCGCTGCTCGGCACGCTGCATCTGGGGCTCGATACGCGCACGCTGCTGATCTCGGTCAGCGTCATCGTCGCGACGTCTACCGCCATCCTGTTCCTGCGCAAGAAGCTGTTCAGCCTGCCACGCCGCGACCTGCATTTCGTTGCCCGCGTCCATCTGGTGCGGATTGTCATGACCACCGGGCTGGCGGCGCTGTGCTGGCACCTGGCGCTGCCCGGGGTGGAGCTGCAATGGTGGCTGTTGCTGGCCACGCTGCGCATACTGCTGTCGCGGCTGCCGCTGCTGCCCAACAAGGATATCGTCTTTGCCGGGCTGGCGGTGTTCCTGATCGGCCGCGATGCCGAAATCGGCGCGTTGATGACGATGATGGCCAGCCTGATCCTGGTCACCCACCTGTTCATGGGGCTGTTGCTCGCGGCGTCCGAAGCGCGCGGGATCGGCCGGCGATGAAGCGTGCCGTGCTGGCCTTTGCCGCCACCCTCGTCATCGCGGCCGGCGTGCCCCCCGAAGTCGAATTCGGCATGCCGTCACGCGATCTCGGCAAGGCCGCCGGCCGCTGCCGCGCCAACGAATCAGGGCCGGCGGCGCTGGTCGCCGTGATGGGGTTGAAGGACCGGGCCGGGCTGTTGCGTGCCGAACTCTACCCCGCCAACGACGCTGATTTCCTCAATGACGACAAGATCCTGGTGCGCGAGGGCAAGACCTTCCACCGTGTGGAAATGACCGTGCCGCCATCGGGGCCGGTGCAATTGTGCATTCGCCTGCCCGGCGCGGGTGCCTACACGCTGTCGCTGCTCCACGATCGCGACGGCAACCGCAAGTTCGGCCTGTCGAGCGACGGCATCGGTTTTCCCGGCAACCCCAAACTCGGCTTGTCGAAGCCCAAGGCGGCAGCGGCGGCCTTTGTCGCCGGGCCGGGCATCACCACGGTGCCGGTACGGCTCAACTATCGACAGGGGCTGTTCAGCTTCCGGCCGCTGAAACAGCCCTGATGCATATCGTCGATATCTCCGCGCTCTATTCCCCCACCGGCGGCGGCATCCGGATCTATACCCGCCGCAAATTGCAGGCAGCGCTGGCGATGGGTGTCCGCCTGACCGTCATCGTGCCCGGCGCCGATGACAGTATCGAGGAGATCGGCCCCGGCGTGCGACTGGTCAACATTCCCAGCCCGCGCTTTCCCTTCGATCGCAGTTATTTCTATTTCGACAGCGATGCGATCATCCATGCAGCGCTCGATGCACACCAGCCAGATTTCATCGAAGCCTCGTCGCCGTGGGGCAGCGCCAGCGCGGTCGCCGACTGGCCGGGGGCCGCGCCGCGCGCGCTCATCATGCACGCCGATCCGCTCTCGGCCTGGGCCTATCGCTGGTTCGAAGGCGTCGCCAGCCACAAGACGATCGACAAGGGCTTCGGCTGGTTCTGGCGCCATCTGCGCCGGCTCGACACGAAATTCGACACGATCGTCTGCGCGTCGCCCAGCCTGACCAGCCGGCTGGCCGATGGCGGACTGCACCGTGCGGAAACGATTCCGATGGGGGTGGAGCCCGGCATCTTCAGCCCGCGCCACCGCGATCCCGAAATGCGCGCGCAACTGCTGGCGCGCTGTGGCCTGCCCGAAACGGCCACGCTGCTGCTCGGTGTCGGCCGGCTATCGCCCGAAAAGCGCTGGCCGCTGGTGATCGCGGCGACTGCGGCCGCGGCGTACAGTCGGCCATTGGGGCTGGTGCTGGTCGGTGACGGCCATGGCCGGGCGCCGGTGGTGCGCGCGATTGGCGAAAACCCGCATATCCTGCTCATGCCACCCTTTGCCCATCGCCCCGATTTCGCGTGGCTGCTCGCCAGCGGCGACTTGCTGGTGCACGGATCATCGGCGGAAACCTTCGGGATGGTCCAGGCCGAAGCCTTTGCCTCGGGATTGCCGATGGTCGTTCCCGACCAAGGCAGCGCATCGGACCATTGCCGCTTTGGCCAGGGCCTCACCTACACGGCAGGCGATGCCGCCAGCGCCGCAAACGCCATCGGCGCGGCGACCGACCGGCTCGCAGCGATGCGTGCCGCCGCGCGGCTCGCCGCCCCCGGCGTGCGCACCATGGACCAGCACTTCGCCGAATTGTTCGTGCGGTATGAAATGCTGCTCGCGATCCACCGCCGCGCAGCTTGACGTAGCGGCTACTGCCCTGCGCAGCTTGACGTAGCGGGTACTGCCCTGCGCAGCTTGACGTAGCGGCTACTGCCCTGCGCAGCTTGACGTAGCGGCTACTGCCCTGCGCAGCTTGACGAAGCGGCAATCACCGCGCCACCCTGCCGCCATGAATCTGCACCTCCACAGCTTTTTCAACAGCTCGACATCGTATCGCGTCCGGATTGCGCTGGCGCTGAAGGGCGTCGCGCATGACGTGCGCGGCGTCGATATCCGCGCCGATGCCCATAAACAGCCGGAGTTCATGCCGGCGCTCAACGCCACATCGGCGGTGCCGGTCATCAGCGACGATGATGGTTTCAGCCTTGGCCAGTCGCTGGCGATCATCGACTGGCTCGATACGCAAGTGCCCGAACCGCGGCTGATCCCGGCTGAACCGGTGGCGCGGGCGCGGGTGCTCGAACTCGCCTATCTGATCGCCTGCGACATCCACCCGGTCAACAATATGCGCGTGCTGCGTTATTTAAGCGCTGAATATGGTGCCGATACCGGCGCGCGTGACCGCTGGTACCGCCACTGGATCGCCGAAGGCATGGCCGGAGTCGAACGCCTGCTCGATGCCCATGGCAGCGGGCCATATTGTTTCGGTGCGGCGCCGACGCTCGCCGATTGCTGCCTCATCCCGCAGATCGCCAACGCGGTGCGCACCGGTTGCGACACCGCCCCCTATCCGCACGCCATGGCGATTTACGCCCATGCCACCGCGCAACCGGCCTTCATTGCCGCCGCCCCGCGCAACCAGCCCGATTTCGACCAATAGGTTGACCGCCGGGCGCGCCGCGATTAGGACAGCGCCGCACCGCGGGTATGGTGAAATGGTATCATGCGAGCTTCCCAAGCTCTTGGCGCGGGTTCGATTCCCGCTACCCGCTCCAGCTTTTTTCGTGAATTCTACCCCTGCCGCGACCGTTCCGCGCCAAGCAGGATGGCGCGAATGTCGCCGCCGGTGCGAAAGCTGATGACCAGCAGATAGGCCGACGGGAACATCATCCCGCCCAGCGTCGCCAGCACCGCCAGCCCAAGCCCGGCGGCACTGAACCGGTGCCGCCACGCCACCCACAGGCCAGACAGCAGCAGGAAGGTGAAGAAATCGAGATTGAACTGCCCGGGCCAGGCCATTGCCGCCATGTCGCCGAAAAACACCGGCATCAGGTCGGCGCCATGGTTGCCGATGGTCACCCCCTTATAGCCGGTGATGACGATCAGGCAGCCGCCCAGGAACAATCGAAACAACGTCATCTCTGCATTCCCCTGATTTTTGTGTAGCAGTCGCTACGAAATAGCCGAGGCTTGGCCCGCGCCGGCCGGCAGTGGTAAGGGCGCGGCATGGCCAGCCGTCCCACCACCCCCGCGCATGCGATCATCCTTGGCGTCAATGGCGCCGTTGGCGCCTATCTAGCCCGGCTGTTGCAGGCGCGCGGCGCGGCGATCCATGCCGTCACCAACCCCGATGATCCGACCGACGGCCTCGGCGTGCTCGGCATCACCGATGCGATCAACCGGGTCGGCGCCGCCGATGCCGCGCTGCTGGCCGCCGATCTGCCCGATGCCACGGTGTTCGCGATCAACGATGGCAGCGCCGTGCAATCGGCGCTGGTTGCCGATGTGCTGGCGCACGCCGCCGCCGCGCCGCGCGCGCCGGGGATCGCGCATATTGTCGATCATGACGTGCTGCGCCTTCACCCGGCGCTACTGGCGCAAGCGAAAACCGTTGCGGGCTATCGCCGTGACGATGGCCGCCGCGCCGTCAACGCCATCCTGTCGCCGCATGATTCGCGCCTCGGCCGGATCGACAGCCTGCCGGCGCAACTGGCGCTGGCGGCGTTTCGCGCCGGCCAGGACGCCCCGCCACAGCCGCAGGAGATCATCGATCCCGGTCCGCGCGACTGGGGCTGGACCGCCGAATATGTCGATGCCATCGCCCGGCTGGCGGCGCTGCCGCGCCCGGTCGACCTCGCCATCGGCAGTGGCCACCGCCTCACCGCCGCCGACATCGCCGCGCACGCCTTCGGTTATTTCAAGCGCAGCCCCGCTGGCCATGTCCGCATCGTGCCGGGCGCTGCCCCGGTCACCGACGTGGCCGTCGATGTCGACAGGTTGAAGGCCGCCACCGGCTGGCGCGCCATCACCCATGGCCGCGACCTGGTGCATACATTGTGCGAAGGGATGGCAGCGCGAAGCTAGGACTGGGCGAAGCTAGGCTGGCACCGACTGGCGCTTTGTGCCAGTTGAAAGCCAGTGTGACGGCAAAGTGACCACCGGGGACCAGATGACAGGCGCAGTACCGCAGACCCAAGCCCCGTCGCTGCCGTGGCAGTCGCCCGACCGGTTGCAGGCCGGCTGGCTGGCCAGCGCCGCGGCAACGCTGCGGGCGCGGCTGTGGCTGGTGGCGCTGGTCACTGCCATAGCGCTGATCATCGCGGTCGTCTGGCTGCGTACCACCGACTATCGCTATACCGCCGAATTGCGCGTCGCCCCGGCCCCGACCTCGGCACGCGAATCGAGCAGCCTTGGCGCGCTGACCAGCCTGGCGACCCTGACCGGCGCCACGCTCGAAGCGATCCCGGTGACGCCGTTCCGGCTTTATGCCGAAGGTCTTTACACCCGCGAAGTCGCCAACCGCCTCGCCCGCGATCCGCAACTGATGCACAAGGCCTTTGCCCGCGAATGGGACGCCGATCGCCGGCAATGGCGCGATCCCGGCGGCTTTGGCGCCAACATGGCGCGCGGCCTCTATCGCCTGCTGGGCGTGCCGGTGCCGGCGTGGACGCCGCCCGACGCGGCGCGGCTGCAAGCCTGGATCAACGCCAATGTCGCGCTGTCGCAAACCGCCAAGACCCCGATCGCAACCATCAGCCTGGCCGATACCGACCGCGTTTTCGCTATCGCCTTCCTGACCAGGCTGCACACCACGGTCGATAGCTGGCTGCGCGAGCGCACGCTGGCGCGCACCGCCAACAATATCGATTATCTGGCCCAGCGCCTGCCCGACGTCACCCTTGCCGATCATCGCCAGGCGCTGTTCGCCACCCTGTCCGACCAGCAGCAGCGCCAGATGATGGCGCGCAACCCCGCCGCCTATGCCGCCGAACCCTTCGGCAAGGCGACCGCCGGCCTGACTCCCTCGTCGCCGCGCCAGTTGCCGACGCTGGTCGTCGCCGCGGCGCTGGGGCTGTTCCTGGGTGTCATCCTGGCGCTGGCGGTGCCCCGTCGCCGCCGTAGCAGCCTCTGATCATGACGCTGCCGCGCATCTCGATCGTCACGCTGTCGTTCAACCAGGCGCGTTTTCTCGACGCCGCGATCGCCTCGATCGTCGAACAGGGCTATCCGAACCTCGATTATGTCGTTGTCGATCCCGGCTCCACCGATGGCAGCCGCGCCATCATCGAAGCGCGCCGGCCACAGATCACCACCGTGCTGCTCGATCCCGACAACGGCCCTGCCGATGGCCTCAACAACGGCTTTGCCGCCGCCACCGGCGATATCTTCGGCTATATCAACGCCGATGACCTGCTGCTGCCCGGCGCCCTGGCGACGGTCGCGCGGCATTTCAGCGAAAACCCTGCCGTCGATGCCATCCTGGGCAACGGCATCGTCATCGACGACAAGGGCCGACACCGCCGCCAGATGAAATCGAGCCGCTTCAGCCTGCCCGATCTCGGGCTTGGCGCAATGACCTTTGTCCAGCAGGGGCATTTCTTCCGGCGCGCGGCGTTCCCGGGCTTCAATACCGCCAATCGCACCAGTTGGGATGGCGAACTGCTCGTCGACATGGCGCGCGCCGGCGCCCGTTTCCTGAATGTCCCCGACCAGTTGGGCGCGTTTCGGCTCTATGGCGACACGATCACCGGCAGCGGGCGGCTGGCGGCGCAGATGAAGATCGACATGGCACGCATCCATGCCAAGGCGCTGGGCCGCGAACCGACCGCAGCCGATCGCCTTGTCGCGCCGCTGCGCCTGCTCGCCCGTCGGCTTGCCGATCCGGCGGGCACGATCGACGGCCTGCGCGCCCGGCTGGTGGGCGGCTGATCGCGCATGGCGGTCCTTGCCGTCCTTGTCATCTTCATGCTGTTCACGGCGCTGGCGGCGGCCAACCCGCGCGCCGCGCTGCTGACATCGGTGTTTTTCATGCCGTGGAACGGCCTCGATATCGATATCGGGCTGCGCATCACGGTCTATCAATTGTCGCTTGCCGGGCTGGTGCTGGTCACGCTGGTGCGATTGACCCAGCCGGGGCTGCGGCCTGTCGCCATTGCGGCCTGGCCGTTGTTTGCCGCGTTCCTGCTCTATGCCGTCATCTGGTCGCTGCTCCAGCTCGGCATTTTCCCGCAATTGCGCATCACCACCGAAGGCCTGCGCGGCCCCAATGCGCGCGCCGTCATCCAGATCCTGCTGTTCCTGTTCTCGGTCAGCCCGGTGGTGCTCTACCCGATGCTGATCCGCGATAGCGATGATGTGCTGCGCATCGGCCGCATCTATATTGCCGGCGTGGTGGTGATGGCGCTGATCGGCTGGCTGCAACTTGTTGGCTGGTATGCCACCGGCAACAACCCGCTGCCGATCGGCGCCTTCGGCAATGCGCTCGGCGGCGGCTATGCCGAAGCGCGCAGCGGCTCCTATGTCCTCGATGCGCTCAACATCTACCGCATGAATTCCTTTGCCGGCGAACCGCGCGATCTCGGTATCGCCATCGTCGTCGCCCTCATTGCCATCCAGAGCGTGGCGCTGGTGGCGCCGCGCCCGGCCACGGGCAAGCTGCTGCTGCTCTGGGTGTTCCTGTTCCTCACCCTCTTGTCGACCGTATCGACGAGCGGCATCGGCCTGTGGGTGATCGCCTCGCCCACGCTGGTCCCGGCGTGCTGGCTATTCGGGGTACGCATCGCGCGCTCGGGCCGGCAATTGCTCGGCGTACTGGCGCTGCTGGTCGTGCCGCTCTTCATCATCATCGGCGGGCTGGAGGCGAGCGGCATACCAGTCATCGATATCATCACCGATCGCACCATCGACCGTTTGACCAGCGAAGGCGCCATCGAGGATTTCGACAAGACCATCCTCGCCTGGCTGGAAACCGACCCCAGCGCCGCGATTGCTGGCGCTGGCCTTGGCAATGTGCACCTCTATGCCACGCCGTTCCTCGATCCGATCTATGCGCTTTACGCCGAAGGCAATGTCTTTGTCGCCAAGACGCAATATCTGCGCTTTATTTCCGAACTCGGCATCATCGGCCTGGCGCTGTTCCTCGGCTGGTATCTGTTGCTCACCATTGCCACGACAAGGACGGTGCGTGATCATGAACAGTTGCGCGCGCTGGTCCCGACCGTCAGCGGCGTGCTGGTCATTGCGCTGGGGTCGTTGCAGGCGATCGCCATGTCATGGGCACTGGCGGGGGCCATGGCTGCGGTTTGCGCCCTTTCACGGCAACGACAGGACAGCCCGCAGGCACTGGCACAGGCGCTGGCCTGATCGTGCTGCATATTGTCCAGGCGATACCTGATATCAGTGTCGACAATGGCGGGCCTTCGCGGGCTTGCCGGTCATTGTGCGAAGCCATGGCCCGCGCCGGCGCCAAGGTGACGCTGCTCGCCGGCGACCATGGTCATCGCCCCCAAGCGCTGCTGCTGCCCGATCCGGCACTGGTCAGCAGCCGGTTGGTACCCATCGACCGGCGCCTTGGGCTGCCGTTTTACGGCTTTGCAAAGGCTCTGGCCGCCACCCGCGGCCAGATCGTCCATGACAATGGCATCTGGAGCCCGGGCAACATTGCCGCCTGCCGCGCCGCCGCCGCGCAAGGCCTGCCGCTGGTCATAAGCCCGCATGGCATGCTCGAGCCCTGGGCACTGGCGCATCGCGCCTGGAAAAAACGCCTCGCCTGGCCGCTTTACCAGCACCAGCTACTGCGCGAGGCCGTCGGCCTGCACGCCACCGCCGAACCCGAACGCGCCAGTATCGCCGCGCGCCTGCCCGGCCAGCCGATCGCCGTCATTCCCAATGGTGTCGATTGCCCGCTGGCGCCGCCCGATCGCCGCCCCCGGCTGGCGGACCCACAACGTACCGTGCTGGTGCTGTCGCGTATCCACCCGGTCAAGAACCTGCCCGGCCTTGTTGCGGCATGGCAGATCATCGCCGCCGATCCGCGCTTTGCCGATTGGACGCTCGCCATCCATGGCCCCGACGCCGATGGCCATCGCGCTGTCGTGGCAGCGGCAATTGCCGCTGCCGGGCTGCAACAAAGGGTGCGGCTGGGCGATGCCGTGTCAGATGCCGACAAGCCGGCGTTGTTCGCCGCCGCCGATCTTTTCATCCTGCCCAGCTTTTCGGAAAATTTCGGCATCGTTGTTGCCGAAGCAATGGCGCACGGCCTGCCCGTTATCGCCAGCCATGGCACGCCCTGGGCGGTGCTGCCCGAAATTGTTGCCGGCTGGCATGTCGCTGCCGACCCTGCCAGTCTCGCCGGCGCCCTCGCCACGGCGATGGCGCTGCCCGATGCCGCGCGCGCCGCCATGGGACACAATGGCCATGCCCATGCCGCAGCGGCCTTTGGCTGGGCAGGGATCGCCGCCAGAATGCTCGATTTTTACGAAGGGCTGCTCAGGGGGGGGCGTGGTGCGCCGTACCCGGAAGTTGCCGCGCCCGCCGCGACCCCCTATGGCGGGCGGCGATGAACCCCGCCAGCCTGACTGTCATCATCCTGACCCGGGATGAAGCCCGGCATATCGAACGCTGTATCGCGTCGGTGTCCGGCCTCGCCGAACGCATCATCGTCATCGACAGTGGCTCGACCGATGCAACCTGCGCGCTGGCGACCGCCGCCGGTGCCGAAGTGCGCCACCATGATTGGGTAAACCACGCCAGCCAGTTCAACTGGGCACTTGATGCCTGCACCGTGACCAGCGCCTGGACATTGCGGCTCGATGCCGATGAAATCGTTACGCCGAAGCTCGCGGCATCGCTGGCCGGCTTTCTGGCGACGCCGACACAAGCTGCCGGCGTCACGATTAACCGCGCCATCCATTTTCTGGGGCGCCACATCCGATGGGGCGGTATCTATCCGGTCGAAATTCTGCGGCTGTGGCGGACCGGCAAGGGCCGTATCGAAAGCCGCTGGGTGGACGAACATGTGCTCGTTGACGGGCCGATTATCCATATCGACGGCGATATCGCCGATATCAACCTCAACGGCATCAGTTGGTGGACGGCCAAGCACAATGGCTATGCAACCCGCGAAGCCATCGACCAATTGACGCTTAAGCCGCGTCGCGATTCGAACCGCGCGCTCAGCCCGCAGGCGCGGCGCAAGCGCTGGTTGAAGGACAATATCTACGCCCGCCTGCCGCTCGGGCTGCGGCCGCTGCTATATTTCCTCATCCGCTATGTAGTGCTGCTCGGCTTCCTCGATGGCTGGCCGGGGCTGGCGTTCCATGGCCTGCAAGGGCTGTGGTATCGCTTCCTCGTCGATGTGAAGATCGCCGAGCTGCGCGGCCTGATGGCAGCGCGCGGCGATGACCTGGCGACGGTGGTGGCCGCCGAATACGGGTTGCAACTGGCCGGCGGCGATTCGGGCGCGAGCGAAGAAAGCTAAACTCCCTCTCCCGCAAGCAGGAGAGGGGCAAAAACACAAAAGGCGCCCCCGTTGCCGGAGGCGCCTTTTATCTGTGTGATGGAAGGCGCGAGCGTAACGGGATCGAACCGTTGACTGGTTAATATGCCCCCACCCGCGATGGCCAAGCCCCCAAACACAAAAGGCGCCCCCGTTGCCGGAGACGCCTTTTATCTGTGTGACGGTTGGTGGAGCGTAACGGGATCGAACCGTTGACCTCTACAATGCCATCGTAGCGCTCTCCCAGCTGAGCTAACGCCCCACGACCGTCTCTCCACCCGGCAGGCCCGGTGAAGGAGGCGCGAGTTAAGACAAAGCCACACAGGGTGCAAGCGATTTTCGCCAACAAACGCCATACCCTGCCGATTATCTGCCGAATGCGAGCGCCCGTTGCATGGCAGCGCCGGGACTGCCAGAAGGCGCGCGATGCAGAACCGCCTCAAAATCACCGCCGGCAGCCTGTCATGAAGGCGCTGATCCGCCACGCCCTGCGTCGCCTCGGCTATGATCTGCACCGCTTCATGCCGGCCGCCTCGCCCGATGCGCAGTTGCAGACGCTGTTGCGGCGGCTCGAGATCGATCTTGTCCTCGATATCGGCGCCAATACCGGCCAGTACGGCGCGTCATTGCGCGAACTCGGCTATCGCGGCCGCATCGTGTCGT
>JBBRVH010000027.1:0-32952 GCA_038246995.1 Sphingomonadales bacterium
CGGCGCGTTTCCGATTTGCGCCGCGACCGGCGCGTTTCCGATTTGCGCCGCGACCGGCGCGGGAGCGCGGCCGTCGAAATGGCGCTGCTGCTGCCCCTGTTGACCATGATGGTCTGCGGCACGCTGCAATATGGCGTGCTGATGTTTACCTATAATTCGATGCTCAATGCGGCCCGCAATGGCGCGCGCTCGCTGGCGGTCGGATCGGCCAATGAAACCGCGGTGCTCGCCGCGACCAAGGCCAGTCTGCCGCGCTGGGTCGCTGCCGGTGATTGGACCATCACCCCGCAGGATACCGGCACCACCGGCACCAACCAGGTCACCACCTCGATTTCGGTGTCGAGTGCGAAGGCGACGATCATGCCACTCATCCATGCCCGATAAACTCGATGTCCGGGTCGTCATGCTGAAGGAAGCCTGAAAATGGCAGGCAAGTCGCTGATGCGGCGCTGGAGCAGCCTCGGCAAGGGCGGCAATATCGCGCTTACCGTCGCGCTTGCCGCCCCGGCGCTGATTGGCGCTGTTGGTTTCGGCATCGATTCGGCGTTGGTGCAGATTCAGCGGACGCGATTGCAGACTGCCGCCGATGCCGCCGCCACGGCCGGTGCTCGACAGCTCAAGGTTCCCGCCAATGTCGCCACCACGGCCATCACATTGGCAAAGGCCAATGTGCCCGAAGGCAGCGATGCCACGCTGCGGGATAATGTGCTCAAGTCCGCCGATATCCTGCAAGGCAACTGGAACGGCACCAGCCGGGTGTTCACGCCGGCGGGCGCCCCCAACAACGCCGTCAAGGTCACCACGCGCTTTGCCGTCGCCAATGGCAACCCGCACAAGCTGGTCTTCGGCAAACTGCTCGGCATCGAAGCTGCCGACCTGTCGGCCACCGCCATTGCGGTCGCGCGCGACAAATGCGTTGTCAGCACCACGATATCGCTGGTTTCACTTGGCCTGCCGAGTGCAACAAGGGTCGTCACGCAAGGGCAGAGTTGTTTGCCGGGCAGCGGCTGGCCAAGCAGCCAGGCCTGTTATTTTGCCACGCCCAGCAACAACCCGATCGTCCGCGTCGACAGTGCCTATGCCGGCGCCGCCGTCGTGACGTTCAGGCTCGCCAGCCCGGCGCGCACCTTCAGCTTCAGCGCGCCGTATCGCGGTTCCTTCTGGGTGGCACTCACCGATTTCACCTTGCCCAACAACGGCAGCACCACCTTTGTTTTCAACACGTTCAGGTCCACCCCGACCGTGGCCGTCGGCGGGGGTACGGCAAGCTATGTCAACCGCTACAATGTTACCCCCAGCCTGCCCGGCACGCCGATCTGCGAAGGCGGCACCGGCGGCGTGACCGCGTCTCTGGTAAGCTGACACTTTCCTTCGCGGCAAAAATTGCTAGCGTCGGGGGCATGATCCCAAGCTTCGATATCGCCGCTGTCCGTACCGCCTTTCCGGCGCTGGCCCTTACCGATGCCGGCGCGCCGCGCCATTATTTCGATGCCCCGGCGGGTACCCAGGTGGCGGGCCGCGTCATCGATGCGATGCGCGACGCGATGCTCAATGCCTGCGCCAATGACGGCGGGGCGTTCCGCACCTCGATCGCGGCCAGCGCCATCGTCGATGCGGCACACGCCGGCGCCGCGGCGCTGTTCGCCTGCGCGGCCGATGAAATTGTCTTCGGGCTCAACACCACGTCGCTGTTCTTCGAATTCGCAGCGCTGATCGCCCGCGATTGGCAGGCGGGTGACGAGATCGTGCTGACCCGCATGGATCATGATGCCAATGTCTCGCCCTGGCTGCAGGCGGCGGCCGACAGGCAAGTCACCGTGCGCTGGCTGGAATGGGACCGCGAAACCTTCGAATTCCGCTACGATACGCTCGACACGATCATCGGCCCGCGCACCCGGCTCGTCGCCGTCGGCCAGGCGAGCAATTTTCTCGGCACGATCAACGATGTCGCGCGCGTCTGTGCGGCGGCGCGCGCGGTCGGCGCGATCAGCGTGGTCGATGCGGTGCAATCGACCCCGCATATCGCCATCGATGTCGGCGCCATCGGCTGCGATATCCTGTGCGCTTCGGCGTATAAATTCTTCGGGCCGCACGCCGCGATCATGTATCTGTCGCGCGACATGCAGGCGCGGCTGCGGCCCTGGAAGGTGCGGCCATCGGTGGAAACCATGCCGACCCGCTTCGCGCCCGGCACACCGAGCTTCGAAGCCCAGGCCGGGACGCTGGCGGCGATCGAGCATTTCGCCTGGATCGGCAGCCATGGCGGCGGCGCGCCCGCGACCGCGCCGTTGCGCCAGCGCCTGCTCGCCGGCTTCGATGCGATTATCGGCTATGAAACCGATCTGATGCGGCAGTTCCTGACCGGGCTCGCCACCCTGCCCGGCATCACCCTGCACGGCATCGGCAACGCCAACCGGCTGGCCGCGCGCGTGCCGACCTTCACCTTCAGCATCGCCGGCCACGACGCGCCGGACGTGGCAAAGGCGCTGGCGGAGCGCAATATCTTCTGCTGGGCGGGTTATTTCTATGCCTGGGAACCGGCGACCGTGCTGGGCTTGCGAGAGGGGCCGGGGGCGCTGCGTATCGGGCTTTCGCATTATAACGACGCGGCGGAAGTCGATGCGCTGATCGAGGCGCTGCGCGAAATCACCGCCTGACACGACCTCCCCTTACGCGACCGGGGGTCGCCTCCGGCGACGCGGGGAGGTGAATCAGATTCGCTGCAAATGCAGCACCACTGCCGTCTCCGGCCGCAAACGCGGCGGCTGCAACCCCGCCTGCATCAGCAGCGCGCCCGGCAGCACTGCCCCCTTGGTCACCGGCCAGTCGACTCCCAGCCGCGGCGGCCAGACGCGCGTGACCCGATAATCCGCCCCGGTGTCGAGCCCCGCCAGCCGCAATGGCGCGCCGAAATAGCCAGGCGATTCGGTAATGACCGTCCATGACAGCAGCGCCTCGCCTTTGTCGGGCGCCACCACGGCAAAGGCATTGACCCCCGCTTCTGCATCGAGCCGGAACAGATCGCCGCCATGGATCAGCGCCCGCTGCGCCTTGTGCAGCGCCACACCGGCCGCAAGGTCGGCGGCATCACAGTCGTCAAGCGCGCGCAGGTCGAGCTCCATTCCCATGTGCCCGAACAGCGCCGTCGCGACGCGCAAGCCCATCGACAGCCGCCGCCCGGTGATATGGCAGGTGGCGGGCCCGACATGCGCGCCCATCACCTCGGGCGGGAAGAAGTGCGAAAAGCCGCGCTGGATCGCCAGCCGGTCGAGGGCGTCGTTCGAATCCGATGTCCAGATGCGGTCGGTCAGCGCCAGCACGCCATAATCGGCGCGGCCGCCGCCCGAGGCACAGCTTTCGATCTCGACCGCCGGGTGCGCCGCCCGCAGCCGGGCGAGCAGATCGTAAACACCCTCCCCATGCGTCACCGCCCCGGCGCGGCCATCACCGCCGCCCGGGTGGCTGAGATCGCGGTTCATGTCCCACTTCAGATAGGCGATGGCATGGTCGCGCAGCAACGCATCGAGCACGCCGAAAAGATGGTCGCGCACCTCGGCCCGCCCGCAATCGAGCACCAGCTGGTGACGGAAATCGAGCTGCGCCGCGCCGGCGACGCCAAGCACCCATTCGGGGTGGGCGCGGTACAGATCACTGTCGGGATTGACCATTTCGGGTTCGACCCACAGGCCGAATTCCATGCCGAGGTCGTTGACCTGCGCGATGAGCGGCCCAAGACCGTGCGGATATACCCCGGCATCGACCGTCCAGTCGCCCAGGCCCGCGCGGTCGCTGCGCCGCCCCTTGAACCAGCCGTCATCGAGGACGAAGCGTTCGACCCCCAGCGCCGCCGCGCGTGTCGCCAGGTCGGCCAGCACCGCCGGATCATGATCGAAATAGACCGCTTCCCAACTGTTGTAATGCACCGGGCGCGGTTTGGCGCGCAGCCGGGCGTGCTGCGGCCGTGCGCGTACATGGCCGTGGAACTGCCGTGAAAGTGCGGAAAAACCATGGTCGCTGACACTGGCATAAAGCGCCGGGCTGGCCAGTGTTTCACCGTGCGCCAGCCGGATTTCGCCGGGCAGATACAGCGCCTCCGCCATCACCAGCGCCCGCCCGTCCGACAGCGTTTCCACCGCCAGCCGATGGTTGCCGCTCCACCCCAGATGCCAGCCATAGGCGAGGCCCTGCGTTTCATCCGTGGTCGCGGTGCAGGCGATGATACCCGGAAAGCTGTCATGGCTCGTCCGCCCGCGGCGATTCTCGCGCACCCAGGCCCCCGGCGCCCGCGCCTGCCGCCGCAACTGGAATTCCCCCGCCCAGCGGCCCTCGAAACCGATGACATCGGCGACGGACCCCGGGATCGGCAGCACCGGCGCCGCCAGCGCCTCGACCGCCAGCACGCCATCCCCGGCGTTGGTCAGCCGCGTCATCGCCACCAGCACATCGCCGTCGATCGCCAGTTCATGGGTCAGCACCAGGCCATTGCCGGCATCGCGCGCGACGAACACGGCAGTTGCCGGCGTCGCCGCCACGCTTTCCAGCCGGCACAGGCTGGCCCAGCCCTGCCCGCTCCGGTGCGCCGCCAGCCCCGGCCGCCCCGGCCAGCCATCCCCCGCCTGCGGGGTCAGCGCCAGCAGCGGCGGCAGCGCGGGCGAGGCCGGCGCCGCGAAGCGATGCCCGAGCAGCGCCAGCGCTGCGGGGTCGATGCCATCGGGCAGCCGCGGGCCCCAATACAGCGCCGCCGGGCCGCCCGCCGTTGCCAGCACCAGCGTCACCGCCGCGCCATCGAGGCGCACGAATTCGGGAATCTCCATGGCCGCCAGCATTCGCTGCAACGCCGTGACTGTGCAAGTCCGCGCACCGGCCGTAAAAGACCCCATGCTGGGCGTCTGCTATTATCCCGAACATTGGCCACCGGACTGGTGGGCGCGCGATGCCGCCCGCATGAAGGCGCTCGGCCTGACCTATGTGCGCATCGGCGAATTCGCCTGGAGCCGGCTTGAGCCCGACCCGGGGCGTTACGACTTCGACTGGCTCGACCGCGCCATCGCCGTGCTGGGCGGCGCCGGGCTGCGGGTCGTGATGTGCACGCCGACCGCGACGCCGCCGAAATGGCTGGTCGATGCCCATCCCGACATCCTGCCCGTCGATCCCGGCACCGGCCGGGTGCGCGGCTTCGGTTCGCGCCGGCACACCGACTTTTCGAGCCCCACCTGGCTCGACGCGGCGCTGCGCATCACCCGCGTGCTCGGCGAACGCTATGGCAACAACCCGCATATCGCCGGCTGGCAGACCGACAATGAACTTTGCTGCCACGACACGGCGCTGTCGGCCTCGCCCGCCGCGCAAGGCGGCTTCCGGCGCTGGCTGGCGGCGCGCTATGGCCATGTCGGCGCGCTCAACACCGCCTGGGGCAATGTCTTCTGGTCGATGGAATATCGCAGCTTCGACGAGATCGAACTGCCGGTCGGCGCGGTCACCGAAACCAGCCCGGCGCACCGGCTGGCGTGGCGGCGCTATGCGTCGGACAGGGTCGTGGCCTTCCATGATGCCATGTGCGCGATCTTGCGCGAACACGCGCCGGGGCGCTTCATCACCCATAATTTCATCCCGATGGACGAAACCGGCATCGACAATCATGCGCTGGCCGCGCCGCTCGATTTCGCGTCCTACGACAATTATCCGCTCGGTCGGGCCGATCTGGCGCTGGCGCGGGCATCGGCGGCGGATTTCGCACCCTTCATGCGCACCGGCCACCCCGATATGCAGGCGGTGCTGTTCGACCAGACGCGCGGGCTGACCGGCCGGCCGTTCTGGGTGATGGAACAGCAACCCGGCCCGGTGAACTGGGCGCGCCACAACCCGCGCCCGGCGCCCGGCATGGTGCGGCTGTGGAGTTGGGAGGCCTTTGCCCATGGCGCCGCCGTCGTCAGCTATTTCCGCTGGCGGCAGGCACCGTTCGCGCAGGAACAGATGCACGCCGGGCTGCTGCGCCCCGATTCGAGCGAGGCCGAAGCCTGGCCCGAAATCGCGCTGCTGGCTGCCGAACTGGGGCAGATCACCCTGCCCGAACCGACCGCCGCGCCGGTGGCGATCATCATCGACACCGAAGCGCAGTATCTGTCGGATATCGAGGCGCAGGGGCGCGGTTATGATTACACCGCCGTCGTCCACCAATGGTATCGCGCGTTGCGCCGGCTGGGGGTCGATATGGATTTCGTGCCGCCGGGCGCCGCGGTCGCGGGCTATCGGCTCGTCCTCGCTCCGGCGCTGGCGATGCCCGACAGCCTGGCCGTCGCGCGGCTGGCCGATACCCATGCGCTTGTCGTCCTCGGCCCGCGCTCGGGCGCCAAAACGAGCGACCTGACCATCCCCGATGGCCTGCCGCCGGGGGGGTTGCGCGCGCTGCTGCCGATCCGCGTGCTGTCGGTCGAAACGCTGCGCCCCGATTGCCCGGGGGCGATCAGCTTCAACGGTATGGATTTTGCCAGTACCAGCTGGCGCGAAAGCCTCGATCCCGGCGATGCGCAGGTGCTGGCAAGCTATGAAGACGGCAGCCCGGCGCTCGTCCGCCATGGCCGCGCGCATTATCTGGCAACGCTGACCGACGATGCTTTTCTGGAGAGTTTTTTCACCAGCCTGTGTGCCGAGGCGGATATTGCGGTGACGCCGCTGGCGGGTTCATTGCGCTTGCGGCGCCGCGGCGACCTGGTGTTCGCGCTGAATTATGGCGCGACGGCGGTGACGGCGCCGGCCCCCGATGGCGCGGATTTCGTGCTCGGCAGCCGGACGATCGATCCGCACGACCTGGCGATCTGGCGGGAGGGAGTTAGCGGGTACTACCCCAGATAATCGTGCAGCACCCGCCCGTACGGCAGCGTCATGTCGGTGACGATATGCAGCCCGCCCAACTGTTCGAGCACCGGCAAATCGGCCATCGGGCAATTCACCGACGGCACCATTTCCAGCCGCGCGCGGCCGGTCCAGGCGCCTTTCACGGTGATCTTGTCGAAATTGATGCCGACAAGCTGCGCGATCGCCGGCGAACCGTCGATGTCGGGGATCAGCTTGAGCGTCACCTGGGTGCGCTTCAGCATCGCCTCGATCTCGCCCAGATCATCGGGGCTGTTGTGCTTGTAGACCATCGTGCCGGTCGCGACCTGCTGCTTTGCATAGGTCAGTTCGCCGGTCAGCGTGTCGCTGGCGGTCACCAGCGTCGCGATGCCATATTTCATCGGATAGCCCCAGATCTCGCGACCACCGGCCAGCGGCGGGCAATTGTCGACATACATCTGGACGAGGAAATTGCATTTTTCGCCGTTGAACAGGCACGGAATCGCCTGCAACGCCGCCGAATAGGCGCCAAAACCTTCGCCATCGGGCAGATCGAGCCATTGCACCGAAACGATATCGCCATCGGGCACTAGCGGCTCGGGCAGCATCTTCCTGATCAGCGCCGGATCGGTGCGATAGTTGATGATCATGTACTGGCGGTTGAAGAATTTGTACGGCCCCGTCGGGAACGTCGGGCTCTGCAACGGCATGGCGCTGAGCTTGAGCACATCCTGCTTGTTCATCGTGCTTCCCCCTCAGCCCTGAGAACCGTTAGTCTTCGCGTCTTTGATGTAATCGAACAGCACCCGGCCGTGCGGCAGGGTCAGATCGCTGATGAAATGCTTGCCGCCAACGATGCGCTTGATCGGCAGGTCGGCGACCGGCGCGTTGACATGCGGGATCAGCTGCAACCGGGCCGGGCTGACCCAGCAGCCCTTCACGGTGATGTCTTCGAGGTTGTAGGCAACGAGCTGGCAGATCTTCGGGGTGCCATCGACATCGGGGATGATCTTCAGATTGCACGACGTCTTGGTCATCGATTTGGCCTGGGCTTCGTTGCCACCCGGCGCTTGGGTCCATTTATAGGCCATGGTGCCCATCGCCACCGTCTGCCCGGCATAGGACAGCGTGCCGGTCAGCGTGTCCGATTCGACCGTCAGCCGCGGCAGGGCGTATTTCTTGGGGAAACCCCAGATCTCGCGACCGGCGCTGATCGGCGGTTCGTCGTCGAGATACATCTGCGCGGTATAGTTGATCGGCTCGCCATTGAAGGTGCACGGGATGACAATGCCGCTTTCGGTGTAATCGCCGAAGCCCGACGAATCGGGCATCTTGATCCATTCGTACAGGACATGATTGTCGGCATTGGGGACCAGCGGTTCGGGCACCGCGGCGCGCAGCAGGTCCGGATCGGTCTCGTAGGTGATGATCAGGAATTCGCGGTTGACGAAGCGATACGGCCCCAGCGGATAGCTGGGCGCTGCGGCCGGCATCGACGGCAGTTTCAGGATTTCTTGCGGTGTCATCGTTCTGCGAGCTCCCCCACGCGCGAAAAATGGTCGGTCAGGATTACAGGAAGGCGGATTGGATATCCGTCGACGACTTCACCCCGACATCGTCGAAATGGTCGTTGAGCCAGGTGCTGGCGCATTCGCGGCCGACATCGCGCAGCTTCTTCATGAAGCCCCAGTCGGGGTTCAGCTTGCTGGTGACGCCCAGGCTGTTCATGAAGGCTTCGTCCTGGATCGAATGGATTAGCATGCGGCGATGCTTGTCGTCCTGCAACTGACCATCGTCGATCAGGTGGCTGACAAACGCGATCGCCCGCATTTCGCGCATCAGGCTGGAATTGAAGCTGATTTCGTTGATGCGGTTCATGATGTCCTTCGCCGATTTGGGAATTTCATCCCGGTTCAGCGGATTGATGTGGACGATCACGACATCGTTGGTCTTGCTGCCATAGATCAGCGGGAAGATGGCGGGGTTGCCCATATAGCCACCGTCCCAATAGGCTTCGCCATCGATTTCGACGGTCTGGAACATGAAGGGCAGGCAGCCCGAGGCCAGCACCTGGTCGGGGCCGATTTCGTGGTTTTCGAACATGCGCACCTTGCCGGTGCGGACATTGGTGGCCGACAGGAACAGCTTGATCGGGCAACCTTCGCGCAGCACGTTGAAATCGATGCTGCTTTCCAGCACCTTTCGCAGCGGATTGAAATTCATCGGGTTGAGTTCATACGGCGACATGATGCGCGACATGATGTCCATCATCATGAACACCGGGCTGTAATCGAGGCTGTGGTTGCCCAGCGCCTTGTCGATGAACGATGGCTGCAGCGGCCCCTTGGCGCCTTCGTCGCTGATCTTCTTCCAGAATTTTTCAAGTTCCTCGCGGGCGCCGTCGGCACCGCCGATGGTCAGGCCATAGCCCAGCACCGTGGCATTCATCGCGCCGGCGCTGGTCGCGCTGACGGCATCGAAAACCACCCGGCCATCCTCGAGCAGGCGATCGAGCACGCCCCAGGCGAAAGCGCCATGCGCGCCGCCACCCTGCAAGGCCAGATTGACCTTCTTGCTGTTCGCAGCCGCAACATAGGCTGCCGAACCCGGCTTTGTCATCGTCGCCATACAGCCCCCTGTATTACCCCCACCGCTTTTATGTTGCGGTGCACCCAAGACATATCGCACGTTATACACAGGAGCAACACTGATTCGCTGCACCTGCGAACAAACGTCATATTGTCATAAAGCCCTGTGCAATGAGGGGCGGAATTGAAAACGGGGGAATTTGCAATGCTCAAGGGATTGAATGCTGTTGTAACCGGTTCGACCAGCGGGATCGGGCTGGGGATCGCCAATGTGCTGGCGTCCAAGGGGGCCAATCTGGTCATCAACGGTTTCGGTGATGCCGCGGCCATCGAAACCGAACGCGCCGGGCTCGAAGCCAGGTACGGCGTCAAGGTCGTCTACAGCGGCGCCGACATTTCCAAGCCCGATGAAGTCAAGGCGATGATCGACCTGTGCGTCGCAAGCTTTGGCAAGATCGACATTCTCGTCAACAACGCCGGCATCCAGTACACCGAAAGCGTCGAGAATTTCCCGGAGGAACGCTGGAACGCGATCATCGCGATCAACCTGTCGGGCGTGTTCTTCGGCATGCAGGCGGCGCTGCCGCACATGCAGGCCGCCGGGTTCGGCCGCATCATCAACATCGGATCGGTGCATGGCCTGATCGGCAGCAAGCACAAATCGGCCTATGTCGCCGCCAAGCACGGCGTTGTCGGGCTGTCCAAGGTCGTGGCGCTGGAAAATGCCGGCAGCGGCATCACCTGCAACACCATCTGCCCGGGCTGGGTCCACACCCCGCTGGTGCAAAAGCAGATCGAAGCGTCGGCCGAAGCCAATGGCATCAGCGTCGAAGCCGCGACCGAAAAACTGCTGATCGAAAAGCAGCCGTCGAAGCAGTTCGCCACGCCCGAACAGATGGGCGAACTCGCCGCCTTCCTGTCAAGCCCGGCGGCGGCGCAGATCACCGGGGTCGCGATCCCGGTAGATGGCGGCTGGACGGCACAGTAAGCGGCACGCGGGTGGCCGGGTGCGCGAGGTCGCGCGCCCGGTTGTTGACACCAATCTTCCCGTCACCCCCGCGCAGGCGGGGGCCCATCGCCCGAAAGTGCAGGTGATGGGCCCCCGCCTGCGCGGGAGTGACGGTTCGTTTTGACAGGATCGTCCCTAGAATTCGAACGCTTCGGCCTTCTCGACCACACCCATCGCCAGCGCGTCCGCCACCAATTCCAGCGGCGCCAGGTCGCAATCGCTCCGTCCCGCCGCGATCAATTCGGCAAAGCGCCGGTACAGCCCGGGATATTCGCCGCCATCGCCGAGCCCCTGCGCCACCCCATCGATGACCAACCGCGCACCGCCATCGTGCAGCGCCAATCGCCCGGCATCGGTTTCGACGACAATGTCCCATGATTGCGGGCCGGCCTGCAGAAAATCGAATTCCGCCGCGATTTCGGCCGCCCCGCACACCAGCGCCAGCGACGCTGCGATCGGTTCGGCACGGTTGGCCGGCACCGCCAGCCGCGCTGCGGTCACCCGCACCGGCGCCGGCAAGATCTCGGTCAGGATCGACAGCGCGTTGATCCCCGGATCGAACACCCCCATGCCGCCGGGAGCGAGGATCCAGTCCTGCCCCGGGTGCCAAAGCCGGATATCCTCGCGCCAGTCGATCCGCGCGGACACGATGCGCCGCCCCGCCAGCCAGGCCCGCGCCGGGGCAACCCCGGCGGCGGCACGCGAATGCCAACTGGCAAACAGCGTGCGCCCCGCCGGCTGCAACGCCGCGACTTCGGCCACCGTCACCCCCGGCGGCTTTTCCAGCATGACATGCAAGCCCGCCGCCAGCGCCTGCGCCGCCAGCACATGCCGCCCTTGCGGCGGAGTGCACAGCGACACGGCATCGACCGCCAGGCCGGCGGCGATCAGCGCGTCGAGATCGGCGAAATGCGGCACGCCCGCGACACTGGCATTACGGCTGACCGCCGCTGCGAGTTCGAACCCCGCATTGCCCGCGATCGCCGGCAGATGCTGGTCCCGGGCAATCTTGCCGATGCCGATGAGCGCGAGGCGGAGGGGCTGCATCGGCTATCGCTAGCGCCTCCGTGTCGCGGCGGCTAGGCTGCGAGGCATGCGCATCATCCCCCACGACCGCTGCGACCGGCTTGGCGAAGGCCCGCTCTGGTCGCCATCCGAGCAGGCAGTATTCTGGGTCGATATCACCGGCCAACGCCTCAACCGGCTGCGGCTCCGCGACGACAGCGTGACCAGTTGGGATCTCCCCGCCATGACCGGCTGGGTGATCGAGCGCCGCAACGCCCCGGGTTTCATCGCCGGCACCAAAGACGGCATCGCGACGCTGACGCTCGACCCGGTCACCGCCAGGATCATCGCCGCCCCCGAGCCCGATCTGCCGCTGCACCGCCTCAACGACGCCAAGGCCGATGCCGCCGGACGGCTGTATTTCGGCTCCATGCCGATGGCGTGCGACACCCCGACCGGCAGTCTTTATCGCTACGACCCCGATGGCACGCTGACCCGGCTCGACAGCGGTTACAGCGTCGCCAACGGCCCGGCAATCAGCGCCGATGGCACCGCATTGTTCCATACCGATTCGGCCGCCGGGCGCATTTACCGTTTCGCCATGGCCCCCGATGGCAGCCTGGGCCCGCGCGCGCTGTTTCGCCAGTTCGCGCGCGATGAAGGCAGCCCCGATGGCATGACCTTCGACAGCGAAGGCGGGCTGTGGGTCGCCTGCTGGGGCGCCGGGCGGGTGGTTCGATTGTTGCCCGATGCGACAATCGACCAGATCATTACCCTGCCCGCGTCGCAAACCAGCAGCCTGTGTTTTGCCGGCGACAGGCTCGACCGGATGTTCGTCACTTCGTCGGGCGATGGCGTCGATGAAGCAGCCGGCGGCGCGCTGTTCGAGGTCGAAAGCGGCCGCATCGGGCTGACACCACACAAATTCGCCGGCTGAACCAACGCCCTCCCCCTGGCGGGGAGGGAGTCACGCATCGGTGAACGTCAGCGCTGCTTTTTCGACAGCGTCGCGGTGAAATCGGGGTCCTTGTTCGCCACCCAATCGACGAATTTGCGCACCGCCGGATTGTCGAGCAGCCCCTGCACCTCCATGCCGTGGCGCTGCAATTCGGAATTGGTGAAATTGACCGTCAGCATCTGCTGGCAGATCGGATGCATCGGCACGACGTCGCGGCCGCCCCGACTTTTCGGCACGGGATGATGCCAGACGATCGTGGTGCCGGTCGGGCGGCTGCACAGCCAGCACGGCACCGGTGCTGCGGGTTCCGGCGCTGCGGCTTCTGCATCGGGATCGTAGCGGGAATTTCTGCGGGCCATGGGTTCGCCTGATTTACCTTCGCAAGCCCCGCTTAGCCGCAGCGCGCGCCACAAAGAAACAGAATCGTCACCCCCGCGCAGGCGGGGGTGACGGGTCAGACGAAACTATAGGGGTCGATATCGACCACCACGCGCACATTGGCCGGCACCGCCACCCCGCCCAGCCAGTCGCGCAGCACCCGTTGCAGCGCCAGCGTGCGCCGTGCCTGCACCAGCAGGCGTTGGCGATGCCGGCCGCGCAGCATCGCCAGCGGCGCCGCCGCCGGGCCAAGGACGCTCAACCCTTCCATCTGCGGCGCCGCCGCCCCGATCGCCCGCGCCGCGGCCAGCGCGGCCGCGGCATCCTCGGATGACACGATGATCGCCGCCAGCCGCCCGAACGGTGGCAGCATCAGGTCGCGCCGCGCCTCGGTTTCGGCTTCGTAAAACGCCGCCGGATCGCCCGCGACGAGCGCCCGCATCAGCCGCGCCTCGGGCTGGTGGGTCTGGATCAGCACCCGCCCCGGCTTTGCCCCGCGCCCGGCGCGCCCCGCCACCTGCGCCACTTGCTGGAACGTCCGTTCGCCAGCGCGCAAATCGCCCCCCGCCAGCCCGAGATCGGCATCGACGACCCCCACCAGCGTCAGTTCGGGGAAGTGATAACCCTTGGTCACCATTTGCGTGCCGATCAGCACGTCGATCTCGCGCGCCTCGACCGCCTTGACGAGTGCCGCCGCGCGCGCCGGGGAATTGATCGTGTCCGATGTCACCAGCGCCACCCGCGCGCCGGGCCAGGTGCGCGTCACTTCCTCGGCGATCCGTTCCACCCCCGGCCCGCAGGCGACGAGCGCATCCATTTCCCCGCACGCCGGGCACGCCGGCGGCACCGGGGTCTGGTGGCCGCAATGGTGGCAGGCGAGGCGCTTCGACAGGCGATGCTCGACCATCCAGGCGGTGCAATTGGGGCATTGGATGCGTTCGCCGCACGCCCGGCACAGCGTCAGCGGCGCATAACCCCGGCGATTGAGAAACAGCAGCGCCTGTTCGCCCTTTGCCAGCGTCGCGGTCACCGCTGCCACCAGCGGCGGGCTGAGCCACGCGCCGCGGGTCGGCGGATAGCGGCGCAGATCGACCGCGGCGATATCGGGCATCCGGGCGCCGCCAAAGCGCGCCGGCAGGACAAGGTGGTGATAGGTGCCCTTGGCCGCCTGCACCTGCGTCTCGATGGCGGGCGTCGCGGTGGCGAGCACCACCGTTGCCGCTTCCTCGCGCGCCCGCATCACCGCGACATCGCGGGCGTGATAATGCACGCCTTCTTCCTGCTTGAAGCTGGTTTCATGGGCTTCATCGACGATGGTGACGCGCAGATCGGCAAAGGGCAGGAACAGCGCCGATCGCGCCCCGACGACCACCTTGGCGCGGCCATCGGCGATCGCTGCCCAGGCGGCGCGGCGCTCGCTGGCCTTCAGATCGCTGTGCCACGCCACCGGTTCACAACCGAAACGCGCTGCAAAGCGCGCCAGCCACGGCGCCGTCAGCGCGATTTCGGGCACCAGCACCAAAGCCTGGCCGCCCTGCCGGATCGCTTCGGCGACCGCTTCGAAATACACCTCGGTCTTGCCCGAGCCGGTGACGCCCTCCAGCAGATAGGGCGCAAAGCCGCCATCGGCGACGGCATGGGCGATGGCGAGCGCTGCCTCGGCCTGCGCCGCCTCAAGCTGCGGCGGCGCGAAATCGGGGTCGGGCTGTGCCGGAACGGCATCGACACCCACGAGCACCGGCAACAGCGTGCCGCCCTGCACCAGGCCCCGGATCACCGCCTCCGACACCCCGGCGAGGCGCGCCAGATCGCGCACCAGCCCCTGCCGGCCGGACAGTTTTTCCAGCGCCTGCACCCGCGCCGGGGTCATCCGCGCCGGCACCGGGCCGCCAGGGCGATATTCGACGATCTCGCGCGCCGACAGAAACGCCACCGACGGCCAGACCATGCGGATGACCCCGGCCAGCGGGCTGAGATAATAATCCGCCACCCATTCGCACAGGCGCCGCATGGGGGCGGACAGCGGCGGGATATCGATCACCGCGGTCACCGGCCGCAGCCGTTTCGCCTCGACAGCGCGGCCTTCCAGCCGGCCGGCGTCCCACACCACCCCGGTGATCGTGCGCGGGCCGAGCGGCACCTGCACCGCCATCCCCGGCGCCGCCACCATCCCCGCCGGCACGGCATAATCGAGCGCCCCCAGCCCATGCTGGAAAACGACGACACGGACAGACGGGGTTTCGCTCACCGCCCAGACTTAGGCATCCGCCAGTCTTTTCGCCACCGCCCAGTCTTTTCGCCACCGCTTTGCCACCGCGCGCCCGCGTGCTAACCCCCGCGCCAGAAACGGAGCCCCGCATGATCCCCCGCTATTCCCGCCCCGAGATGGTCGCCATCTGGGAACCCGAAACCCGCTTCCAGATCTGGTTCGAGATCGAGGCGCACGCCATGGACGCGCTGGTGACGCTGGGTGTCGTCCCCGCCGATGCGGCGAAGGCGGTATGGGAAAAGGGCAAGTTCGAAGTCGCCCGCATCGACGAGATCGAGCGCGAGACCAAGCACGATGTCATCGCCTTCCTGACCAACCTTGCCGAACATGTCGGGCCAGAAGCCCGCTTCGTCCACCAGGGCATGACCAGTTCGGACGTGCTCGACACCTGCCTGAGCGTGCAACTGGCCCGCGCCGCCGATATCCTCATCGCCGATACCGACGCGCTGCTCGCTGCGATCAAGCGCCGCGCCATGGAGCACAAGCACACGCCGACGATGGGCCGCAGCCATGGCATCCATGCCGAACCGACGACCTTCGGGCTGAAGCTGGCGCAGGCCTATGCCGAATTCGCCCGCTGCCGGGCGCGTCTGGTGGCGGCGCGCGCAGAAATCGCCACCTGCGCGATTTCGGGCGCGGTCGGCACCTTCGCCAATATCGACCCCGCGGTCGAAGCGCATGTCGCCAACGCCATGGGCCTGACGATCGAGCCGGTTTCGACGCAGGTCATCCCGCGCGACCGCCACGCCATGTTCTTTGCCACATTGGGCGTCGTCGCCGGCTCGGTCGAGCGCCTCGCCACCGAAATCCGGCACCTGCAACGCACCGAAGTGCTGGAGGCCGAGGAATATTTCTCGCCGGGCCAAAAAGGCAGCAGCGCCATGCCGCACAAGCGCAACCCGGTGCTGACCGAAAACCTGACCGGCCTCGCCCGGCTGGTGCGCGGCATGGTCACCCCGGCGCTGGAAAATGTCGCGCTCTGGCACGAACGCGACATTTCGCATTCGTCGGTCGAACGCATGATCGGCCCCGATGCGACGGTAACGCTCGATTTCGCGCTGGTGCGGTTGACCGGCGTCATCGACAAATTGCTGATTTACCCCGAACGCATGCTCAAGAACCTCAACAAGATGGGCGGGCTAATCCATTCGCAGCGCATCCTGCTGGCGCTGACGCAGGCCGGCGCCAGCCGCGAGGACAGCTACGCCCTTGTCCAGCGCAACGCGATGAAGGTGTGGGAATCGGACGGCGCGCTGCAATTGTTCGACCTGCTCGCCGCCGACCCGGACGTCACCGCGCTGCTGCCGGTGGCGCAGCTCGAACCGCTGTTCGATCTTGGTTATCATCTCAAGCACGTCGACACGATTTTCGACCGGGTGTTCGGGGAATAAACGACTTTCTTCCCCCTCCCCCCACCGGCGCAGCCGGTAGAGTGGGGAGGGGGAAGCAAGGGGCGCCTGTTTGACCTTGGCTGGCAACTGACGCATGGCGGCGGCAACGCTCCCCACCCGTCACAGCTTCAAGGGCCATCCCCATGCATCGCTTCCTCCTCGCCGCCGCCACGCTGGCGCTGGCCACCCCGGCGCTCGCCGCGCCTGCCACTAGCGTCACCACCCAGTTGCCGCGCGGGGTCGAGCCGCTGCATTATGACATTGCCATCACCCCCGATGCCGCCAACATGCGCTTCGATGGCCATGTCGTCGTCACGCTGAAGGTCAGCGCGCCGGTCAACAGCATCACCCTCAACGCCGCCGATCTCGATTTCCGCAGCGTCACGATGAAGGGCCAGGCCGCGCCGTCGATTGCCACCCCCGTCGTCACCACCGACGCCGCCGCGCAGACCGCGACCTTCACCTTCGCTGCCCCGCTCAAGCCCGGCACCTACAGCCTCGACATGGTCTATGGCGGCAAGATCGGCACCCAGGCCAACGGCCTGTTCGCCCTCGATTACGTCACCCCCGCCGGCAGCAAGCGCGCGCTCTATACCCAGTTCGAAAATTCCGACGCCCGCCGCTTCATCCCGTCATGGGACGAACCCGCCTACAAGGCGACCTTCACCCTGTCGGCGGTTGTCCCCGCCGACCAGATGCTGATCGGCAACATGCCGGTCGCCAGCCGCAAGCCCGCCGGCCCCGGCCTCGTGACGGTGCGTTTTCCCAAAAGCCCGAAGATGTCGACCTACCTGCTGTTCTTCGGCCTCGGTGAATTCGACCGTATCGCAGCCAGGGTCGGTCGCACCGAAGTCGGCATCGTCACCCAGCGCGGCAAGACCGACCAGGGCAAGTTCGCGCTGCAGGCGGCCCAGGATATCCTGAAGGAATACAACGATTATTTCGGCACGCCCTATCCCTTGCCCAAGCTCGACAATGTCGCCGCCCCGGGCCGCAGCCAGTTCTTTGGCGCCATGGAAAATTGGGGCGCGATCTTCACCTTCGAAGCCGCCATCCTGCTCGATCCCAAGGTGCAGACCCAGGCCGACAAGGAAAGGTCCTTCTCGGTCAACGCCCATGAAATGGCGCACCAATGGTTCGGCGATCTCGTCACCATGGCGTGGTGGGACGATCTGTGGCTCAACGAAGGCTTTGCGTCATGGATGGAGGGCCGCACGATGGCCAAGCTCCACCCCGAATGGAACACCGCGCTCGATGCCGTCGATGGCCGCGAAGCCGCGATGGGCCGCGATTCGCTGAAGACCACCCACCCCGTCGTCCAGCATGTCGAAACCGTCGAACAGGCGAGCCAGGCGTTCGATTCGATCACCTATCAAAAGGGCGAAGCCGTCATCCGCATGCTGGAAGATTATGTCGGCGCCGACAATTGGCGCGCCGGCGTGCGCACCTATATGAAGAAACACGCCTATCGCAACACCGTGACGGCGGACCTGTGGCGCGAGATCGACGCCGCGTCGCCCGGCAAGCCGATCACGCAGATTGCCAACCGCTTCACCCTGCAACCCGGCGTGCCGCTGATCCGGGTCGGTGCCGCCACCTGCACCGCCGGCACCACCAGCGTAACCTTCACCCAGGGCGAATACAGCAAGGACCAGCCCGACAAGGCGCCATTGGTCTGGCCGGTGCCGGTCATCGCGCGGACCGCGGGTAATGCAATGGCGCGCACCGTCGTCGATGGCGGCAAGGGCATGCTGCAACTGCCCGGCTGCGGCGCGGTGATCGTCAATGCCGGCCAGACCGGTTACTATCGCACGCTTTACACCCCTGCTGCGATGGCCGGCGTCACCGCCGCCTTCGCAACGCTGCCGGCGATCGACCAACTCGGCATCATGGGTGATAGCTGGGCGCTCGGCCTCGCCGGTTACCAGCCCGCCGCCGATGTCCTCGATCTTGCCGCCGCGACGCCGGCGACCGCCGAACCACAGGTCTGGGAGCGCATCGCCGGGGTGTTCAGTTCCATCGACGGCTATTTCGACGGCAATCCGCGCCAGGCCGCCTTCCGCCGCTTCGCCATCGCCCGGTTGCAGCCGGTGTTCGGCGCCATCGGCTGGCAGGCGCGCGCCAATGAAGAAGCCCCCGTCGCCAATCTGCGCAACACGTTGATCGGCGTGCTCGGCAATCTGGGTGACCCGGCAGTGATCGCCGAGGCGCGCCGCCGCGAGGCCGCCGATGACCTGCCCGCCCCGATCCGCCGCGCCGCGCTGCGCGTTGTCGCCGGCAATGCCGATGGCGCCACCTGGGACCGGCTGCACGCCAATGCGCAGGCGGAAAAATCGCCGCTGGTCCGCCAGCAGCTTTATGATCTGCTGGCAGCGCCCAACGACCCGGCACTGGCCATGCGCGCGCTCGACCTGGCGCTTGGTGACGAACCCGGCGCCACCAACAGCGCCGGCATGATCGCCGCGGTTGCCCGCCGCCATCCCGACCTTGCCTTCGATTTCGCGCTGGCACACCTGCCGCAGGTCAACAAGCTGGTCGATGAAACATCGCGCAGCCGCTTCATGCCGCTGCTCGGGGCCGGATCGGCCGACCCGGCAATGATCGGCAAGATCAACGCCTATGCCGACAAATATCTCAACGCCGGCACCCGCCGCGATGCCGATACGGCCGCCGCCGCCATCACGTATCGCCTGAAGATCCGGCAGGACCGCATGCCGGCGATCGCGGCGTGGCTCGACAAGCAAGGGTAAACGCGAACCAACTCCCTCCCCCCTGCGGGGAGGGAGGCGATCGCCCTTACCGCGGCGGCGCCACCGCCGCCGGCAGATCCCGCCCCCATTTGACGAACGCCGCCTTCACATCGGGCCGCGCCTTCAGCGCGCGCAGCCCGGCGCGTTCGCGCATCCCGCGCACCAACGCCCGATCGGCGATCAGGAAGGGTTGCAGCTCGAACAGCATTTCCAGCCGGGTTTCGGGGTTGTCGAGCCGCGCGATGATCGCCTTGGCCGCCGCATCCATCCGGCCGAGGCAGACCATCGCCGCCAGATAGGCATCGTCATTATCGCCCGGCCGCGCCAGCAACTGCGCTGCCGCCGCCACGGCGTCGGCGCTCTTGCCCTGTTGCTGCAAGGCGCAACTGCGCGCCTGCGCCAGGTACAGCCTGGCGAAATCATTGCTGCCCGCCGGCCCCGCCTCGGCCGCCGCCGCCGCCGCCAGCGCCGCATCGGGACGATCGACGCTTTCGGCGAACAGCGCGGCGTTGAGCATCGTCGCCACCACGGCGCTGCGGCCGTTGATCGGCACACCGTTGAACGCTGCATAACGCGCCAGCGCCGCATCGATCTGACCGAGATCACCGAGCAGCGCGGCATGGAGATTGACCAGCCAGACCTCGCGATCGGTCAGCGCCGCCAGTTCCGCCGGCGTTTTCGCGACATCGAGCAGCGCCACCGCCTCGGCCTCACGCGACGCGATGTTGAGCGCTTCGGCAAGCCCGAGCCGCGCGATCAGCGACGCCGGCCTGGCATCGAAACGCGCCTTGGCCGCCGCCACCGCCGCTGCATCGGCGGCATCGGCGCCCGGCCCCAGCCGCTTTTCGACCGCCGGCCATAGGGGCGCAAAGCGGCGATCGATACCGAGCCGCGCCAGCACCACCGGGCTGAGCACCGCATCGAACACCGGCCGCGCATCATCGAGCCGGTCACGCTTTGCCAGCGCCGTGATCAGCCGCAGCCGCAGCCGGTCGGTATCTTCCAGCGTCGCATCATCGGGCTGCCAGCCGGCGGCATTCAGCGCGAAATCGAGTTCATAGCTGCGGTTATCATCCTTGCGGATCGCGGCGATGACATCGGTGATGACTTCGGTCGGCAGCTCGGTCAGCGCCTTGGGGTTGCTGGTGGCGATCAACTGGACCGTATCGGCGGCGCCGGCGGCATCGCCATCGAAGGCGCGCAACAGGAACAATTGCCGCAACAGCAGCAGCGACGGATCGGGGTTGCTCGCCACCCCGGCCTCGATCGCCTTGCGGGCGTCGGGAATGCGATTGAGCCGGGCCAGCGCAAAGCTGCGCAGCGCTTCGATCTGGCCGCGCTCGATCGGCGTCTCGGTGGCCAGCAGCATGGTATCGAGGGTATTGAGCGCTTCGTTGACGCGATTGTCATCGAGCAGCGCCGCCGCCGCCGCGATCTGTTTTTCAAATCCGGGCGCGGTGATCGGCGCCGCCGCCAGCGCCGCAGGCGATGTCGAAAGCGCCGGGGCCGTGGTGGCCAGCAGCAGCGCGGCAAGCGACGCGAAAAGCCGGTTGCGCTTCATGCAAATGTCCTGATCATCATCGCGCCATGGTAACGCGATGGCCGCAGTCCACAATGGCCACACCGCCCGCGCGCCACAGGAGGCAAAGATGACGCAGCCCGAAACGATGCCCAGCGTCGAGTTCTTCTTCGATTGTTCGAGCCCCTGGACCTATCTCGGCTTCGAAGCGCTGTGCAGCGCCGCGCGCGAAGACGGCTTTGGCGTCTGCTTCCGGCCCTTCCTCGTCGGCGGGGTGTTCAACACCGTCAACCCCAGCGTCTATGCGATGCGCGAGAGCGCGGCGACCCCCAAGTCCCTGTATTTCTGGAAGGACATGCAGGACTGGATCCGCCGCTCGGGCCTTGCCATCACATGGCGACCGAGCATTTTCCCGATCAATTCGGCGCGTGCCATGCGCGCCTGCATCCTCGCCGCCGATGCCGGCTGCGCCGAGGTGTTCGCCCGGCGGGTGTTCCAGCTTTATTGGGGGGAGGATCGCGACATCGCCGACCCGGCCGTGCTGGCCGAAGCGTGCGCCGCCGCCGGGATGGACCCAGCCACCACGCTGGCCGCCGCCGACAGCCCCGAATTGAAAGCCCGGCTGCGCGCCAACACCGACGAGATCATCGCCCGCGGCGGCTTCGGCACCCCGACCTTCTATGTCGGCAGCAGCGACATGTATTTCGGCCAGGACCGCATCGGGCTGGTCCGCGAGGCGATGGCACGGTTGCACGATTAGCGCCCTTCCCCCTGCAGGGGCCAGGCGGCGCTCGATCGGCAGGGGGTGCGGTAACGCCCCTCTCCCGCTTGCGGGAGAGGCGACTCGCGCGCCAGCGCGGCGGGTGAGGGTGTTCACGAGCGTCGAAATCCGGGTACACCCTCACCCGTGCCGCTGGCGCGTCTCGCGCCTCTCCCGCATCCGGGAGAGGGGGCTAGTTGCTCCCCCGCGAACGCCGTTCCCCGCGCCGGTTGCCGCTCGTCGCCGACGACAGCCGGCGCGATTTCGGCTTGGGCGGCAGCGGTGGCAAGGGCGGCAGCGGCACGCCCAATTCCATGTCGAAACCCAGCATCGTGAACGATTCGACCATGTGCGCCGGCATTTCCGCCGTCACATCGACCTTGCCGCCATCGGGGGCATCGATAACCAGCCGCCGGGCGTGGAGGTGCAGCTTGCGGCTGATCCCGCCGGTCAGAAAGGCTTCCTTGCCGCCATATTTGGCATCGCCGACAAGCGGATGGCCGATCGCGGCGGTATGGACGCGGATCTGGTGGGTACGCCCGGTCAGCGGCGCATATTCCACCCAGGCAGCGCGCGCCCCGGCCTTGTCGATGACACGGTAGCGGGTTTTCGATTTCAGCCCGGTTTCGGTGTCGACATGCATCTTTTCGCCGCCGCTGCCCGGCTGTTTCGACAGTGGCGCATCGATATCGCCGGTGGCGACCTTGGGCACGTCGATGGTCAGCCCCCAATAGGTTTTCCGGGCATCGCGGCTGGCAAAGGATTTGGAGAAAAACGCCGCGGCGCGCGCCGTGCGGGCGAGCAGCAGCACCCCCGATGTATCCTTGTCGAGCCGATGCACCAGCTTGGGCCGGGTCGTCATGTCGTACTGCAACGCATCGAGCAGGCCGTCGACGTGGGTGGTGATGCCGATGCCGCCCTGCGTCGCCAGCCCCGGCGGCTTGTTGATGACGATGGCGTGCTTGTCGATATGGATGACCAGCCCCTGCACATAGTCGATCTGCGCCTGGCTGAGCGCTTCGCGTTCCCGCGCCACCGGGCGCGGCGCGGCGGTGGCCGGCAGCACATCGGGCCACACCAGGGTCTGGCCGGCGGCGATACGATCCCCCGGTGCCGCCTTGGCGCCATCGAGCCGGATCGCGCCGGTGCGGGCCCAGCGCGACACGATATTGAAGCTGGTATCGGGGGCATGCCGCTGGAACCAGCGATCGAGCCTGATGCCATCGTCGTCGTCGGCGATGATCTGTGTCGGCATCAGTTACGTCCCAGGTAAAGCCCGGCCACATACAGCCCGGCAAGCAGCGCGATGACGCCGCCGGCGACCGATGACACGGCATAGGCGGCAGCAAGTCCGATATCGCCGCGGTTGATCATGGTGAAAAGATCGAGCGAAAACGCCGAAAAGGTGGTGAAGCCGCCCAGCACGCCGACGCCGAGCAGCAGCCGCAACGGCTCGGCCTCGGCGGTGCGCGCCAGCACCGCCACCAGCAGCCCCATCAGCAGCCCGCCGATGATGTTGACCGCCCAGGTGCCGAGCGGAAAGCCGGCGCCGAAATTCGCCGCCGTCCATTGCCCGACGAGATAGCGCAGCATCGCCCCCAGCCCGCCGCCAAGGGCAACGAGCAGCAAGGGCGGAAAGGCGGACAACGCGGGCATCGCGCTCCCCTTAGCCCGGAGAAGGCGCATTCTCCAAATCGGCCGCCCCGAGCACGCCGAACGTCCAGCCTTCGGTGGCGGCAATCGCCGGGGTGAGCGCCGCCGGTTGCCACCACTGCGGTTGCGCGGCGATGGCGCGCAGCCCGGCGGCGGTGACCAGCGCATCGCCGACATGATCGGGGAAGCGATCGGCAAAGCCCGGTGGCATCGGCGCGCTGCCGAGCACTGCCAGCACGGCATCGAGCGCCGCCCGATCCCGCAATTTGCCGCGCACGCCGCCCATGCGGGCAAAGGCCTGGGCATAGATTTCGAGAATCACCGGCCCGGCGGCGGGCAGCGGATCGAACGGCCATACCGGCCATTGCAGCCGGTGCAGGAGGCGCATGGCCGACAGCGTCGCCTTGCCGACCTGCGAGGCGCCGAGCAGCACGAAATTGGACGTCGGCACGCCAAGGCGCGATGCGGCATAAACCTGTTCGGTCACCCGCAGATGCGCCCGCAAATGGCGCGGGCCATCGGCGGCGCCGAGCCAGAAACTGTCGCGCCGATGGGTGATGAAGCTGTGCCCGCCAAGATCGGCATCACCCGCCGCAACGGCATCGATTTCGGCCCACAGGTCACGCGCCGGGCCGGTGAACGGCGGCACCGCGGCAAAGCCGAAGCCGGCATCCATGCCGACCAGCACATCCCCCGACAGGCCGCCCAGCCAATCGAGCACCCCCGCCCGCGACCAGACGCCCGCCGCCGGCAACACCAGCTGCGGTGCGTCCGACCCCGCCGCGCACAGCGCAACCTGCACCGATGGGTGCCGGCTGCCGACCGCGCCCGACCAGTCGATGCCGATGAAGCGGGTGAAGGTCATGCGATGGCCGGGGCTGTTATCGTTACCGGAACCGAGGAACAACGCCGGTCTTGCGATGCATTTGACCGGCTCAAGGATCGAAGCGTAGAAACTTGCATGCTATTCGAATGGGACGACAACAAGCAGGCCAGCAATCTCGAAAAGCACGGCATCGATTTCGAAGACATTGTCGAATTGTGGAAACGGCCCATGTTCGATCCCTTAAGTTCGCGCCAGGTCGGCACCGAACTGCGCCATCTCGCTCTCGGGAACTTGGTAGGCGAAAAGCCGACTGGAGGAATCATCGTTGCTGTCGTATACACAATGCGCAATGGCAACCACCGCATCATCAGCGCCCGCAAAGCCCGCAGCAGCGAACAAGCGGCTTATCGTGCGGCATTCGAATGACGCTCGAAAGGGCGCCACCGATTGGGCGAAGCTCGAGCAGTTGACCGACGCAGACATCGACGAAGCAGTTGCAAACGATCCCGACAGCTGGATAGCACCCGAGCCAGCCAAGCCCTGACGCGCAGCGAGATGGCAATCGCTCAGCTTTTGCCGCCCCGCCGTTCCGCCCGCCGCCGTGCCCATTCGGCGAGCCGTTCGCCGATCCGGGCTTCGTGGCCACGCGGGGTCGGGCGGTAGAAGGTTTCGGGCGCCATGCCATCGGGCCAATAGTCGGCGCCCGAAAAGCCATCGGCTTCGTCATGGTCATAGGCATAGCCCTTGCCGAAGCCCATTTCCTTCATCATTCGCGTCGGCGCGTTGAGGATATGCGCCGGCGGCGGCAGCGATCCTGTCGCGACCGCCGCCTTCGCCGCGCTCTTGTGCGCCTTGTACGCCGCGTTCGATTTGGGCGCGGTCGCGAGGTAGATACAGGCGTGGGCAATCGCCAGTTCGCCCTCGGGCGAGCCGAGGAAATCATAGGCATCCTTGGCCGCCAGCGTGACCACCAGCGCGTTCGAATCGGCCATGCCGATATCCTCGCTGGCAAAGCGCACGAGGCGGCGCAGCAGGTACAGCGGCTCTTCCCCCGCCGTCAGCATGCGTTCGAGATAATAGAGTGCGGCATCGGGGTCCGAGCCGCGCAGCGCCTTGTGCAGCGCCGAAATCAGCCCGTAATGCCCCTCGCGGTCCTTGTCATAGACCGGCATGCGGCGGTGCAGCAGCGCCGCCAGCCCGGCGGGGTCGAGCGGCTCGGCAAGCGTCACCGCATAAAGCGATTCGACCTGGTTGAGCAGGAAACGCCCGTCGCCATCGGCCGAGGCGATGAGCGCGGCGCGAGCGTCGATCGTCAGCGGCAGCGGCCGGCCTTCGCTGGCTTCGGCGCGATCGAGCAATTCGCCCAGCGCCGCTTCATCGAGCCGCCGCACGATCAGCACCTGGGCGCGGCTGAGGATGGCGGCGTTCAATTCGAAGCTGGGGTTTTCGGTGGTGGCGCCGACCAGCGTGACGGTGCCGTCCTCGACGACGCCCAGGAAACCATCCTGCTGGGCGCGATTGAAGCGATGGATTTCATCGACGAACAGCAGCGTCTTGTGGCCGGCACGGGCGGCCTCGCGCGCTTCGGCGAACAGCTTCTTCAGCTCCGCCACCCCGGAAAACACCGCCGAAATGCCGATGAAGCGCAAGCCGACCGCTTCGGCGAGCAACCTTGCGATGCTGGTCTTGCCCGTCCCCGGCGGCCCCCACAGGATCAGGCTGGACAACGACCCCGCCGCGACCATGCGCCCGATCGCCCCTTCCGGCCCGGTCAGATGCCCCTGGCCCACAACATCGCCCAAGGCCTGCGGCCGCAAGCGCTCGGCAAGCGGCGGATTGGGGGCTGGCAGGGCCGCGCTGTCACCGAACAGATCGGCCATGATCAGCGGATCAGCCGGACGTCGACACCGATGGCAAGCTTGCTCCAGGCGCGATCGCCCGTCAGCACCGGCGCACCAAGTTGCAGCGCAAGCGCGAGACAGGCCCGGTCGGCGAGCGACAGACCCAGATGCCGGGTAGGACCGCGCAATTCCGCTGTTGCCGCAGCAGCAGCGCCATCGAACGCCATGACACCTAGCCCCATGACGGCAACAACATCATCGCGCAGGGCAGCCGGCACATTCTTTTCGATCGACCTGGTCAGCACCTCGGCCAGATTGACAGCGCTGATCAGTCCACCCTGTCCCTGTTCGATGACTGTCTGCATCCCCGATTCGTTGAAAAGCACCGCCAGCACCGCCGACGAGTCGAGCACATACCGCATCAATCGGGCTTTGTGCGCGATGCGTCGGGATCATGGACGAAGCTACCATATTCGGCGTCTTCGCGCGCGGCCTCGGCCCGGCGCTCTGCAATCAATTCGTCGACGACCGACACACCCGGCGTCACATATTGTGCAAATTGCGCCTGCAAGCGCTTGACCCGCTGTTCATACGACATGCCGGTGAAAGACGTGCCGTCATGATCGAGCATGATCGTGTCGCCGTCCTTCAGGTTGAGCGCCCGGCGCAGTTCGGCCGGCAGCGAGATCTTGCCGCCGGCGATGATCTTGGCTTGATAGCTCATTCGGGCACCATTTCGATTATCAGGTCCTGAAACGCAGTTTAGGTCCTGAACGCCCGGATCGCAACCCTCAGCTCTTGAAGAACGGTTCGACCTTGCCCTTGAGCTTGATGGTCAGCGGGTTGCCATAGCGGTCCTTGGACTTGCCGGCGGCAACCTTCACCCAGCCTTCGGAGATGCAATATTCGTCGACATTGGTGCGCTCCACGCCTTCAAAGATGATGCCGACGCCGCGTTCGAGCACGGCCTCGTCATAATGCGGGCTGCGCGGGCTGGCACACAGCCGGTCGGGCGGCGTGTCGGTGCCAGCCGGCGTTTCGGCCGGCGTTTCGGTGCCAGCCGGCGTTTCGGCCGGCGTTTCGGTGCCAGCCGGCGTTTCGGCCGGCGTTTCGGTGATCGCCGGAATTTCGGCGGGCACTTCGGGGGTGTTTTCTGGTTCTTCGCTCATGCGCGGGGAGTGGCCTGTGCGCGCCACAGGGTCAACCCCTTCCCGCGCCACGAACAGCAAAAGGCCGCGCTGCCCGAAAGCAGCGCGGCCCTTTTTGTTCAACCAGAGGCCCGATTTCAGGCTTCGGTTTCGGCTTCCGGTGCGGCATCGGCGGCGGGCGCCTCGCCGGTCGGGATGCCGGGTTCGGCGTTGGGATCGAACGCTTCGACAAAGCCCGATTCTTCGCGATCGAACAGATCGGCGTTGATGTCGACGCCCTTGGCCTGCAGTTCGGCTTCTTCGGGCGAGCGCGCGATGTTGACCTTGACCATCACCACGACTTCGGGGTGGAGCGCCACCTTGACGTCATGGATACCGAGCGTCTTGATCGGCTTGTCGAGGACGATCTGGTGCTTGCTGACCTTGTGGCCACCCGCGGTCAACACTTCGGCAAGATCGCGCGCGGCGACCGAACCGAACAACTGACCGGTCTGCGAGGCCTGGCGGATCATGACGACGCTGGCGCCGTCCACATCCTTGGCTTCGCTGCGGGCGATGTCGCGGCGCTTGGCATTTTCGGACTCGATGCGAGCGCGATCGGCTTCGAACTTCTTCTTGTTGGCTTCCGATGCGCGCAGCGCCTTACCGCGCGGCAGCAGGAAGTTGCGGGCGAAACCCGGCTTCACATTGACGATATCGCCAATGGCGCCCAGCTTTTCGACGCGTTCAAGCAGGATGATTTCCATTGCGGTTACTCCTACTTGACCAGATAGGGCAGCAAGCCCAGGTGGCGGGCGCGCTTGATGGCCTGGGCCAGTTCGCGCTGCTTCTTGCCGGAAACGGCGGTGATGCGCGACGGCACGATCTTGCCGCGTTCAGAGACAAAGCCCTGCAACAGGCGCACATCCTTGTAATCGATGACAGGCGCATTGGCCCCCGAGAACGGGCAGCTCTTGCGGCGGCGGAAAAACGGACGTCCCATGGTCTAATCCCTTCGATCAGAATGCGCGCGGGGCGCGTGCGCCATCGCGGGCGCCATCGCGGTCTGGGCGGTCACCACGGGGACGGTCGCCCCGGTCGCCACGATCACCCCGGTCGCCACGATCACCGCGGTCGGGGCGGTCGCCACGGCCGCCTTCGGCACCGCGTTCGCGTTCACGATCGCCGCGCTTCATCATGGCACTGGGTTCGACCGGCAGCGCTTCGATGCGCACGGTCATGTAGCGGATGATGTCTTCGTTGAGCGCGACCTGCCGCTCCATTTCGGCGATGGCTGGAGCCGGCGCGTCGATGTTGAGCATGACATAATGCGCCTTGCGATTCTTGGCGATACGATACGCCAGGCTGCGCAGGCCCCAATATTCATGGGAAGCCACGGCACCATTGCCTTCGGCGATGATCTTGGAAAATGTCTCCGTCAGCGCTTCGACCTGGGCTGCTGCCAGGTCCTGACGCGCGAGAAAGACATGCTCGTACATTGGCATGTAGTGTCACTCCTCTGCCGATCGTTGACGCCGCACCATGCGGAACGCCCCTCCGGCCTTCGTCCAAACGCCAACGCCCGGGGGACACCCGGGTGCGGCGGAGCGCGGCCTATGGCGGATACGCCCGCCAAAGGCAAGCCGTGATGCGGTTATTTCGCCGGTGGCGCGATAGCGGCGGCCGGGCCGGGCATCGCCTCGACCGATACGGCAAAGGTCGGCGTCACCCGCTTCTGGCTCGCCTGTTCATAGACATGGCCGAACGCCAGCAACTGCGCCTCGCTCCAGCGCGGGCCGATGAAGCTGAGGCCGACGGGCAAGCCCTTCACCGCCCCCATCGGCACGGTCAGGTGCGGCCAGCCGGCCACCGCCGCCAACCCGCCGGCGTTGCGGCCGCCGCCGAAGCGGTCGGCCAGTACCGCATCGATGAAGCCCGCCGGCGCCGTGGTGGGGGATACCAGCGCCGCCACCTTGCCCGCGGCGATCATGCCGGCCAGCGCATCGGTCGCGGCCTTCAGCGATGTCGCGCGGGCGGTCTTGTATTCGCTGTCCGCCAGCCCCTTGGTCGCTTCGGCGACGATGAAATGTTCCTGGCCGAACAGTGCCAGTTCGCGCGGGGACGCGCTGTTGAAGGCGACAAGATCGGCGAGCGTGCGGGTTTTCACTGCTGCCGGCGTTGTGGCGAGATAGGCGTTGAGCCCGGCCTTCAATTCGGTGACGAGCACCTTGTATTCGCCGGCGCTGACGCCTTCGGTTCCCGTCGGCGCCGCCACATCGACCAGTTCGGCGCCTTGCGCCTTCAGCGTCGCCAGCGCCGCGTCGAACAGCGCATCGACCGGCACCGACCAGCCGGCGGCCCAGCGCATCACGCCGATGCGCACCCCCTTCAGCGCATCGGGTTTCAGCGCCGCCGCATAATCGCTGCGCCGGGCATCGGCCTCGGCGGTCGCCGCATCGGCGGGGTCGCTGCCCGCCATCGCAGTGAGCAGCAGCGCCGCGGTGCGCACATCGCGGGTCATCGGCCCTGCCGTATCCTGGCTTTCGCTGATCGGAATGACATGGGTGCGGCTGACCAGGCCCACCGTCGGCTTCAAGCCAACGATGCCGTTGATTGCCGCCGGGCAGGTGACCGAGCCATCGGTTTCGGTGCCGATGGCGGCATCGACCATGCCGGCGGCAACCGCAGCACCGCTGCCCGACGACGATCCGCACGGCGTGCGGTTGAGCGCGTGCGGATTATGCACCTGGCCGCCGGCGCCGCTCCACCCCGAAATCGACGGGCGACCGCGCAGGTTCGCCCATTCCGAAAGATTGGTCTTGCCGATGATGATCGCCCCCGAGGCACGCAGGCCCTTGAGCAGCGGCGCGTCGCGGTTGGTGACATTCGCCGCCAGCGCGAGACTGCCCGCTGTCGTCGGCAACGGGCCGGCGAGATCGATATTGTCCTTGATCAGCACCGGCATGCCGTAGAGCGGCCCGCGCGCCCGGCGCAGCAGATCGAGCCGCTTTGCCTGGTCGATGGCGGTCGGATCGATGGCGAGGACGGCGTTGACGACCGGATTGAGCGCTTCGACCCGGGCGATCGCGGCGCGGACATTGGTTTCGGCCGGGCCGGATGCGGGCTGCGCCAGCGCGCTCCCTGCCAGCAAAGCGCCGCTCAGCCCGACCATCAACTTGCGCATCATCATCCCCCTGGTGCCACCATCCTTGCGCCTCAATGTGCCAGCGGCAAGAGGCGGCTTGCCGCAGACGCGCCGATATGGTGAAAAACATCAGCCCCCGTTTGTGAAAGTAGCCCGATGCTTGCCGCCTTGCTGGCGCTGTTGGTCGCCGCCCCCACCCCCGCTGATGACACTGCCATCACCGTCACCGCGACAAAGCTCACCCCTGCCGAAGCCCAGGCGCGCGCCACCGCCTTTGTGAAGGCGGTGCTGCCCACCCCGAGCTATGGTCAATATGGCCGCTGGACGGTGCCGGTGTGCATCAAGGTGACCGGCATCACCGATGATGCCGCCACGCAGGTGGCGGAGCGCGTGCGCGCGCTGGCGACGACGGCCGGCATGGCGCTCGGCAAGCCAGGCTGCCGCGCCAACCTCAACATCATCTTTTCCGAAGATGCCAGCCGCACCACCGGCGTCATTCTGCGCCGCCGCCCCGGCCTTGTCGCGCGGCTGCCGATGGCGATGAAGACCCGGTTGATCAACGATCCGTTGCCGGTGCGCTGGTGGTATGGCGAGGAAATCGGCGATGGCAGCGGTGTCGCCGCCGGCGCTGGCAACAGCGCAACCGCGCTGATGAGCGCCGGTGGGGCAACTGCGCTTGCCGCCACACTGCCGATCGGCCCTGATGCCGTATCGACCAACAGCTATTCATCGAGCCTGATCGACACTCATCTGTCGGTCGGCATCACCACCGCCACGGCGGTGGTGGACGTGACCCTGGCGACGGGCAAATCGCTCGATGCGGTCGCCGATCATGTCGCGCTGGTCAGCCTCGCCCCCACCCGCCTGCCCCCCGACCCGCCCGGCGTGCCATCGATCCTCGGGCTGTTCAGCGGCGGCGACGACCGGCTGAGCAATTGGGACAGGGCCTATCTGGCAGCGCTGTATCGCATGTCGCTCAACCGCACCGGCCAGCGCCAGCGCGGCCAGTTGATCGACGCCCTGGCCAAAGGCCAGCAGCCATGACGGGCGACCAGCCAGCAAACGTGAAAGGCCAAACCATGCGCAAACTCCTCGCTCTGCTGCTCGGCATCGCGACACCGGCCGCAGCGCATGATTTCTGGATCGATATCGCCAGCCATCGGGTGGCCGATGGCGCGCCCGTGGCGCTGCGTTTCCTGATCGGCGATCTTGACGCTGTCGAGCCATGGGACACGCAGTGGCGCAAGCTGATCTCGCTGCGCGATTACGGCCCCGCCGGCGTTGTCGATCTGCAGGCCGGCATCCGGGTGAAGACCCCGGCCGACCCTGGCGGCGCCACGGCAAGCCTTGCCGGTGCCGGCACCCATGTCATCGCCTTTGAAAGCGCGCTCGCCGAAAACGACATCGATGCCGCCGCCTTCAATGCCTATGCGGCGCACGAAGGGCTGGCCCCGGCGCTGGCGGCGCGCCGGGCCGCTGGCACCGAGGCAATGCGCGGCCGTGAGACCTATTCGCGCCGCGCCAAGGCGCTCGTGCAAATCGGCCCCACCGCGACCGCCAACGCCACGCGCGCCATCGGCCAGACGCTGGAAATCACCCCGCAGAGCAACCCCTTTGCGCTCGAACCCGGCCAACCGCTCGTGCTGCGGGTCGATTGGCACGGCAAACCGCTCCCCGGCGCCAGCGTCGTGCTCGAACCGCTGGACGGCAAACCGGCGCATGGCACGCCGGTCATCACCGATGCGCAGGGCCATGCCCGTTTCCCCACCCCAACGCCCGGCCGCTGGCGCGCCAATGTCGTCTGGACGCAATCGATCACCCACCCCCGCGCCGAATTCGACACGGTGTTCAGCAGCCTGACCTTCGGCAATTGACGCAAAGCTGCCGGCAGGCCGGGTATCGCATTCCAGCCTGCCGTCTGCCCGCTACCCCGCTGCCGCCAGCGCGCTGCGGCCGCGCTTGACCATCAGCTTGTTGAGCGCGTTGCAATAGGCCTTGGCGCTCGCCACCAGCGTGTCGGTGTGGGCGCCGGTGCCGCGCGCGGTGCGGCCGTCTTCGGACAGGACAACCGACACTTCGGCCTGGGCATCGGTGCCCGCCGTCACGGCATGGACCTGGTAAAGCTGCAAGGTCGCGCCATCGTGCGGCACCAGCTTGCGCACCGCGTTGAACAGCGCATCGACGGGACCATTGCCGCGCACCGCGGCGGTCGCTTCCTCGCCATCGATGCTGAGCGTCAGGATGGCGCGCTGCGGGCCGTTGGAGCCGCAATAGACTTCGACCTCCACGACCTGGATGCGATCATGCCCGCGCAGCACCTGGTCATCGACCAGCGCGACGATATCTTCATCGAAGACCTGCTTCTTGGCGTCCGCCAGATCCTTGAAGCGCTTGAAGGCATCGCCGAACTCGTTATCCGACAGATCATACCCCATTTCCGCCAGCTTCTGCTTGAACGCCGCCCGCCCCGAATGCTTGCCGAGCACCAGATTGGTGGCGCCCTGGCCGACACTTTCGGGGGTCATGATCTCGTAGGTGCCGGCGTCTTTCAGCATCCCGTCCTGGTGGATGCCGCTTTCATGGGCAAAGGCATTGGCGCCGACGATCGCCTTGTTGGCCTGCACCGCCATGCCGGTGATGCCCGAGACAAGGCGGGAGGCGCGGGTGATTTCCGTGGTGACGATCCCGGTGCGCACCGGCAGCACATCGTGGCGCACGCGGATGGCCATGGCGATTTCCTCGACCGCCGCATTGCCGGCGCGTTCGCCGATGCCATTGACCGTCGCTTCGCACTGCCGCGCGCCGGCCATGATCGCGGCCAGCGTATTGGCCACCGCCAGCCCGAGGTCATTATGGCAATGCGTTGAAAATATCGCCTTGTCGGCATCGGGCACGCGGC